>NZ_OBMS01000016.1:0-97793 GCF_900217715.1 Bacteroides sp. AR29
TGACCTCTTCCTTGTGAACCTTGATGCCAAGGAACGACCCATCCTGCTCGATATAATAGAGGACCGACATGGGCGCAAGTCCATCATCATCACCTCGCAACTGCCAACGGACAATTGGTATGATGCAATCGGAGACCCTACAGTAGCAGATGCCATTATGGATCGTATTATACATACGGCGCACCGGATTGAGCTGACAGGAGAAAGTGTCCGTAAAATGGCTGCATACAGAGGGAAATAAACTAAAATAATAATAACCCCATCGGTCAAGACTTTTTAAGGGGGCATTGTTGAATGTTTTAAGGGGGCAGAATCGCTTGGTTTTAGGGGGCAGCTTACACTGGATTTTCCACTTGTTTTTCTACTGTGTCGGATCAGTTTGAAGATAATTGGAATGCTTCTGTTTGTGAGATGGATGCAGAAAGCTTGGCTGCTGCCATTGAGGATTTGGCGATAAATGTGGAGAAGCGGCAAAAGTATATCTCTAACTTGAAAAAAGAGAAACGGGATAATTCAAATGCTATAAATGTTTTGTATGAAGCAATAAATTCTTCTTTATGATGATAACAATATTCACTCCAGTTTATAATAGGGCATATATCATAAGTGCTTTATATCAAAGTTTATGTAAACAAACATCTATGGCATTTGAATGGTTGGTTATCGATGATGGTAGTACTGATAATATAAAGACAGTTATCCAACAGTTTATCGATGAAGCTAAAATTGATATACGTTTCTTTTCACAACCTAATGGGGGAAAGCATCGGGCTATAAACAGAGGGGTGTCGTTGGCTCGTGGTAGTTTATTCTTTATTGTTGATAGTGATGATTATCTGGAGAATTTTGCAGTGGAGCGTATCATACTTTATGCTGCTTCCATAAATGAAGACTATATCGGTGGATTATGTTTTAGGAAGAAGTACTATAATACCGGCAAAATAGTAGGAACCCCATTTCCTAAGCAGACTATTTTGTCTGATTCACTAATGATGTCGTATAAGTATACTGCAACAGGAGATAAGGCTGAGGTTTTTAAGACAGAAGTATTGAGTAAATATCCTTTCCCCGAAATCGATGGTGAAAATTTTGTTCCGGAAGCATTGATTTGGAACAGATTGTCATTGAAGTACAAGTTGCTCTTTATTGATGAAGGTATATATTATTTGAATACTTAGATGATGGGCTGACACATAATTTTAAAAAAAACCTTAAACGTAATCCTATTGGCTTTCAATTATACTATCGTGAATTATTAGGATATGATGTCGTGCCAATATTAGGCAAACTAAAAGCATTGCTAAGATTATTGCAATGCTATGTATATTCCATACAGAAATCAAAGTTGTAGTGTTATGAATGTATTATATGTAATTACAGGACTTGGTGTCGGAGGTGCGGAAGTTGTCACAATTAATTTGGCCAATACGTTTCATTCTTTGGGCAATAAAGTAGGTATAGTGTATTTGTCTGGGAGCAATCAGCATAAAGAAAAAATCAATAGTGGCATAAAAGTCTGGGGGCTTGATATGACCAAAAGCTTTTGGGGATTTGTGAAAGCACAAATTCTCATGAGGAGGATTTTGAAAGAGTTCAGTCCTGATGTGGTTCATGCGCACATGTTTCATGCCAATGTCTTTATGAGGTGCTGTCGTATTCATTATGCTATAGCATATCTGATTACTACTGAGCATAATAAAAATATTGAAAGTCGGTTTCGGATGTGGTTGTATAGAGTTACTGATAGATTAACCAATCTGAATACAAATGTTTCGTTAGAAGCTACTGATTATTTTGTTAGACAAGGGGCGTTTAAACGAAAAAACAGTATTGTGATGTATAATGGAATTGATTTGAAAAAATACACATCTTTTGTAACGACAAAGGATTTAAGGAAACAAATGGATATGGAATCCGATTTTATTTTCTTGAATGTGGGACGGCTTACCCATGCAAAAGATCAAAGTAATCTGATTCAGGCTTTTAAACGATTGGAATCGGAACAGCCGAATGTAAAATTATTGATAGCTGGAGATGGTCCGTTGCGTGAACAACTAGAAACGGAAATAGAGAAATTGGGGCTTTTGGGTAAAGTGTTGCTGCTTGGTGTGAAAGAAAATATTGTAGAATATTATAATATCGCTGATTGTTTTGTACTATCTTCTGCGTGGGAGGGTTTTCCTATGGTTGTAATAGAGGCTATGGCCATGAGATTACCAATTGTCACAACCGAGTGTGGAAAAGAAGCTTTGAATGACGATCGTTATGTAGTACCTATACATAATTCGGAAATGTTGTTTTGCAAAATGAAAGAGATATATAAGCTCTCTGCTGAAGAACGTGAAATGTTAAGCCAGAAGAATTATCATGCGGTACTAAAGTATGATCTAAACAAGATTTGTTCTTCATGGAATAAAATTTATTTGAATAATAGTTAGTCCCTTATAGTAAATTGAGAGACGTTTCTGTAGATGAAGAATATACTTCACATTGTGAATACTTCCTTTGTTATCCCTTATCTTTTAGGTAAGTAGTTATCGTTTTTACTCATAGTGGATAAGGAATATATTATTTATAGTCCTTCAGAAGAACTGAAGACTCTTTCAAAAGGATATAATTTTGAATATCAGATAGTAGATGTTTTAAGGAAAATTTCCATTTGGAAAGATTTGTAAGCTGTATGGGTAACGATAAAGTATATATAGAGCTATCCATACACCTGCGACTAAACAATTAATTAAGTTATAGGCTCATTAGTGTCCCGTTAAAATCGGGTGAAGTTAAAACTCTTCATAATGAAAAATCACTCTTGAAAATGAGAGAATTCGGATTTCTACAGAATACTCATAATGAATCTGTAATTTCAAATCCATTTTCTCTAAATTACATTGTTAACTTCTGTATATCTGCATAATATAGGATGTTCTAAAAAAATAACGGAACACTGTGCTGTAGGATATTGAAAACTATTCTTCAAAGGGATATTCTTATTTTATACTGTTGCTTTTGCATTTGTATTTTAAAATGTAAAAAGAATTCTGTGCTAAAAAACAATCTTACATGTCAAAAAAAATATTATTTGTAGACAACTCAACACGTTGCTTCTGCATTTTTCGTCTATCGGTAGCAAAGGCATTTGTTACTCAAGGATATGAGGCCTATGTGATGTCTCCTGCACCATATGAAGAATATGTAGAAAGAATACAAGAAGTAGGAATTACTCATATTCCTTATGAGATGGGTGCTAAGTTTTCGGCATTAGGAGATTTGAAACTATTGTTTTTATACTGGAACGTTTATAAACAATTGCGACCAGATTATGTAGTTCACTACACAATCAAGCCTAATATTTATGGGTCTTTGGCGGCAAAAGTAAATAAGATTCCTTCTTTGGCGGTGGTCCCGGGAACTGGTTCTGTGTTTCAGAATAGTGGCATAATATCTCGTATTGTATGGCTGTTGTATAAGTGTGCTTTTAAATACCCCCAGAAAGTGTGGGTACTGAATGAAGATGATTATCGGGCATTTCTTTTGAAAAAGATAGTTAGTAAGGAAAGGTTGGTGATTCTTCCAGGTGAAGGAGTCGATATAAATTTCTTTAGCTATAAAGAGTATAGGCGCAATAACCCTTTTATCTTTTTGTATATGGGACGGATGCTTCGTGAGAAAGGGGTGGAACTTATAGCTAAAGCGGTAAAACTACTTCACCAGAAAGGAATATCTAATTTTGAAGTACGATTGCTTGGGTTGGTTGACGGATTAAGTAAAGATGTGATTTCAGAAGAAGAGATTAGAAAATGGGAGAAGGAAGGTCTTGTGCATTTTTTAGGTTCTGTATCTGATGTGCGTCCGAATATTGAGGAAGCTGACTGTATACTTTTGCCTACATTCTATGGAGAAGGGGTACCTCGTTCTTTAATGGAAGCTTGTGCCATGGGACGTATGGTACTTGCTACGGATAATGTTGGTTGCAGGGATGTTATACAAGATGGCTATAATGGGGTATTGTGCAAGCCGAAGGATATTGAACATTTAGCCTTTAAAATGGAAATGATTTTAAATATGCCGGAATGGAAAATAAAGGATATGGGATTGAATGGGCGTAAAAAGATGATAGCTGAATTTGCTGAAAGTAAAATAGTGAAACGTTATTTGGAGGAGATATCTGAAGTTTAATTAATTAGTTTATCCTCAATATGAATATTTTGATTACTGGTATCCACGGTTTTGTGGGCTCCAATCTTGTTGTTGCCCTAAAGGAATGTCATAACCTTTATGGATTAGATATCATTACTCCCGAAAAAGAGGGAGTAATAAAGACTTTCTCTTGGAAGGATATTGAGACTATTTCTTTCCCGATGCAGAATCTTCCCCATTTTGATGCCATTATCCATCTGGCAGGCAAGGCACATGATACGAAGAATCAGTCTGCCGCTCAGGTATATTTTGATATCAATACCGGATTGACCCAAAAAATATTCGATTTCTTTCTGGAATCGTCTGCAAAGAAATTTGTATTCTTCAGTTCGGTGAAAGCCGCTGCTGACAGTGTATTTGGAGACATACTGACGGAGGACGTAATACCGGCTCCGGTAGGGCCTTATGGAGAAAGCAAGATAAGGGCGGAAGAATACATTCTCTCGAAACTAAAAAGGAGGGAAGAATTGAAGGTGGCTGATGGCAAGCAGGTGTATATCTTGCGTCCCTGCATGATTCATGGTCCCGGCAATAAGGGAAACTTGAATCTGCTTTACAATGTAGTGAAGAAAGGTATTCCCTGGCCGTTGGGAAGTTTTGAGAACAGACGCTCATTTACTTCGATTGACAATCTTTGCTATGTGGTGGAAGGATTGCTGGTGAAAAACGCAGCGAGTGGTATTTATCATATGGGGGATGATGAAGCCTTGTCCACAAATGAGCTGATATCTTTGATGTGTGTGGTTTTGGGGCGCAAGCCACATATCTGGAGGATGAATAAGCGGATGATGGAGTTTTGTGCCCGCCTTGGAACTTTGCTTCATCTGCCTTTGAATACGGAACGCTTGCAGAAGTTGACGGAGAATTATGTGGTGAGTAATGCGAAGATAAAGGCTGCCCTTGGCATTGACAAAATGCCGGTGAAGGCGGAAGAGGGAATCGTGAAAACGATAAAGTCGTTTGTTACTCATGTTTAACTATTATATACTGTGTTTGTTGTATGTCCATAAAGAGAGTAGATGCTTCGCTATGCTCTGCATGACGGATGCTAATAACATGAACAGGTCCTAATTTCTTACTTAAGATGTATTATTTGACAGTCTTGGTTCTGCTATTTCTGGCAGAACTTTTTTATTTTAAGATAGCAGATAAGTGCAATATCATCGACAAACCTAATGAGCGGAGTTCTCATACTAAAGTGACTTTACGCGGTGGGGGAATTATCTTCTACTTCGGTACATTGGCTTATTTTCTGGCGAGTGGTTTTGAGTACTCTTGGTTTGTGCTGGCATTGACTTTGGTGACGTTCATCAGTTTTGCGGATGACATAAAACCCACCAAACAAATAACAAGACTGCTTTTTCATTTCTCGGCTATGGCGTTGATGTTTTATCAGTGGGGATTATTCTCCTTGTCGTGGTGGTGGATACTCATTGCATTGATCGTTTGTACGGGCATCATCAATGCCTACAACTTTATGGATGGCATTAACGGCATAACCGGCGGTTATTCTCTGGTTATTCTTGCTGCGTTGGCCTATATCAATAAGGAGGTGGTTACTTTTGTGGAAGCGGATTTCATTTATACTGTTATCTGTTCCGTTCTTGTCTTCTGCTTCTTCAATTTCCGCAAGCGTGCCAAATGCTTTGCGGGTGATGTGGGTTCGGTGAGCATTGCCTTCATCCTTCTTTTCTTGATAGGAAGACTTATCATTGGAACGGGTGATTTCAGCTGGATAGTTCTTTTATCCGTTTATGGTGTTGACAGTGTACTGACTATCATTCACCGTCTGATGCTTCATGAGAATATCGGCTTGCCGCATCGCAAACATCTGTATCAGATAATGGCGAATGAACTGAAAGTTCCTCATGTAATGGTTTCTTCTTTTTACATGGCAGTGCAGGCAATCATAATCGTAGGATATATAACGTGCTTGGGTTATGGTTATTGGTATTTGGCAGGTATAATTCTTTTGCTTTGTTTTCTTTATATCTGTTTTATGAAGAAATATTTCGGATTGCACCAGTCTACGTGAGTAATGCTGAAATGATGATTAGTAAAATAATGAAAGGCGATGGAGACTAAAATCTCCATCGCCTTTCGTCTTATTTTTGAAATATAAATCGTACCTTTGTCATACACCAATCAGGTTATAATAACATGGAACAGATGCGTAAACTACCGATAGGCATACAGACTTTTGATAAACTTCGTGAAGGGAATTTTCTTTATGTAGATAAGACGGCTATGATTTATCAAATAGCATCTACTTCTACTCCTTATTTCTTGAGCCGTCCCCGTCGTTTTGGCAAGAGCCTGCTTCTTTCTACCTTTGAAGCCTACTTTCAAGGACGCAAGGAGCTGTTTCAAGGTTTGGCCATCGAACAGCTGGAAAAGGAATGGGAAGAATACCCGGTTTTGCACTTGGATTTGAATGCCCGGAAATATGAAACTGCTGCTGACCTGACGGCTATGCTTAATCAGTATCTGGAGAAATGGGAGCTGCTCTATGGTCAGGAGAAGAAAGACCGTAGTCCGGAAGAGCGTTTTGCTTACGTGATAGAGCAGGCATGCACGCTGACGGGAAAGCAGGTTGTTGTGCTGATTGATGAGTATGACAAGCCATTGCTTCAAGCGGTCTTGGATGAGAACTTGCTGGATGAGTATCGGAAAACATTGAAAGCATTCTACGGTGTCTTGAAGAGCGCTGACCGTTATCTTCGTTTTGTTTTCCTGACCGGAGTGACCAAGTTTGCGCAAGTAAGTGTGTTCAGTGACTTGAATCAGCTGAATGATATCAGCATGAAGTCTCCTTACGCTGCTTTGTGTGGTATTACCAAAGAGGAGTTGGTGAAAACCTTTCTGCCGGAACTTGAGAGACTGGCTAAACGAAGAGGGATATCCTTACAAGAAGTGATTGATTTGATGGAACGTCAATATGATGGTTATCATTTTCATCCGGAAGGTGTAGGAATGTTCAATCCGTTCAGTGTATTGAATGCTTTTGATGCAGAAGAGATGGGATACTATTGGTTTCAGACCGGTACACCTACTTACTTGGTTGACTTGCTGAAGCAGAGTGATTACGATATACGTCTATTGATAGATGGAGTGGAAGTGCTGGCTTCCGCTTTCTCTGAATATCGTGCGGAAACAAATAATCCTCTTCCGATGATTTATCAAAGTGGTTATTTGACCATAAAAGGGTATGATGATGATGTGAAGCTATACACTTTAGGCTTTCCAAATGATGAGGTTCGTTACGGCTTTCTGAATTTTCTGGTACCCTATTATACCAATGTATCCAATGATGAGACTGGTTTCCACATCGCTAAATTCATGCGTGAATTGAAGAGTGGGGATGTGGAGGCGTTTATGGAGCGTCTTAAGATATTCTTCTCCGGTATTCCGTACGAGTTGAGTGATGATACGGAACGTCATTATCAGGTTATTTTTCATGTAGTGTTTACTTTGCTGGGACAGTTCATCCGGTCCGAGGTTCGCAGCAGCCGCGGCCGTGCGGACGCAGTAGTTCATACCCCTACCGCTATTTATGTTTTTGAGTTCAAACTGGACGGTACGGCCGACGCAGCTCTGAAACAAATAGATGAGAAGGGGTATCTGATTCCTTATACCTTGGATGGCAGGAAATTAGTGAAAGTAGGTGTGAACTTCAGTAAAGAAACACGGAATATTGATGAATATATTGTCGTGGAGGAATAGGAACGAACAATCCTATATACGGAAAAGGCGATGGAGAATCAAATCTTCATCGCCTTTTCCATATTATAGTATTTCATTTTATTTCTTCATCCTCAGCACCCGTATTCCCGTCCACTTATTATTGTCTTTCAGCATTTGGGACAAGGGGACTTTGGAGACGACCACTTTCTTGTCGGTAGAGGAAGCGTGTACCAGCAGGAGTTTGCCATCTGCATAGAAAGCGATTCCCATGTGGGCTACGTCCAGCCCCGGAGTGTTGGTGGTGATGGCTATGATATCGCCGTCTTTAATCCACGGGAGACCATCGGCGGGAAGTTTGGCTTTGGGAAGATAGTGAATTTCCTTGCCGGACAAGGATTGTTCAATCTTCTTCATTTTGGCTATGTTCTCCGGAGAATTTGCCAGCTGCTTGTAGAGTTGGGGGTGGGAAGACATGTAGGAGATGGACAACCGTTCGGTGTCGGGACTCATGGCGCCCGTTACATCTTGAAGGAAGCCGTTGCGTACGCCATTGTTTATCCAGTCGGCAATATAATGCAGGCGGGAAGTGTACCCGTCGATTTTACCGTCACGGTAACGGATTTTTTGCAGGTTATCGGCGAAAGCGCTTTCCGAGATGTCTCCGTCGGCCAATTTGGGGGTGAGTGTCTCTGCCAGCACATATTCCACCAGCGTGGTGCAGTCTACCTCATCGCAGTTGATGACGAGTTCTTCGGGACCATCAGCCTCCAGCGTATGGGCTACGTATGGCACATCCAGATACTTTATTCCATTGCTCAACATATCTTTCCCTCCCTGGGCAGAAACGGAAGTTACCATGGCTGCGGCGCAGAGGGCGCTGAACATAAATTTAGTCATTGTTTTCATTTTTCTTTCTTTTGATTATTATTGTTCTTGAACGTAAAAAGGATGCAGCAAATTTACTACATCCTTTTTATAAAAGCTTAATCCGGAGGGATTAAATTCAATATTGCCGGATTAAATATTTATAATCCTCCTTTTTATCGAACGGAACAAGGGAGAAACCGTATTCAATGGCGTTCTCTTTGCCCGGACGAATCAGATAGGGCTCATGGGCGGTTGCGCCCCAACTGTCGTCTCCACCGACACCCATCATGCGGTAATCAATGAACAAATCGACCATCTTTTCCGGCAGAGGGTCGGTGAGGTGGCGGTGATGGGTCTTTTCGGTACGCGGAGCGCTGTTGTCAATCGTATCGCCGCTGTCCATACTTTCCAGGGGATAGTTGGAGGTGTTCAGCTCAAAGGTGCGGTCGGCGATGAGCAGCAAACCACGTTGCGTCTTATCGGTAAGGGCGCACCAATAGATGTCCGTGCGATGGTTGTTCTCCTGTGGGCGGACATACGGCTCGTACATATCCTTGACCGGGATGGCGTACTCTCCGATGAACTGGGAGGTACGGCGGTCTCGGTAATTCTCTTTCGGACCGCGACCGTAGTAGGTCAAGTCTGTAAAGCTTTCCGGCAACTGCATCCGCAGGCCCACACGCGGTATCATCGGAGCTTGGTCTCCTTCGGCCACGAACCGGTTGTCTACCTTGATGACTCCGCTGGCATATATCTTATAGGTGATGTCCCAACGGGCATCTGTCTGTGGAAAACGGTAGGTCACCTTTATTGTCGTGGCATTGCTGCCCGGAGTCACTTGGAAACTTTCGGCTTTTGGTTCTTGATAGCTTGCCTCTTTCCAGGCTTTGAGGCGGACGGGGAGGTTGGCTCCATAATCATTGTCCGTCGGTGCACGCCAGAAGAATGGGCGGGGACCTTGACCGTTCAGTATGTACTCGTGCTTCTTGTATAAATAGGAGGTGAGCAGACCGCTTTGCTTGTCGAAGGTGGCTTTGAAGTCGGGACCGGAGAACGCCACCAAATTTCCCTCTTCCTTAGAAGTGGCGGGCTGCTGTGCCGTAGCCTCTTTCTTGTAGAAAGTATGGACGTAGGTCTGTTCGCGTGCGATGACCGTGCCGGCCGGGAGGAAAGGCTCTGCCGTCTTGATGGCTGCATAGAACTCGATACGCACATCTCCCGTTGTCTGTTTCTCTTTGGGTATGCCGTTCAGGAAGCCGGTGGTTACCGTCTTGCCCGGTGCGGCATGGATATTTTCAATCTTGCCACGGTAGACTTCCTTTCCGTGGTCGCGGATGATGTAGTAGAAGTCGTACTTGTCGAGATTGGTGAAGGAGAAATCATTGCGGATTTTCACGGTGGAAGTCTGCTTGTCGAAATCAAGGAACTTGATGTTCTGGTATACTTTTCCCATCTCTTCTGTCTGCGGCTTGACACTGCGGTCGGGGTATACCACGCCGTTGATGCAGAAATTGCCGTCGGAGGGCGTGCCGTTCTCGCCATAATCGCCGCCATAGGTCCAGTATTTACGGTCGTCGTCTGTCTTGGCGGCAAAGCCCTGGTCTACCCAGTCCCAGATACAGCCGCCCTGGAGGATAGGATATTTCTCGATGATGTCCCAGTAGTCCTGGAAGTTGCCGAGGCTGTTGCCCATGGCATGGGCATACTCGCAAAGAATGAGGGGACGCGTCATCTCCTTGTTCCGGGCATACTTTTCCAGATAGGAAGGGGAAGCGTACATCGGGCAGTAGATGTCCGTATTCCATTCCAACAGTGCGCGTTCATACTGGATGGGACGACTGTCGAGCGTCTTCAAGGTGTTGTAGGTAACGTAGAAATTCAATCCGTTTCCGGCTTCGTTGCCCAGCGACCAGATGATGACTGACGGATGGTTCTTGTCCCGTTCGTACATATTCATGGTACGGTCGAGGTGGGCATTCATGAAGAGCGGATTGTTTCCCAGCGTGCCGCCTACACGCAGGTCGTAACCCATGCCGTGGCTTTCTATATTGGCTTCGTCGATGACGTAGATACCATATTCGTCACAGAGTTCGTAGAAACGTTCCTGCTGGGGATAGTGACAGGTGCGGACGGTATTGACATTGTATCTCTTCCAAAGCTCGAAATCTTTCTTCATCAGTTCTTCGGAGACATAGTGACCGGTATTCTCGTTGTGTTCGTGATAGTTCACGCCTTTCACGAGGATAGGTTGTCCGTTTACCAACAGTTGCTTGTCCTTGATTTCCACTGTACGGAAACCTACTTTGCAGCTTGTCGCTTCAATCACATCTCCGTTCGGGCGCTTCAAGCTGACGACGAGGGTATAGAGGTTGGGCGTTTCGGCTGTCCATTGCAGGGGTTCCTGGATGGTCTTCTTGGTGAATTCCACTTCCGTTTGGTCACCGCTGACCTGAGTAGAGGACTGGGCTATCTGCTGGTCGTTCTTGTCCAGCAGGCGGTAACCAACGACAAATGGGGAATTTTGTCCGCTTTCATTGGTAAACTGCACCTTTACCTTGAGGATACCGTTCCGGTAGTTCTCATCCAAAGGAGACTCCACCTTGAAGTCCGTGAGATGGATTTGAGGCTGGGCATATAAGTAAATGTCCCGTTCGATACCACTGATGCGCCAGAAGTCCTGGCATTCCAGATAGTTGGCATCGGAAAAGCGGTGTATCTGAATGGCAATGACATTCTTCCCTTTCTTGGCAATGGCGCTGACGTTGAAACGCGCCGGAGTCTTTGCATCTTTACTCATGCCTACAAACTTGCCGTTGAGGTAGTAGAAGGCTGCCCCGCGTACGCCGTCGGCACTCAGGAAAATTTCCTTATCGTCCCAGTCTCCCGGAAGAGTGAACTCGCGGCGGTAGGTGCCGGTGGGATTCCATTCTTGGGGAACGTATGGAGGATTGGGCTTGTCCCAATAAGGAGGATAGCCCGAAGAACAGAATTCATAAGGCTGGTTCACATAGATGGGCGTACCGAATCCCTGCAACTCCCAGTTTCCGGGTACATTGATGTCCGGCCAGCGGCTGGCGTCCACACGGTCCATCATGAAGTCCGTGGGGCGGTCGGCGAAGGTTTCCACATAATGGAATTTCCATTTCCCGTTAAGGGACAAGCGGAATGTTCCGTTCTTGCGGTCATTGATGACGGCATCAGCCTCCGTGACGTAGGAGGTGAACGTGCTGCGGGCAGGCTCCCGGTTGATGCTTGTCAGCTTGGGGTTGGTAATCTCTTCGTAGCGATTGTTCTCCTGAGCAGTCAGGCCAAAGGGAAACGCTGCGAGGCAAGTGAGTAAAAAATACTTTTTATTCATAATTGCTTTTATTTCTTTGTGGTAGGTTCAGAGACCGGGAATACGAGCCCTTCACGCAACCACTTCTCCAGTTCTTCCGTCCATTGACGCTTGTAGGTGAAGTTGTCCCGGAATCCCCAGCCATGTCCGCCGGTGGGGTAGGCATGCAGGCTGGCAGGTACTTTATGGTCGCGCAGGGCAAGGAAGTAACCGATGCCGTTGATGGGCGGCACTGCGTCATCGTCCGAAGAAAGCATGATGAAAGCTTGCGGAGTGCGTGGGGACACTTGCCTTTCGAGGGAGTATTTTTGTTCCAGTTCCTGAGATGGATTTTCTCCGATAAGGTTCTTACGGGAACCTCCATGGGTAACGCCTTTCTGCATGGAAATCACCGGATAGAACAAGATCTGGAAGTCGGGACGGGTCTTGTCACTGCTGTATAGTGTGGCAAGCGAAGCTGCCAGATGGCCGCCGGCAGAAGCGCCCATGATGCCTACACGCTGAGGATTGACACCCCATTCGGCGGCATGTTCGCGTACCATGCGGATGGCTTGTTCGGCATCGGAAAGGGGCACTTCATGGTGCCCGTTGGGCATACGGTATTTCAGTACTGCATAGGTGATGCCTTGTGTGTTGAACCAGGGAGCCATGTCGTGTCCCTCGTGCTTCATGGCCAGCCCCCCGTAGCCGCCTCCCGGACACATGATGATGGCCATGCCGTTGGGGTGGGAGGCAGGGTACACCGTAAGGGTAGGGGTGGTGACATCGGACACCCATTCGTTGTTATGGTTCTGTCCGGAATTGGTCAGTTCGTTGTTATTGGGGGCACCGTTGGGCCATAGGGGCAGCTCAACGGGCTTTTGTGCAGATAACATGGTCGCTGCAAATAGAAAAGATAAAAGTAGAATCTTTTTCATGTTCTTGGTATTTAAAAGTTATTTGGTTTTCATGGAAGCTTTGATGAGGTAGAATATCAGAATGGCATAAGCACCCAGCGCCAGCACTTCGGACCAGGTGTTCTGCAACCATGCATCGTTTACGAGGTTGATTCCTCCGAAACGCATGGCAGCACTTGCCACGCCCATCAATGCACCGCCGGCAATGAAACCGGAGGCAAGCAGGGTACCTTTCTCCCCGCGTTCGGCATTGAGAGCGGCATCCTTGCTGCGGCTGGTCACGTACCAGTTGATGGCACCGCCCACTACCAACGGAACATTCAGTTCCAATGGGATGAACATACCCAATGCAAATGCCAGTGCGGGAATCTTGCAGAAATTGAGGATGACGGCCAGCACTGCACCGATACCGTAGAGCGGCCAGGGCGCACCCACACCGTTCATCAACGGTTCGATAACGGCCGCCATGGCATTGGCTTGCGGAGCGGCCAGCTGTCCGCTGGTGAAACCGTATGTCTTGTTTAGGATAATCATTACACCACCTACGGTAGCGGCAGAAACGATGGTTCCGAGGAACTTCCAGGTCTCCTGCTTGGCAGGCGTGCTACCCAGCCAGTAACCGATTTTCAAGTCTGTGATGAAGCCTCCCGCCATGGACAGTGCCGTACATACAACACCGCCCATCACCAGTGCCGCAACCATCCCTTCGGGACCTTTCAGCCCTACGGCTACCATGACTACGGATGCCAGGATTAATGTCATCAGCGTCATTCCGGATACGGGGTTTGTGCCCACAATCGCAATGGCATTGGCTGCCACGGTGGTGAACAGGAAAGCGATACCTGCAACAAGCAGGATAGCTACAATGGTATGTGTCAAGTTGCCCTGCATCACATCGAAGTAGAAGAAGAGAACAACCAGCAGCAGCGTGATGATGGAACCGATGGCGATAATCTTCATAGAGATGTCCCGCTGTGTGCGTTTCACACTGGCTTCCACGTTGGACTTACCTCCCATTTCCTTGGCAGCCAGTCCTACGGCACTCTTGATGATGCCCCAAGACTTGATAATGCCGATGATACCTGCCATGGCAATGCCACCGATACCGATGCTCTTGGCATAGTATTTGAAGATTTCTTCCGGAGCCATAGCGCCTATGGTTGCCGTGATTTCGGGGTTCCATTGGTTCAGTACGGAATCTCCCCAAATCATGGACATACCGGGGATGATAATCCACCATACGGCCAGTGAGCCGGCACAGATGATGGACGCGTATTTCAGTCCCACAATATAACCCAGACCGAGCACGGCAGCACCCGTATTAACCTTGAATACCAGCTTGGCTTTCTCGGCCAGCATTTCGCCGAAGCCGCATACGCGGGTAGTGAAATTCTCGTTCCACCAGCCGAAGGTTGCCACGATGAAGTCGTATAGACCTCCGATAATACCAGCCATGAGTAATGGTTTTGCCTGGCTGCCGCCCTTTTCACCGGAGACGAGCACTTGTGTGGTGGCTGTCGCCTCGGGGAAGGGATACTTGCCGTGCATGTCGCTCACGAAATATTTGCGGAAGGGGATAAGGAAGAGAATACCCAGCACACCTCCCAGCAGGGAACTGATAAAGACTTGTGCAAAGGTGACGGTGATTTCTTTCGGATAGGTCTCTTGGAGAATATAGAGTGCCGGAAGGGTGAAGATGGCACCTGCCACGATGACGCCCGAGCTGGCACCGATAGACTGGATAATGACGTTTTCGCCCAATGCGTTTTTGCGTTTGGCGGCACCCGATACGCCGACGGCAATGATGGCGATGGGGATGGCGGCTTCGAATACTTGTCCCACCTTCAGCCCCAGATAGGCGGCTGCGGCCGAAAAGAGGATGGCCATCAGAATACCCCATGTCACCGACCAGGCATTTACTTCTGAATACTTCTTATCCGGGCTCATCAGAGGGTTGTACACTTCTCCCGGTTTCAATTCACGGAACGCATTTTCCGGTAGTCCGGTAATAGGTTCTTCTTCTTGTTTCATAGGTTTTGTAGTTTTATGTTTTTCTTTAATAGACTTCAAAGAAAGTGCAAACCGAATGCTGGATAAAATGAGCAAGCTCATTATTATTCTGCTGAGGTGCAGCCTATCTTCGCATTTTAGGCAAAGAAAGCAAAAAAAAAGGAGATTTAAAAAAATCTCCTTAATTCTGTATGGTAAAATGCTTATTTGGCATCTTTAGCGGTCATGTCCCCTTCGATAAATAATCGCATGATTTCCGTTTTGGCATTGGTGCGCAGGGTAATGGATTTCTTGAAGTGTCCGGGGTATCTTCCGGTTCCATTATAAGTTACTTTCACTGTTCCAGTCTTTCCCGGTGCTATCGGTTCTTGTGAATATTCGGGAACGGTACATCCGCAGGAAGCTACAGCCTGATGGATGACAAGCGGAGCATCGCCTACGTTCGTAAACTTAAAGGTGTAGCTGACCACAGGACTGTTTTCGGAGAATGTGCCGAAGTTGTGGGTGGTCTGTTCGAATTTGATGTCTGCCTTTCCTTGTGCATAGGCATAACCGATGCTCATAACCAGCAGCATCATATAAAAAACGACTTTCTTCATGTTCTTATCTTTTTTATATTTCAACGGCGCAAAGGTAACCCATTTTCATTAAAATAATGCCTATGGCGTGCGAAATTGTATTAAATCGGGCTCAAAAGGTCTCTGTACGAATGATAAGCAGGGAAAAATAGGGGAAGCGGATGGTCGCTATCCGCTTGCTGTCATTGATATACTTCTCTTCCGGAGTGCCTACATTCTCAAAATAGTGATACCGGTATTCGGGATACAGGCGGATGCAGCGGTGAATCTCATCGGTGCATCTGGACAGCTTCATGATGACAACCGCACTGTTTTCGCTTGTCAGTTTCTCTATCTCTTCTGTCGTAGTAATGCCGGGTATCACCGTCAGCCGCTCTTCCTGGCTGGCCACATGGAGCCCGCCCAGTGCGCCGGCGGCAATGAAGGCGGGGATACCGGGGATGTGCTTCACGGGGATGCCGTCTGCCTGCAGTTTGTCATATACATAATGTATGGAAGAGTAGAATCCGGCATCTCCTTCGGCAACGATACAGACCTTCTTTCCTTGTTGCCGGAGGGTGGAGCTCTCCATATAGACCTCGTCGTAGGCGCTCAGGGCTTTTTCGCGCTGTTTGCTCATGGGGAGTGGAAAGCGGTGCACCGTGTTTTCCGGAATGTCGAGTTGCAATAGGATGTCGGCTGCGCGTGAAACTCTGTTTCCATCTTTGGCCAGTGTCTCGGGACAGAATATACAGTCGGCTGTCTGCAGGGCTTTCAAGCCTTTTACGGTAATCAGTTCCGGCTCGCCGGGACCGAGAGATACAAATATGACGGGGAACATTTGCATGAAGCATTAAAGGTTAAAAATTAAAGAACAGCAAAACGGCTACAAAAGTGGGGAAATAATCAGTAGCAAACAAGATATTCGCTATCTTTGTTATTTACTAAAACAATCTGTTTTTTATGGATTATCAACTGAACACCCGCTTGAATGGCAACATAGCCATGACTTCCAGCTACCATGAGCGTGCGTCGCTGCAACGTGACAAGACTCTGTATAAATTCATTTGGGTACAGAGCGGTACGCTGACTCTGGAAATAGACCATATCCCCATGCGCCTGGAAAAGGATGAAATCGTGACCTTGACCCCGTTGCATCACCTGGAGGTAAAAGAGGTGGACGGTGAATACCTGACGTTTGTATTCAACAGCAATTTTTATTGCATCTATGGACATGACAACGAGGTCTCTTGCAATGGATTCCTTTTTTATGGCTCTTCCAAGGTGATGAAACTGGCACTTTCTGCCGGGCAGTCTTCCAACCTGCATGACATAGTCCGCATTTTCCGGCAGGAATCGGTCATCCATGACAACCTGCAGGAGGAGATGCTGCGGATTGTCTTGAAACGTTTCATCATTACCTGCACACGCATTGCGCGCCAGCGTTTTGGGGTGGGGCAGGAGAAAGAAAAGACGTTTGACATCATCCGGCAGTATTACGTATTAGTGGACCGGCATTTCAAGGAGAAGAAGCAAGTGCAGGATTATGCCGATATTCTTTGCCGTTCTCCCAAGACACTTTCTAATCTGTTCTCGACCTGCGGGTTGCCTTCCCCTTTACGGGTGATTCATGACCGCATTGAGGCAGAAGCCATGAGATTGCTGCTGTATACCCACAAAAGCGCTAAGGAAATCAGCTCCATTCTGGGCTTCGAAGACTTGTCCGCGTTCAGCCGTTTTTTCAAGAAAATGACCGGCGAGAGTGTCTCGGACTACCGGAAAAGAGTGAAACGGGAAGAATTGCCAACTGTTGCGGAATAATTGCCATTTCGTACGTGGTGGAAAACAAGGAACTTTGCAAAAACAAAAATCAAGTCATATTACTGAAACCATTTAAAAAGTAGAACAAAGATGAAAACGAAATTGCAAAACTTGTTTATGGCTGCGTTGACGCTGGCCGCTTCCACTCAAAAGTTGGGTGTTAATTTGATTCGTGTAGCCATCCTGGTTATTTTCGTATGGATTGGTGGGTTGAAATTCTGGAATTATGAGGCTGAAGGGATTGTCCCTTTTGTGGCGAACAGCCCGTTCATGAGCTTCTTTTATACAAAGAGTGCCCCGGAGTACAAGGAGTATAAGCTGAAAGAGGGCGAGTTCAATGAGGCGAAACATCAGTGGCACGTGGAGAACAATACGTATGGTTTCTCCCACGGTCTGGGCATTCTGATTATGGCCATCGGCATCCTGACATTTCTGGGGATATTCTCTCCGAAAATCGGACTGGCGGGAGCTGCACTGGCCATTGTCATGACAATAGGTACCCTCTCTTTCCTGGTGACAACCCCTGAGGTGTGGGTGCCCGACTTGGGAAGCGAGGAGCACGGCTTTCCGTTGCTGACGGGGGCAGGGCGCTTGGTCATCAAGGATACGGCCATTCTTGCCGGTGCCATTGTCGTACTGTCTGACAGTGCAAAAAGAGTATTGAACCAATTAAGGAAATAGACGTATGAAACAGTATGATGCCATTATCATCGGATTCGGCAAAGGCGGAAAGACGCTGGCTGCCGAGTTGGCAAAACGGAAGCTGGACGTTGCCGTAGTGGAGCGTTCGGAAAAGATGTACGGAGGGACATGTATCAATATCGGTTGCATTCCCACAAAAACATTGGTGCATGCGGCAAAGCATGCGGACAAAGACGCTTCTTGGGAGGTCAAGAAGGCATACTATCGTCAGTCCATTGCAAGGAAGGAAGAGGTCGTCTCTTTCCTGCGTCAGAAGAATTATCACAATCTGGCCGACAATCCTCATATAACGGTCTATACGGGTATCGGCTCCTTTGCAGGTCCGGATGTGGTGGAAGTTGGGATGGTGGAAGGGACATTACAATTGCAAGCTCCCCGGATATTCATCAATACGGGTGCCGAAACCGTCATTCCACCGATAGAGGGGATACAAGGTAACCCACGGGTATATACCAGCACCTCCATTATGGAACTGACTGAGCTGCCGGCACAGCTCGTCATTGTAGGTGGGGGATACATCGGACTAGAATTTGCTTCCATGTATGCTTCGTTCGGTTCGCAAGTCACGGTGCTCGAGGGCTCTTCCGAACTGATATCCCGGGAGGACCGGGACATTGCGGACAGTGTCCGGGAGGTATTGGAACAGAAAGGAATCGTTTTCAGGCTGAATGCACGCGTGCAGTCCGTGAAAGACTCTGACGTCATTTACCGGGATGCGGTCACGGGAGAGGAACATCAGTTACACGCAGATGCCATCCTGCTGGCTACCGGCCGGCGTCCGAATACGGCTGGCTTGAATCTGGCGGCGGCAGGTGTAGAGGTGAATGAGCGCGGTGCCATTGTGGTGGACGACTATTTGCAGACTACCAACCCCAAGATACATGCTATCGGTGATGTAAAGGGCGGTTTGCAGTTTACCTACATTTCTTTGGATGATTACCGCATTCTGCGCGAAGACCTTTTCGGGGCGGGAGAACGCAAGGTGTCCGACCGTGACCCGGTGAGCTATTCGGTATTCATCGACCCGCCGCTTTCACGCATCGGGCTGAGCGAAGCGGAAGCACGCAAGAAGGGATTGAATATAAAGGTCAACAAGCTGCCGGTAGTCGCCATTCCGCGTGCCAGGACTTTGGGCGATACGAACGGACTCTTCAAGGTGGTGGTGGACGCCGATACGGACAAGATTTTGGGATGTACGCTGTTTGGCCCGGAATCGAGTGAGGTCATCAACCTGGTGGCAATGGCTATGAAGACCGGGCAGGAATATACCTTCCTCCGTGATTTTGTCTTTACACATCCCAGCATGAGTGAAGCACTGAATGACTTGATGGGCTTTTAAAGATTATTTAGGCACAATATCCGTCAATTTGCAGGAAGAGCATTTGCGTATCTCCCCAAAAATGACGAATATTGTGCCCGAATTCTATAAACCCCAATAGTCATGACCCGGATATCTGCCATAGGCATTGCACTGCTGTGCATTTTATGCGTAACCTCTTGCGGCTTAAAATCAAGACAGACTACTACCGAATCTTCTTCCGAAACGGGCTATTCTCCGGTTACGACAGACACGGCAGCTACCATTGTACCGTGCTATGCCAAAGGCTATACGGTGAAATATCTTCCGCACCATGTCCGTCTGGTGGATATACACGACCCTCAAAAAGAAAGCAGCAGCACTTTCCACTATGCGCTGGTACCGAAAGGCATAAAGCCTGTCGGCATACCGAGCGACTATACGGTGATTGAAACGCCGGTGGAGCACGTCATGTGTATGACATCCCTGCAACTTTCCAACTTCATCCGTCTGGATGCCTGCAATTATGTGGTGGGCATCACCAGTACGCGCCATCTCTTCAACAAGGAGATGAACGACCGTTTGAAGTCCGGCGAGACCGTGAAGATTGGTATCGAAGGGAACTTTGATAATGAATTGATAATGAGCATGAATCCGGATGTTATCTTTATCTCTCCTTTCAAGCGGGGTGGATATGATGCCATGCGGGAAATCGGTATTCCACTGGTTCCCCATTTGGGATATAAGGAGATGACCCCGTTGGGGCAGGCTGAATGGATAAAATTCATCGGCATGTTTATAGGCCAGGAAGTGGAGGCGAATGAAAAGTTTGCTGCGATAGAGAAGCGCTATAACGAATTGAAGGAGCTGGCTGCCAACGTGAAGAAGCGTCCGATGGTATTCAGCGGCGAGATACGGGGTGGCAACTGGTATGCAGTGGGAGGAAAGAGCTTTCTTGCCGAACTGTTCCGTGATGCCGGTGCGGATTATTTCTTGAAAGACGATCCCCGTTCGGGAGGTGTCACGCTGGATTTTGAAACCGTATATAGCCAGGCGGAGAGTGCCGACTATTGGCGCATTGTCAACAGCTATGACGGGACATTCACGTATGATGCCTTGAAGTCCCTCGACCCGCGTTATGCCGATTTCCGTGCGTTTCGTGAGAAGGGAGTGGTATACTGCAACATGCGTGAGAAACCCTTCTACGAAAGTATGCCCATGCAGCCCGAAATTGTATTGGAAGACTTGATACATGCTTTCCATCCCGATTTGTTGCCTGACTATAAACCGACTTACTACGAACTGCTGAAATGATAAAAAGACCCGTACTTCCGTTGATGTTGCTGACACTGGCATCTATCTTTCTTTTTTTCCTGCTGAACCTGCTTTTGGGGTCGGTTCACATTCCTCTGCGCTCCGTGTGGAACATATTGTGGGGAAATACGGATGAATCCGTTATTTGGCAGAATATTATCTGGAAGTCCCGCGTGCCCCAAGCGTTGACGGCATTGGTGGCGGGAGCAGGGCTGTCAGTCAGCGGTCTGCAGATGCAGACGGTGTTCCGCAATCCGCTGGCAGGGCCTTCGGTATTGGGCATCAGTTCAGGTGCCAGCCTGGGTGTGGCTTGTGTGGTATTGCTGTCCGGGGCGATGGGCGGTGTGGCATTGAGCCGTTTGGGGTATATGGGCGAGGTTGCCTTGTCGGTTGCCGCCATTATCGGTGCGCTGGCTGTGATGGCGCTCATTGTCTATGTCTCCCAGAAGGTGAAGGGCAACGTGACGCTGCTGATAATCGGTGTGATGATAGGCTATGTGGCAAGTGCCGTCATCGGCGTATTGAAATATTTCAGTGTGGAGGAAGATATACGTGCATATGTCATTTGGGGATTGGGTAGCTTTGCCCGTGTTTCGGGCGACCAGATGGTGCTGTTTGTCTGCATCATGGCTGTGCTGCTTCCGTTGTCCTTCCTGCTGATAAAGACGATGAATCTGTTGCTGCTGGGCGATGGCTATGCACGCAATCTGGGACTGAACATCAAGCGGGCACGCCTGCTGGTTATCTCATGCTCCGGTGTGCTGGTGGCTATTGTAACGGCCTATTGCGGTCCGATTATGTTTATCGGATTGGCGGTTCCCCATCTGTGCCGTGCCATCTTCCACTCTTCGGACCATCGGGTGTTGATGCCTGCCACATTGCTGGTAGGCGCTTCCCTGGCATTGGTCTGCAATCTGATAGCCCGTATGCCCGGCTTTGAGGGAGCTTTGCCGGTCAACTCGGTGACGGCACTGGTAGGTGCGCCGGTAGTGGCTTCTGTACTTTTTAGAAAACGGAAAGGAGAATTGAATGAATAAGGAAACCATACATATAGAGAATCTTTCCATCGGTTACCCCGGCAAGGGGGATGTGAAAGTGGTGGCAGACGGCATTTGCGCCGGAATCAACAGTGGTGAGCTGACTTGCTTGTTGGGAGCTAATGGAGTGGGGAAGTCCACGCTGCTTCGTACGTTGTCTGCCTTCCAGCCGAAACTTGGCGGAAACATATTTATTGAAGGAAAAGAGATTGGGAACTATACCGACAAGCAGCTTTCGCGCGTCATTAGTGTGGTGCTGACGGAGAAGTGCGATATACGCAATATGTCCGTCGTAGAACTGATAGGTCTGGGGCGTAGCCCCTACACCGGTTTCTGGGGAACTCTTTCGAAAGAGGACAAGACTGTGGTGGACAAATCCATCGCCCTGGTAGGCATTCCCCATCTGGCACACCGCATGGTGCATACGCTGAGTGACGGTGAACGGCAGAAGGTGATGATAGCCAAGGCGCTCGCCCAGGAAACTCCCGTCATCTATCTGGATGAACCGACAGCTTTCCTTGATTTTCCCAGTAAAGTAGAGATGATGCAACTGCTTCACCAGCTCAGCCGGCAAACGGACAAGACGATTTTCCTTTCTACTCACGACCTGGAACTGGCCCTGCAGATAGCGGACAAAATATGGCTGATGGACAAGGTGAACGGCGTAACTATCGGTACGCCCGAGGACCTTTCGTTGAACGGCAGCCTGAGCAACTTCTTTGCCCGTAAGGGTATTGCCTTTGATTTGGAAACGGGACTGTTCAGGGTAGCCAATGAATATACCTCCCAGATACGCTTGGCGGGCCACGGGCAGAAGTATGCCATGGTGCGCAAGGCACTCCAGAGAAACGGGATTCTGGCAAACCGGAATGTTGAATCGGAGATTTATATCGAAACCGGAGATTTGAAGGGAGACGGCAGCTTCGTATTCCATCGACCGGGCAAGGAGCCGGTAACAGTGTACTCCATTGAGAAATTGCTGCAAATAGTCTTGTCATTCCATTCCCTATGATGCACCATTCTGCAAAGGATAATTATGTCCACTTAACGACGACTCCGGTCCCCCGGCTGATTACGTCATTGGCTGTGCCGACCATCATCAGCATGCTGGTGACGTCCTTCTACAACATGGCAGATACCTATTTTGTGGGTAAAATAAATACCCAGTCTACGGCTGCCGTAGGTATCGTGTTTTCTGTGATGTCCATTATCCAGGCTGTGGGATTCTTCTTCGGTCATGGTTCGGGGAACTACATCTCCCGTAAGTTGGGGGCGCAGGAAACGGAGAGTGCCGAGAAGATGGCATCCACCGGCTTCTTTTTTGCCTTGTTTATCGGAGCGGCTCTGGCTGTGCTGGGATTGCTGTTCCTTACACCGCTTTCCCTTGCTTTGGGGTCGACGCCTACTATTCTTCCGTATACGGAGCGCTATTTGGGAATCATTCTGCTGGGTACTCCTTTTATGACCGCCTCATTGGTGCTGAATAACCAAATACGTTTTCAAGGTAATGCGGCGTATGCCATGGTGGGGATTGTGAGTGGGGCGGTCATCAACGTGGTGCTCGACCCTATCCTGATTTTTGTATGCGATATGGGCATATCCGGTGCCGCACTGGCCACAGTAGTCAGCCAGATATGTAGTTTCATCCTTTTGCTATATATGGGGCGCAGAGGAGGAAATATACGTATACGTTACAGAAACTTTACGCCTACACTGGCTTTCATCAAGGAAATTATTGGGGGTGGAACTCCGTCACTCACCCGGCAGGGACTGGCAAGCGTGGCAACCATTTTGCTGAACGTGGCGGCCGGTGCATATGGTGACGCAGCTATTGCAGGGATGTCCATTGTGACGCGTATCTCTATGTTTATCAATGCTTTCCTAATTGGTTTCGGGCAAGGCTTCCAACCGGTATGTGGATTCAATTATGGTGCCGGGCTGTATGCCAGAGTGCGCCAAGGATTCTGGTTCTGTGTGAAGGTAGGCTTTTTCTTTTTGCTGGTTTGTGCGGTGGCAGGTATGGGATATGCCGAGGAGATTGTCTCCATCTTCCGCAAGGGAGACCCTGCTGTTGTAGCTACCGGTGCGGCAGCATTGCGCTGGCAGTTCATCACCTATCCGTTGGGTGCATGGATTGTGGTCAGCAACATGATGCTGCAGACTATCCGCAAGCCCGTACGCGCTACGATACTTTCCTCTGCCCGTCAAGGGCTGTTCTTCATCCCCCTCATCTTCATTCTTCCTTATTTCTTAGGACTGAAAGGGGTGGAAATGTGCCAGGCGGCGTCGGACATGCTGACCTTCTTCCTCGCCATTCCATTGACCTGCGGGGTGCTGGCGGAGATGAAGAGGAAGGAGGCGGAACAACTGCAACAGCGGCAATCTTGAAGTTTCTGCGTCCCTATTCAATTTTCACGGGAACTATCGGTTGCCGCTTCACTTTATCGAGGGGAGCTGCATGGTACTCGATGCGCCCGAAGTCTATCTGTCTCAAATCAATGCTTCTGATTGTACTGTTGTACATGGTGCGATAGTAGATGATACCGTTTGTCATATCTGTGGCCGATGTCCATTGGGTGGCACTTGGAATATTGGCAGGAACCTGGCCGAGGGGAAACTCGATGCCTACGGGTATATCAAAGTTATTCAGTATCTGAAAACATTGGAGAACGGTTTCCTGTGCGGTATTCTGTGGTGGTGTAGAAGTCTGGTAGAAAGCGGCACGGATAAAGCGGGAAGGGGGAGTCACATCTCCCGGAATTCCCAAAAAGCCGCTTCCCGAACCGAAAGGGGCTATAGTCACATTGCCCAGCGATTTGCTTTCGGCACTGCCCGGGTAGAGGTTCACATAATTGTTTAAGTTGGTCATCTGCCAGTCAAAGCCGGGGGAGTTTGTCAATACTCCCAGTTTGTTTTCATAGAAACGGGGCTGTCCGTCGATGAACTCCAATACCAGTTGGCGGCCGGTCTTGTCTGCAATCCGCCAATGTACGGTGGAGGCGCGTGGGTCAATGGCTATGACCGTTACATTTTCAATAGCCTCCTTTACCTCGTCCACAGTAGAAAAGCTTCCCAACAGCCATGATACCAATTGTAAATCGGCTATGCTCGACGCTTTTCGTGTGGGGTCGTACTCCTCGTATTTGCCATATCCGGGAAAGTAGAACAGCCCGGCGGAGAGCCCGGCTTCATTCAGACCTTCGGCCACGAACTCCTTTTGCTCCACTGCCAGGCCTACGTAGCCATAGCGTGAGGTGAACTCCATGCCGGACAGACTGCCTCCGGGTGTCAGTGATTGTTGCGAATAACCGCGCGGTACGATGACGTACTGGCTGTTCAGCTCACTGCCTCCCCATTCGATGGTGCGGGCTACGACGTGCGCATTGTCTTTGGCCGTCAGGGTGATACCGGTACATGCCTCTGCTGTTTGAGGGGCGAAGGTGAGGGCTGTCATTGCAGCCAGCAGGATAGGAATTCTTTTTGCCATATTATTCAGTTTATATTGTTGAGTATCTGTTTGTATACTAAACAACTCTGTATGGCAAAATGTTCCCTTACCAGAACCGGTACCCCAGCGTAAAGAATGCGGCGAAGTTCTTGGGAAAATATCCTCCTTCTTCCGAATGACCTATCATCTGGTTTATCTGCTCATTGACTTTTACCAGTCCCACTTGTGTCTCTGCACCGATGATGAATCTTCTGTATTCAAAAGTAAGTCCCAGGGCAATACCTGCATCGAAACGGTTGTTACCCATTTTCCCGTCTACCATACTGCCGAAAGTGTCTATCTTGAACTGGTATCCTCCCTGCATACTGCTGCTGCTATAATCGTAGGTCTCGCCGGAGGTCTTGCCTGCCACGCCTATGGCCGCATAAGGGCCGACGCTCAGCGAGGCATGATAATCCCTGCCCAGATGGAGGCGGGCCGCTATCATGAGGGGGATTTGCAGATACAGTTCATGCATTTTGGCCTTGCCGATGTGGCTTATCTCGTCTTTACCGCCGATGGACACAAACTCCAATGCGGATTGCAGCACCCAGGTCTTGTTGAGGACATATTCTGTACCGACACCAGCTTTGTAAGCTATTTGGGTGTCACTACTGGAGTGTTTTCCATGAAAATGGGAGGTACCGATTCCTGCTTTTGCATGAAAGGACAGCGGGCTTTGTGCCAGACCGGTCAGTACGGTCATTGCCATACAGACGGTAATGATTATCTTCTTCTTCATGAGTAAATTTTTCCGTTTTCGGTTATGAGTAATATTGTTAGTTCGCCATTGGGCAGTAAGGGGGCACAGTGCCGGTGACAGAGCTCAATCAGTGCCTTGCCAAACTTTTCCAGCAGCTCTTCGGGAATGATGTCCCAGAGTTCGCGCGCCAGGTTCATCTGTCCGATGGCGGCAAGTGTTTCTTCGCTGCATCCCGTCTGGCGTGCCAGGTCTTGAATGAATTCCTTATTCATGGTCACTTTCTTGCTGTGGGTATCCAGATTGCCTTCGGCCAGTTTCACGGCCTTTCCCATCATCACGCCGAGGGTGACGTGCGGTACTTGCTCTTCGGCTGCTATTTTCAAGGTTTCGCCGATAAAGTTGCCGTAATGCACGAAAGCCTGGGGGGGGAGGTCGGGATAATACGCCTTGATGAAACGTTCGCTCTTTGCGCCGGAGCTGATGACGATACGAGGGTTCCGGGTTGCCTTTGCCACTTCCATGGACTTCCGGATGGAATTGATGAAGGCTTCCGAGGAGAATGGCTTCACGATGCCGGAGGTCCCGATAATGGAAATGCCTCCTTCGATACCGAGGCGGGGATTGAAGGTGCGTTTGGCTATTTCTTCTCCACCGGGGATGGAGATGGTAATGAGAATAGGATTGGGCTGTTTGGCAATATGGAGGCGTTCAAGCCATAGCTTGACGTTCTTCTTTATCATTTCGCGTGGGGTGTCGTTGATGGCAGAGCTACCGAGCTCAAGTCCCAGACCGGGCATGGTGACGACACCTACGCCTTCGCCGCCGCAGACGATGATGTTGTAGTCGTCCTGGGGAGTGTCTTCCGGCAGCGGGTCGTCTATGCGGAAAGGTATGGCTATATTGGCCACAACTTTCATTCCGTTGGTGATGTCCGGGTCGTCGCCGGCATCCTTGATGACGGTAGCGCTTGTCTCGAACATGCCGTCACCGTTTTCCAGAAGGTCGGAGTGGGGAATATGGTGCTGAGGCTCTACGGGAACCTGGATGGTTTCTCCGTTGGGAAGAACTACCGGAAATTCCGTAGGACGCTTTTTGAAGTAGATATTGAATACATCCCAGGTGGCGGCTACGGCGGCAGCGGCGGCACATGTTCCGGTGGTCAGTCCGCTGCGCAGGGGGAAGAAGTCGGGTAAATGTTTCTCGATTATGCGGCGCAGGCCATGCTCGCCGTTTACACAGATAAACTTGTCGGATGTCTTGGGGCGGCAGATGGCAAAGATGCGTATACCCAGTTGCCGGGCAGCTTCCACCTTTTCGCAGAATCCGCCCGATATCCCGCTTTCTTTGAGGAGGATGGCTTCGGGATGAAGCTGTTTCATCAGGACTTGCTCGTCTTCTCCGGGCGTGTAGTAGTAGAGGTTCTTCTCGGAGAAACCTTGTTCCCGGGCGAGCTTGCGCGAGCTGTCACGGTCGAGGATGCGGAAGTAACAGCAGGCATTCTGCCACAAAGGCTTCAGCTTACCTATGGTCTGTACGCCGGTCAGTGCAAGTAAGATGAAAATCTTTTCTTTCTGTATCTTCTCGATGGCATCGTCATAATCCCTGCACCAGGTGATGTGTTCTTCATCGCGTTTCGGGAAGATACGCTCGAAACGGATGACGGGGATATTCGATTCCACGGAGACTTGTTCCAGAGTCTCATGCAGCTGTGTGGCAAAGGGGTGCGCGGCGTCTATCAGCAGCTTTATGTGATGCTGTGCACAGAATGTTTCTATTTCTATTGCATCCATCGCGCCTTGCAGGCGGATGCCATTATGCAGAAGTACGTCCTGCTCATCCCCTTTGGTAGAATAGTAGAAAGTTTTTCCGGCTTCTTCAAGGGTTTGGATGGCTATGCGTCCTTCGGTGGTTCCGCCAAATATTAATATCATGTTTGAATGTTTATGGGTGATTAATCGTTGATTTATTTCCGGTACAGATGCTTGAACTCGTGTGCATAGAGCCGTGACAGACCTTCACGGTTGCCGATGGCTTCGCCTACGACAATCATGGTTGTCAAGGTGAGGTTATTTTCCTTCACTATTCTGGCAAGGTCTTTGAGTTCCCCCCTGAATATTTGTTCGTCTTTCCATGTCAAGTGGTAGCAGACAGCTACGGGGGTAGTTTCCGGATATTCCTGCAACAGTTCTTCCTGCACCTGCTTCGCAATGCTTGCACTGAGGAAGATGCACATGGTACTTTGTGAGCGTGCCATGAGATGTAGCTTTTCGCGTTCGGGCATGGGCGTACGTCCTTCGCCGCGTGTTAGGATGATGCTTTGCACTTTTTCCGGAATGGTGAACTGCGACTTCAAGGCAGCTGCTGCCGCCTGGAAGGAGGATATGCCGGGGGTGATGTGGTAGCTCATACCGTGCTGGTCAAAGTAGTTCATCTGTTCCTGAATGGCACCATAGATACATGGGTCACCCGTATGCAGGCGTACGATGAATTTTCCCTTGTCATAGAACTTCTTCATCACTTCAAATTGTTCCTCCAAATCCATGGAAGCGGAGCTGAGTACGGTAGCTCCGGCCTTGGCACAGAGAGTCAGCTCCCTGGGAACGAGACTGCCGGCATACAGAATGAGGTCGGCGCGTTCCAGCATTTGGCGTCCGCGTACGGAAACCAGGTCCGGGTCGCCCGGGCCGGCACCCACTATTTCGATGTGGCCCTGGCGCACAGTTCTTATGTCGAGGGCGGCGGCCACGGTATAGTTCTCTCCTTTCTTTTTGGGCACTAGCAGCCGGGAGTTGTTTGCACTCAGCAAGGCGGCGGCTTCGCTGACGCTGGGGGTGCCCATGTGCTTCATGACGGTTTTGCTGGGATGGGGCACCTCTATCTCTGCCAGTTCCTCGGCTGTATAGAAGTAGACTGGGAACTTCTTTTGGAGCGCTTTCACTACCGGTTCGTCACTTTTGGCTTTAATCGTGGAGATGGAGGCGATGCTTTGGGGCATGATGCCGTATTCCTTCAGCGTGTTCATAATCTCTTTCTCCACTTTCCGCACGGGACCTGCCAGCCGGGCAAGGCCGATGCCGAGGTGTACGACACAGGGCACGTAGCATATCATAGGCATTTCCGGGAAGTTGGGGACTTGGGGAGATACGCACAGAATCAGTTTGAAGCGTGAAGGTTTAATGTCCTGCACCCGGTAGAATACTTCTACATGAGGCGGCAGGTGCGCCTCCATCCAGTCCGTGCCTTCATTGCGCACCGTGAGCAGCAGGGCGGTGGGCTTGCCGGAAACGAAGAGGCTGATATGCTCGTTCATGCATACTCTTTTTTTCTCTTCGGGCGTCTTGGCAAGTTCTGCCAACAGGAGGGTGGAGGGCTCGGCGTTGATGACCGGAAACCACCCGAAACGTTGGGGCAGGGTATCGAGTCCCCATAGACCGGTGCAGTCGCTTTGCGTGGTGACTACCGGTTCGGCCCCGAGGATATTCGCTACCTGGTGGGTCAGTTCGTTGGCTCCTCCGATGTGTCCGGAAAGTACGGAGATGGCAAATTTACCGGTACTGTCCACGCAAACCACGGCAGGGTCGGTATATTTGTTCTTCACGCAAGGAGCGATGGTGCGGACACAGATTCCCATGGCGCCAATGAAGACAAAGGCATCATAGCGGTTGAAGTTTTCCGCTGTGAATTTGCCGGCGGATTCTATATGTGTGCATCCCTCTTCGTGCCTGAGGGTGAAGATTTCGGAGTCGGGAAGTTCGTTGAGCAGTGATTGGGCTATGCTCAAACCGGCTTCGGAGATTAGAATAATAGCTGTTTTCATAATGGGTATGTTTAAGAAAGCGTGGCTTTCATAATTTCAATGGGGTTATATTCGTTCAAGGCGATATGGGTGGAAGGGTGGAGCACCATTCCGTTCCGCTCGATTCCTCGGCAGAACGCCTCCTTGCTTTCTGCCGATACGGAGTTGAAGACGATGCAGCCTTCGGGGTGCAGCACTTGTTTCACTTTCTCTATCATTTCCTCCAGATGTCCGCCGTGTCCACCGATGAAGACGGCATCGGGGCGGGCAAAGGGAGTGAGGTCGGTGTGCAGGAAATCTCCGGTTACCGCCGTAATGCCCGGTGCGCCGAAGCGGCGGGAGTTGGTGTCCATCAGCTCTTTTCCTTCGGGGCGTATCTCGAAGGAGATGACGGCGAGATGAGGAAATTGCAGGCGGGCTTCGATGGAGACGGAACCGGTACAGAAACCGATGTCCCAGAAGACGCGGCGGCGGTTCAGTTTCAATGCCTGCAGGGTGAGCAGGCGGATGGGAGCCTTGGTTATCATGCGGGCGCGTCCGTCAAGATGTGCAAACTCTTCATCGGGGATGCCGAAGGGACGGACTGGAAAGTCTGGGGCTTCGCTACCGTGCAGGGAGTTTGTGCGGCATTGTCCGAGATGGCTGTCCAGCAGCAGGCAGTTGGGATGTTCGAAGTCACCGGAAACCGCTTCCTGGGGTGTCATCCGGCGTATGCGTTCCTTTTCGGGATTGCCGAGATGCTCGCCGATGTATAGTGTGTAGTGGGAGTACCCGTATTCCAGCATGCGGGCGGCAATGGTGGCCGGGGTATGTTCGCGGTCGGTGAGGATGCCTATTTTGGGGGCACGCTCTATGAGGGCACGGTCGAACTCCTGCCAGGGGCGTCCTGTCAGGGAGACGGTGCGCATGTCGTCATACGGCATGACGAGGCGGTGTGCCAATGTCTGCAAGGAATTGAAAGCGGGATAGAGCAGAATGTCTGCCCCGGGAAGCTTGCGCTTTATGGTATTGGCAAAACCGAAGAACAACGGGTCGCCGGAAGCGAATACAATGATGGAGTCGTCCGTCGCCGTCTCTTCGAAGCGGGCAAATATTTCTTCATAACGGGAAAAGACGCGGTCCAGCGGTACGGTGATGGAAATCCATTCGGCCCCGGCAGGCAGCAGAGGACCGACAATCTCCTTATGCCGTATGCCACCGGAGAAAACCTTCCCCTTCCGTATCTGCGCCAGTGCTTCCGGTGGAAAGAAGGGGGAACGGTTGTCATCCATTCCTATGATTATAAATCTGTGTTTCATTCAACGGGTAATCTTATGAAAATATCAAGTAATGTAAAGGGGCATAACAAGTAATGTTATCGGTCGTAACAAGTAATGTTATGGAATGTCTCTTTTCACTTACACATCCCTGCCCGGGCGCAACTGCTCCGCATCGTTGTAGCACAACACGGAGTTCACCAGCGTGGCAGCCAAGTTGCTGCCTCCCTTACGTCCTTCTACGATAATCTTGGGTATTTCCGTAAAGGGTTTCACCATGTGTTTGGACTCTTGCACATGCACAAAGCCTACCGGTGCGGCAACAATGCCCGCCGGATGTGCCTTGCCCTTACGTATCAGGTCGCAGAGTTCCATAAGTGCCGTAGGTGCATTGCCGAATACAAAGAAAGCATCGGGATGCTCCTCCACAGCCAGGCGGATGCCTGCCTGGGTACGGGTGATGCCTTTCTCTGCAGCCATCGTCGCCGTGTGCGGGTCGCCGAGGTAACATTTCACCTCTATGCCCAGCCGCTGCAAAGCTCCTTTGCGGATACCGCTGGCTGCCATCGTGACGTCTGTGACAATCGTCTTGATTCCGCCTTTCTCGATGGCTTGATACAAGGAAGCCACGGCACCTTCGTCCGTATGCAGCAGATGCTCCATTTCAAAATCGGCGGTGGTATGTATGGCATGGAGTAAAGCCCATTTATGGTCGAGGGGAATATGCTTGTTCTTCAGTTCCTTTTCGATGGTACGGAAACTACGAATCATGATGTCTTGCCCGATGCCCGTGGCTTCGGTATTCGTGTCCCGGTAATAGCCGCGCGGAGTGATGAAGGCTCCGTTCCATTCGTAGGACTGTGAGTTGCCTATCAATACGACTGTAAACATATCCACCTCTTCGGGATTGAAATCTCCCAGCGTGGTGATGTGTACCGCTTGTTCCGGGCGTCCTGCCTGGCGTACATATCCCACGGGCGTTTCCGGTGAGCGTCCTTCCTGCAGAAAGAGTTCTTTCAAGCGGTAAAGCTGCCAGTAGCGTCCTTCACTTTTGGGGTTGTAGACTGCCGTCACGAAGTCGGCGGCAGCGGCTGCGATGATACGCCTTTCAATACGCTCCCAGGGAGTCATCAGGTCTGAAAGGGAGATGACACAGAAGTCATGTCCTACGGGAGCTCCCAGCAGTGAGGCTGCCTTTTGGAAAGCGCTGATGCCCGGCAGCGAAACGATTTCCACGTCGCTGTTCCTTTCCCGCTTCATCTCATAGACAAGCGGCGTCATACCATAAATGCCCGCATCCCCGGAACTGATGACGCAGACCGTCTTTCCCTGCTCTGCCAGCTCGAAAGCCTGCTCGGCACGGGCGCGCTCACGCTTCATGCCGGTATCTATACATGCTGTTGAGGGGTGGAGATAAGGGATTACAAATTGGAAATAATACTTATATCCCACCACTACATCTGATTCTTGCAAAGCGGAAATTACGGCGGGAGTTATATCCGATTCATTGCCCGGTCCGATGCCGGCAACAATTATTTTGGGGTGTTTCATATCCATATGTTCTATTGGCATACAAAGATAGAACTTATATTTGATGAAACCGAAAAAACTCTGTGTTAATCCGCGTAATCTGTGGTGAATCCTTATTGTCTAAACCTGTAAGTGCCGGTATTCGCTCGGAGTATAGCCTACGTTCTTCTTGAACACGCGGTTGAAGTGCTGCGAATACTGGTATCCCAGCTCATAGGCAATCTGGCTGACTGTCTTCCCGCTTCCTATAATCATTTCTTTGGCCAGGTCGATGATTTTGTTCTGGATATATTCCTGCGCCGTCTTTCCGGTTTCCTTCTTCACCAAATCTCCGAAATAGTTGGAGGAGAGGAACACTTTGTCTGCGAAGTATTTCACGGAAGGCAGTCCTTCGGTCTGCGGTTTGTCGCTCTGGAAATAGTCGTCTATCAGTGCTTCGAATTTCATCAGGATATCTTTGTTGGCTGCCGAGCGGGTGATGAACTGGCGTTCGTAGAAACGCATGCAGTAGTCCAGCAGCAGTTCGATGTTGCGTGCAATCAGACCCTTGCTGTGCTTGTCGATGGGGCGTTGGATTTCCATCTTAATCTTCTTCAGACAGTCGAGGAAGATTTCTTTCTCGTCTTCGGACAAATGCAGTGCCTCGGTAGAGGAATAGGAAAAGAAGGAATACTGCTTTATTCCTTGTCCCAGCGAGGTGCCTTTTATCAGGTCGGGGTGGAACAGCAGGCCGGAGGCGCTGGGCTGCATACCTTCCAGCATGTTGACCTCGGTCACCTGGCCCGGGGCGAAGCTGGTTACCGTGCCTTCCTGGTAATCGTAAAACTGTTTTCCATAGCGTATATCTCCGCATTTGGTGTTTTTGAGGAAAAGGGCGTATACGCCATAGTTCAACGTGAAATGTCTGGGGTATCCGGTGGCTTCGGACAAGTCGACTACGCTGACCAGCGGGTGCAGGGTTTCGAGACCGAACATCTTGTTGTATTGGTCTACTGCATTGAGCTTGATTACTTCTTCCATAAACGTTCCTGTTAGTTTTGTACAAATGTAGAGAATAATCCGGAAAGTTCCATATCGCAGGAGGAGGAATCCGTAATATGGTTACAAATGTCCGTAATCTGTGTACATTGAAAAGAGTTACACCCTTTGTCCGAAATGGTGTAGCCATCCGGAGCAAAGGGTGTAGCCTTGGTATGTAAAAGGTGTAGCCCTTTTACGCTTGCTGGTTATCAATCTTTTAGCATAGCTTTGATGTGTTCCATATAGAGCTGGCGGATGGCTTTGTTTTCGCCCAGTCCCTGCATGCGTACATTCACTTGATAGCCTTGCTTTTCAAGTTCCGTCTTCCACACGCCGGCAATGTCTTCCTTGGTATGGTTGCCGCATACCAACAGCAACGGAACCAATGTCACGCTCTTGGGGCGTGTCTCTTTCAGTTGCAGCAGGGTTGCGTCCAGGGTAGGATATCCTTCAATGGTGCTGACGTGGAAGTTCTTCAGTCCATGGGCTTTCATCATGAAGTCGAGCATGGCGTAAGTAGCCGTGCTGGGTAGCTGGTTGCCGTGCCCCACATAGACAATGTCTTCTTTCTTTCCCAGCTGTTCGGCGGTCAGTATACCGATTACCTTCTCGCAGTCTTCGACGGAGTAGAGCAGGGGATTTCCCACTTTTATCTCCTTGAAGAAGGGACGGAGCTTGTCTGCATCCCTGCGGACGGAGGTCATCTCACTGCCTTCTATCAAGGTGGTGCTCTGGACGTAGATGGTCCGGTAGCCTTCGGCGCGAAGTTTCAGCAGTGCATCCGTAGGGCTGTCTTTGTACACACCCTCCTTGGCAAGTCTTTTTCGTACAATCGGCGAGATGTATGCTTCGCGCACTGTAAACTGCGGAAAGGCTTCTTGTGCCTCACGGGTCACGACGTCGAGCGTCAAGGCACGTGTCTGGGGGTCCGAACTGCCATAATGGGTGATGAGCAGAGCCGCCTTCTCCTCTTGTTGTGCGGAGGAGAAGAGGCTGATGCCGAGTAAATAGAGAGTGATGAAAAAATGTTTCATAATTGTTGTTGTTTCTAAATGCGTTATGGAGAGATTATTTTAGTCTGAGTGCCAGGCTGATTACTACCGAACGTCCCGGAGAATACAAGGCGAAGTTCTTGTTCAGCGGGCGGTTGTCCTTCTTGTTGAAGATATTGTCTATGCCGATGCCCGGTTCGATGATAAAGTTGCGGAAGCCGTCGAAGGTATGGCGGGTATTGAAGTTCCAGATGCCGTAGCCCGGAGCATTGCCGTCCGCGTCACCCGGATAATAGACTTTGCTTTGCAGACGACCGTTCAAGTTGAGGTTCAAGGTATAGTCGCTCCAGCTGTGTGTATAGTTTCCGGTGATGGTGGCTGTATGGCGTATGCTGCGTTCGATGTTTTGCCATTCGCCTCCTTCGTTCAGACCGCGTCCATAGGCGTAGGTATAGTTTCCGGCCAGGGTGAAGCCCGGGAACAGATTGCCGTTCAAGTTCACTTCAAAGCCTTTGACGGTAGCTTTCTCGAAATTGAAGTAGTTCTTGACACTTAGGTTTTTCGTGGATGAAAGGTCACCGATTTCGGGGAACTCTTCACGCAACTGGTTCTGCTCTGCTTCCGGTAGGTCATCGAATTTAGTGGATTTGGAAGTTACCATGTTCTTTACATAGTTCAGATAGCCGGTGACGGAAGCACTGAAACGGTTGGTGCGGTATTCCATGTTGATGGAGTAATAGTTGCTGCGTTCGGGGTCGAGGTTCTCGTCACCCAATGAGATGGTGGCTCGTGTACCCATTGTCTTCTTGAACATGTGGTAGTAGAGCTCGTCAATTCCCGGAGCGCGGAATCCGGCAGCATAGGTGGCACGTACATTGAAGTTGCCTATGTTGTACATGGCTGCCACTTTGGGGGTGAAGCGTCCGCCCGTCTGTTCGTGATGGTCGTAGCGTACACCCACAACACCGGTCAGATGGTTCCATAGCTTCACTTCATGCTGGCCGTAGGCTGATGTCGTATAGACACTTTTGTCCAAATCGGAGTCGGGACGGCGGAGTACTTCACGGCGATAGTCTACACCGAACACCGTAGTGCTGTTGGTTGTAAAACCGAAGATACCTTTCAACTCGGCATCATGGAATTTCTGAAGCTTGGTAAGCGCATACTGTCCGGGCAGGTATCCGCTGTTTTCTATCAGGTATTTGTAGCGTGATGCGTAATTGTTTCCTGAATAGTCGAACTGGATAACGTTGCGTTTACTCAGTTTGTATTTGGCGCCTGCCCCCCAGTTGTAACCTTCGTAGGTAGTGTTGTACTTGCTTCCGCCGGTGATATCCTCGCGTTCTACCGGACGTTCGAGTCCGCGGTTGTAGTATCCACCGTTGGCATAGAAGGAAAGCTGTTCCGTAGCATCATAGGTAAACTTCTGCGAAAAGTTATTCGAGCTGTAGCCCAGGGAGAGCGGGGCAATCGTTTCGATGATGTCTTCTCCGTCTTCTGTCAGACGGCTGTTTTGCCAACCGTCGGAGTGGTCGTATTTATAGGAAGTGTAGGACCCTATTTTTCCTTGGGCGATGTCCAGATTCAAGCCTTGGGAGAATTGATTCTTTCTCGTATAGCTGCTATTGCTGCTGAAGGCTACCACATCTTTAGGCTCGTTGGTAATGATATTGATTACACCGCCGATGGCATCCGAACCATAAAGGGAAGAAGCGGCTCCGTTCAGCACCTCGATGCGCTTGACGCGGGTCATGTCTATTTGGTTGAGGTCGATGTTACCGGTAATGTCTCCCGTGACCTTGCGTCCGTTTACCAATATCAGCACGTGCTTGTTGGAGAGTCCATTCATCATCAGATAGGACCCCATCGCGTTCGGACGGAAGGAGAGCGAGGGTACCATCATGGTCAAGGCCTGCTGGAAGTCGGTGATACCGGCACGCTTTATCTCGTTGGCAGTGATAACCGATACCGGAGACGGAGTGTTCTTCAGTCGCTGATGTGTACCCGTACCCGTTACTACAACCGGGTTCAACTCGTGAGTTTTCTTGGTCATATCGTCGCTGTCACCTTTTTCTGCTTGTGCATAGGCACCGGTGGCGATGATTCCTCCCATAAGGAGAACTGTGAGAAGTCTTTTCTTTATCATATATTGTTTTATTTTATATAACGCTGCAAAGGTACATACCATTATCGGAGGGTGAAATACTTAATAGTTGTTATACTGCGATGGCCAAATAGCTATTAATAGGTACTGTATTCCCTTATTCCGGCACATAGATAATCTCTCCATTTTCAAGCTGATAGGCAACTCCCACTTTCTTTCCTCTTTTACCGGAGGTCTTTGGGTCTTCGCTGGGAGTGTATTTCTTGATTTCCTGCCCTTCTTTGGTAATGATTTCCATATTTTCCTTTCCGGGATTCTTCACCATAGTGAAGTCTTCTTTGGAAAACATCTCCGTCATATTGAAGCGGGAGACGAGAGCCACCATCAAGGCTACGGCAAAGACCATTGCTACGTCAAAAAGATTGGCTACCGTACCCATGGGGTCGGAGTCCGAATCGCTGTGCAGTAATCTGTTTCTCTTACTCTTCATTGTTTTCGTATCGTTAGTCCGTTATTCCTTTTCGGCCGTTTGGCGGCTTATCACTTTGTACAGATATTCCAAGTCGTTCATTTCGCGGGCATACCAGCGTTGTTTCACTTGCAGGGTGATGATGCCGACAGCAGCAATGACCAGTCCTACCACTGTAGTGGCAAAAGCCACCTGCATATTGTAGGCCATGGAGGAGATGTCTCCTTGTGCCAAACCTACCAGTGCGGGACCCATCGGGATGAGGGTACCCATCAGTCCCAACATAGGACCCAGCTTGATGAAAGTACGCGAACGTCCCAACTCCTTCTCGGCTTCCACTTCATAATTGGCAAGCAGGTGTTCGCAGTAGGCGTCGTCGTCCCGGTGTGCGGACAGTTTGGACAAGCTGCGGAGGAGAGGGGAGTTACCTGCCGATGGGAGTTGCTGCAGCAGTCCGTCTATATTCTCTGGGATGATGTTCTCCAGTGTTTCAGTGAATTGCTTCTGTAATTTCATCCGCTGGTAGAACTCGCCGAAGAAACCTCCCGCAAGGATAATGGCACGTAGAAAGAATAGCAGCAGCAGGACTACGACGGGAACCAGCAGCCCGTTTGAAATCCAGAACAGTGTGTTTGAGATTGTTTCCATATATCTTTTTAGTTTTTAATTCTTTAATTTATTTCAATAGCCCGTAGCAATGATGCTCAATATAACAATGAAAATATTAACAATGAACAGTACTTCCAAGCGCAGTGGTTTATCACCGATAGCATGCCGCAGCAGAAGGCTCCCAGCACAAACTGCAAAGAAAGTAACACCGGCTGCTATCCATGAGAGACTGCCGAAATCTATTTCGGGAAAAGTGAAAAGCAGCAGTGCCAGGACATAGCATATTACTCCGCCTATCAGTATGCCGGGGTATAACTTCAGGAAGAGGGTGACCGCTTGTTTGAAGGCCGTGTTGCGGGTACGCATTTTTGCGAAACAGTCGAAACAGAAAGTTATCATTATGGCGGCTTCCAGAGTGACACATACCGACAAGTTCAACATCTGTGGACGGGAGGCAAAGAAAGCTGCCACCACGGTCTTGGACTGTTCCGTCATCCATGGAGTCACCAGCCACGCAAAAAAGGCACAGCCTGCGGCAACCGTCCACATTCCCCAGCGTGGATAGAACCCCACCTTTAATAGAAAATTGAGGGCGATGAATAGGGCTAACAGATGAATGACGTATTCCATAATACTCTGTTTCTATTTATTCTTTTTTTCTTTTCTTCAACAGTACGACCAGTCCGATGAAGGTGATGACGACAAGACTGCCTGCAACCACTCCGTTCACCCTGTTCTTACGTACCGTTTGTTCGGAAGTCAGTTTGTGTTCTTTCAGTACGACATCCTTGCCATCGGTTGCGGATGCTTCGTGTACCTCCTTCATGTTCTGGGTATAGGTCTGCTTCTCGCTATTATCCAACTGGTCGGCAACGAACGACTGTAGCTTGTCATTGTCGCAAACGAATTCGGTACAAGCGGCACCTTTTTCGCGTGTGATTTGTGCATGCAGGGAAGCAGTGGTTTTCAGTTGCTCATCAGATGCTTTCCAGTAACCTTTGCGGGCGCTTTCCAGCATGACGGCTGTCATAGCCTGGAATGCGGCGGGATTGACGCGGAGGAAGTACTCGTGAATGCCCAGCTTATTCTCATCCTTTATATACATTCTATACAAGTCATTGAACAGTTCTTTGTCCATGGCCGACGGACGCATGACGTGCCAGCCGAAGATGTTGCGGAAGATTTCGCCGAACATCTGCGCCGAACCTTCCCCGCCTTTCATCCGCTCTTGTATAAAGGTAGGGTTCAAGATGGTGGAACGTGTCTCTACGGCAATGGCCTCTTTGGCATCCTGCATGCGGCGGTTGGTCCGGTTGCGGTAGTCTGCCATATAGGCATCCGGTTCCTTGCTGGTCACGGTTTTGACGGTGAGCGAGAGTCCACCCGTAAATTCGTATACATGATCCAGGGAGATGGGGCCCCATGTGTTACTTTGACGGGGCTGGATGACAACATCCGTTTCGGACAGTGCCGAGGCAAACAAACCTTCCTGGACGTCTCCCCAATTTTCGTCGTCCCCATAAGAGGCACCCATATTGTTGAGGTATCCTTCGGCTATCTCCTTTTCGCTTTCCCACGAGCCGCTGTGCTCGGTATAGGCCATCATACCGGTACTGTATCCGCTGTTGACCGGTCCGAATACACGCATCACAGACATTTCACGGGCACGTTTGGGGGAAGTTCCCTTTTCTACCAGTAATTTTTCCTGCAACAGTGTACCCGATGCCACATAGTTGGGATAGGTCTCATCTCCGGCTTCCGATGTCAGACGTATAGCATCGGTCAGTAACTTCAAGCGGGAACCGGCTATGTCGCGTAGCTGTCCGGACACTTGTACCAGCACATTGATGCGCGGACGCCCCAGTTCTTCACTGGGCACCAGTTTCAGGTCAACCACTCTGCCTTGGGCGTCGCGTACGGGTTCTACTCCCAGCATCCAGAATACCTGGGCCAGCGTAGCTCCTTCCGTATTGATGAATTCGCCTGCCCAGAAGGTATAGCTTACTTTCCGGGGATATTCGCCGTGCTTGCTGATGTACTGTTTTAAAGTCGCTTCTGCCAATCGCTTTCCATCTTCCCAAGCCCTTGGGTTGGGAGTATTCTCGGCGTTGATGCTGTACATGTTGCGTCCGGTGGGCAGAACGTTCGGGTTCAGTACGGGGTCACCTCCCGGCGCAGGGAATACGGTTCCTCCGCTGAGTGCACGCACCATGGCATTCTGTTCGTTGACGGGGGAGGCAAGCAACTGTTCGCGATAGAGTAGGGCGGGGCGAAGCTCCGGTGCTACAGATGCAGTATCCTTGGGTGGATTCTGGAGTAAGGCGGTCAGCCTTTTCCTGGCGGCAGGCAAGTAGTGGTGGGCTATATAGGTGAAGTCTTGCAACTGTTCTGTGGTGATTTTACCTTTATCACGGTCCTTGCGGGCCGTTTCGTATGCCAGCGGGTCGGCAGCGACGGCGAGAGTGGTAGTCAGCAGGTCGCGGTCAGAATAAGGCTCGTTCATGGTGTAGTACGCACCCAGTATCTTTTCGTTGGCTATCTCTTCGGTGAAGGCATCCAGACGTTCCAACTCCTCGGCTGTATAGGGTTCGCCGGATATGGAATCCAGATTGAGGTCGCGGTGCAGCCCCAGGCGCATGGCCTCTTTTTTGATGTTCATTCCCAGAGCCCGGTGTTTGGCAGTCCCTTCGTCCAGCACTTTGTGAATATCTTCCAGCAAGGCCGAATAGCGTTGGCGCATACCGCTCTCCACGTAGGGCGGAGTGAGATGGGTGACCAGTACGGCATGTGTCCGGCGTTTGGCAATGATACCCTCGCCTACGTTTCCGGTGGTATAGAAATAGAAGTGGGGGAGGTTACCAATCAGTACATCCGACCAGTCGGCCTGCGACTGTGCCACATTCTTTCCGGGCGTGTATTCCAAGTTGCCGTGGGTGCCGAAGTGAATCACTGCATCTGCCTTGAATCCTTTTTGCATATACAGATAAGGAGCCAGGTAGCTGTGGGGCGGCGCTACCGGCATTCCATGCACCAGTTTGAACTCATCATCTCCCAATGCCGGGCGGGGCTGGGGGAAGAGTAGGATATTGCCGAATTGCAGGCAGGCAATGGCAATACTGTCCTCTGTTACCAGCAGATTGCCGGGCGCATCTCCATATCTGTCTGTCACTTCCTGATATTTCTCGGGAAGGAGTACTTCGTGTGCCCATTGTTCGTATTGCTCGGTAGAAAGCCATATCGGGTGTGCCGTTTTCAAAAACTGTTCTTGTGCTCCTTTGGCATACGAACCCATGACGGCACCGTCACGATGTATCCGCTTGCCGAACTCCTCTACAGTAGCAGGCAGTCCACTGACGTCGTACCCTTCCGAACGCAGGCGTTTCAAGAAGTTATAGAGTGAAGGAATCACTTCCATACCGCTTGCCAGCAGGGCGTCTTTTCCCGGAGTCTTGAAGTAACAGATAGCAACGCGCTTTTCTTTGTTGGACATGTCTCTCAAGGACATGTACTTGGTAATATGGTCCACTACGGCATCTATCCGTTCATTTTCAGCGGTGTACAGATAGTATCCGTGTTTGTTTTCGTTTTGGGTAGCGATGCAGAGGGGTAGCATGCCTCCATCTATCTCAGGCACCACTACACGGGCGGTCAGTGTGCCACCGCTGACGGGGGTATCCGGGTCCAGCCATTCCTCGTGGGGCTGAATCAGCGGGAAGGGCATGAATAAAGGAATGTTTTCCTGGTGCAGCCAGTTGATGAGTGAGTCATTGCCCAGCCGTCCCATAGGCAGGTAGACTACTGCATCGGGATGGAGGGTACGTATCATATCGGCACGCGGTTGACCTCCGGCTGTGAAAGGATAGACATTGAAGCCTGCTTGTGTCAAGCACGTGATGAGGGAATCTACGTGGGCACGGTTTCCTTCCATCGGAAAGTTGAGTCCGGAAATCAGGGCAAGGTTGCGTCCGTCCTCATGGTAGAGATTTTTTTCTTTCAGATAGGCGGTCACCTCTTGCGGAGTACTGAAGTAGCGGCCGTATTCGCGGTGGTAGAACATGTTCTCCAGCAATGGGATGGGAGGCTCGTAATCCTGGTGTCCCCACCGGTGGGGAGTGGCGATGTGGCGCAGGTAGAGTAAGGCATTCCGGTAGTTGTGCTTGTTGCCGTTCTTGAGATACTCCCGTAGCGTATGCTGTTGTTCATTGGTAACATTGTGATTGAGGGAGAGGGTGAAATTTCGTAACGTATTCGTAAAGACTGGTACTCCGCTGGCACCCACCCGTTCCACTTCGGCAATCTGGCCGTCGTCAAGGTATAGCCCTCTGCTGTACATCACGATGGCATCATAGCCGGAAAGGTCCTTCACCTCTTCTTTTTTTATGCAGGTGACTTCTATCCGGGCGCAGTCATTGTTCAGGGCAATGTCGGCAGCTTGTGCCAGGGTTGCGTTGATAATAAGTATACGTGTAGGAGCAAGCCAGTACTGATAGGCCGCAAAGCTGCAGACAATCAATAGGGCTATGCTGCCGAGGAATATTCCAAGTCTTTTCTTATTCATACAAGTTTATTCTCGTTAATAGCGTTTTTGTCTTTTACAACATTTTCTTCTTATATAATTCACACTTAACGCCACACCCGTGATGCAAACGGCTGTACCTCCAAGCAGCAATACCCAAAGCACAGTCTTGCGCAGGGTGGCATTGGAGTTCAGACCGGGCAGACGCATGCGGTGCAGGGCTGTATAGCTCCAGTATTTCCAGCGGGAGGAGGTGTCTACATGGCGGATGATTCCCGTTTCCGGGTGAATGTAATAGACGCTCCGGTCCGGGTCGTCCACCGTTATCTTCCAGACGGGAAGCTGGGGTCGTCCGCGATACATATTGCTCATGTCGCGATAGTAGGTCTCGAAATGTTCGAGCCGGGAGATACGTATGCCGGGGATATGTTGTGAAGAATCACGCTGGGAGGTATAAATGCTTTCCACGCCTTTCAGGATTTCTTCTTCGGAGAGTTGTAACGGACGCGGCAGGCTGTCGGCGGCATCGATGTAATACTCGTTTTTTCTATCTTTTACGATGTAGTAGGGATGTTCGCGGAAGTTGCGCCACTCTATCTGCAAAGCTTGGGGATAGGCAGCTATGACACGGCGGTAGTCCAAGGGGTAATCCTCCGGTTGTGGGGCACGGGCATGGAGCGTGCGTGTGGCGCTGCCTTTCTTCAGTGCCGGTTTATGAATCCATTCGGGAATGTCTGCCAGAGACATCATGCCGCTGAAGGTGAAGGTCAGTACGAAGATGCCGAAAAAGATTCCGCTGACGTAGTGCCAGTGATACCATCTTTTTCGGTAGGGGGAGAACTTGGGATGGCGGCTTCGGTGCGTCTTACGCCATACATCCACAGTTACCCAAATGCCGGCAATGACCATGAGACAACCCAGAGCTGTGAGCCAGATGACGGTCTTAGTCCAAAGGACGGTGTCCTGCCGCAGCCAGGTGAAGTATACCCAGTGGGGAATGGCACCCAGCCATGCCCAGAAGCGTTCGCTTCTGTTGGAGAACTGCAAGGCCTCACCGTTTTGTGAACTCAGATAGAGCTGTGTCCCGGCATCGTCGGCAAAGTATATTTTATAAATGGGCATTTCCTTTTTCAGTTCAGCGAAGGGAATCCATTGGTCCAGAGAGTGGAGGGTGTCGATACGGGTAATGGGAGAAGAACACCACAAAGCTGCTGTCCGGTGCAGGTGTTCACTGTCCAGAGAGGGTCGTGAGATGGTGGAATCGGCAAGGAAATGAAGCGTGCCTTTTGTGGTACTAAAGCTGAACTCGGGGTGTCCGGCATTGAGGTTCAGTATCGTAGACCTGACCTTTACGCCACGGGGCAGGCGGGCTGTGACGGAGGAGATGTCCGGAAGTGAGTCTCCGGTTTGGGAGAGCATATCCAGCTTTTGCATTTTCTCTTTGGCGCTGACACGGGGAAAGCGGTGGTACATCATCACGAAGGCGGAGAGGAACCACATGAGAAATAGGATACAGAGCAAAGTGCCCAGTATCCTATGAATAGAGTACATCAGTTTGGTGATAACATTCATTGTCGTTCGCGTTTTTCCTGCAAAAGTACAAGATGATTCAAGAACACTAAATACCCACTAATGGGTATATTATTCTGTGTCTTTTCCGGCAGCATAGGCCGCCTTCTTCGTCATGATGTCCAGCATGCGGTGCTTCAGTCCGAAACGGATATGGTCAATGAATATTTCTTGAATTTCCGGAATTTGTCCCAGTCCTTCCAGTTGTGCACTGACGGTGAAGCCTTCTTTCTCGAGCATCTCCTTCCACTCTCCGGCAATGTCGTTTTTGGCATGGTCTCCGGCAACAAACATGAAGGGTATGAGGGTCACACGTTTGGCTTTCCCGGCTTTCAGTTGTGCCAGCATGGTGTCAAAGGTTGGATAACCTTCGATGGTGCCCACATGGAAATTGGTCAGTCCGCCTGCTTTCAGCATATAGTCCATCTGACTGTAGATGGCGGTACTGGGGGTATAGGTGCCGTGGCCCACAAGGACGAAGTGTTCTTTGGTAGCTTTCTTGCTTTGTGCCGGGGCGTTGTAGCGGTTCCCCAGAATACTTGCCACTTTCTCTGCATCTTCGATAGAGTAGAGCAGGGGAGTACCTACACGTATTTCCTTGAAGAAGGGTAGTGCGTTTTCCACATCCCGGCGGAGGGATTCCATTTCTACTCCGTCAATGATGTTGGTACTCTGTACGATGAGGTGTGTGTAACCTTCGCTGCGCAGTTTCAGCATGGCATCCAGTGGAGTCAGCTTCGTGATGCCGCGCTCTTTCAAGCGGCGGATGATGATGCGCGACGTATAGGCTTCTTGGAACTTCAACTCCGGGAAGGCGGCTTGTGCCTTGGCGTTGATGGCATCAATGGTGAGGGCGCGGGTATCGTCGTGCGTAGTGCCGAAGTGCACCATGAGCAGGGCGGCTTTGTCGCCGGGTTTCATACTTGCAAGCATATCGCTGTGCTCGTAGTTGCCTCCCCCGTGCGCATGGCAGAGGAGGAGGAAATTACAAAGGAATAAAAAGACAAACAAATTCTTCATAAATACTGATGCTTGTTTTAATCGTTCTCTATGACACGTATCATATCGAAGTAGAAGCGTCCGTCCACTTCGGCTCCTTTCTCTACATTACCGGTCTTGATGTCATAGATGTAGATAACGGCGTTGGCATCTTCTTCAGTGTTTACACCAATGTATGCTTTGTTGTTGAAGATGACAGAACGCTGTGAGAAGCGACCGCCGCTGTAACCGATTTCCTTGCCATCATAGCTTAAGCGTGTCTTGGTTCCGGTGGTAAGATCGAGGATGGCGTAGTAGTGAGAGTAAGCGTCGATGCCGGGTTGCTTATCTGCAGCGGGTCTATCGGCATTGTCATTACGTGCATACACTAAGGCTTTGTTCCCTTCCAGATATTGAATGGTCAGCAATTTGCCGTCGGCATTGGGATAGCCGTTGTAGGAAGCGTCGAATTCTGTTTCGCCTTTGTTGATACGTAGCAGGATGCCTTTGAAAAAAGCGTTATCTTCTTCGTGGAAACAAGCTAGGTAGAGATTGTCTGCTTCGTCGTACATTACGCAGTTTTGCATCAGTTCTCCGTAAGCGCTTCCTGCCATTTCGCATTCGATGGGAGAGAGTACATCTTTTTCTACTTCCATGGTAGAGGGGTTGATAATGGCTGTATGGAAGTTAGGCTCTTGCTGGTCTATATTCGTCAAACCGTCTGTCTCTTTCCAATAGTAGAAGTAGTACAATCTGTTGTCTGATTTGCGGTAGGTGAGGATACCGGAGCTTGTCAGTTTGAGCCAGTTGGTGGGGGCTGGTATGTTGAGTTCACCTTCAGCAAGGATAGTCAAGTCCTCTGCGTTCAGTTTCGTATAAAGAATCTTGTCCTTCTTACCATTGGTAGACATGATGACGAGTGTGTTGTCATCAATCCAGGCATGTGTGTAGGAACGTACCTTATAGCTGTTGGCCTTGAAAGGACGTTCTGCAATAACCTGAACTGCATTGTTCTTGATTTGATATTTTACGAAACGGTCGTTGGTTGCGGGTATTTGGTAGTAATATTTTCCTTTTGAGATAGTCTCCATGGAATAATCTCCCAGTTCCGAACCTTCTCTTTTCACAGTGATGACACCCTGCTCTGTGGCCAATGAGTTGACGCTATGGACAATAGTGGTATTCTTGCTACTCATCCCACCGTGTTTGTCTACGGTGACAAATAGGTCGAAGTGATAGTTATCCTCATTGACTTCCGGGTCGGGATTAGGATTAGGTTCCGGGTCATCATCGGAACACGCTGTGAATGACAGTGCCATCATGGCAGCCATAAAGGCAATCAGTGTAAATTTGAATTTTCTCATTTTGAATGAATTATTAAATGATTAGTTAATGAATAGTCTGAATTTAGCAAAAAAAGCACGTCCGGGCTTCTGCAGCTTGTAGTTGTCATAGGCTGTCTTGTCGAGGAAGTTGGTACACTCCAAAGCCAGATTATAGCGTCCGCGTCTCCATGAGTAAGTGATGTCGGCATTACAGATGTGCTGGGCGGGAATGCGTGCCTTGTTATCATATGCGCCGTAAGCTTCCCAGGTCAGGAAGTACCAGTGTACCCATTGATAGGTACAACCCAGGCGCAATCTGCTTTCGGGCAGGGCAATGTTGCGGAAGGTATAATAAGCCTCTACGCTACCGAATAGCCACGGGCGGTTGGGCACACGGTTGTTATAGGTGGCAGAGGGCTTTCCGTCACCCTTGTACTTCTGCTGGTCGCGAGTGTCCTGGTAGCTGACGTTTGTGGCGAGTTGCAGTCTGCCTTGCCAGTCGTAGCGCATTTCCCCTTCCGCACCTTTTACATGGACAGCCGGGACGTTGGTATATTGCATTGTACCCTCTTTCTCGGCAATGCTGGTCTGAATGTAGTTGTCTACCTTACGGAAAAATCCGCTCATCTCATAATAGAATGTATGTCCATTGCCCGGGTGCCATGTGCCGAACAGAGAGGCATTGAAGTTGTTGCTGTTTTCCGGTTTCAGTGCCACGTTGGCATAGATGGTGGTACCGTTTCCCAACAGCTCGCGGGCGATGGGCAGTCTTACGCTATGCTCGTAGGATACTTTGATGGATAAAGGTTCCACGATGATATACCGGAGTCCGGCACCGTAACCCAGGTAGTTCTTGGTGGTGGAGCCTTGCACATCCTTCGAGCCGGTCACGCTGGATTGGTCGGTCTGCCGGATATTGGGATGGTTGATGTAGTCTTTTATGAAGAATACGTTTTCCATCTTGCCATCCAACAGAGACTGGTTGTAGGAGAGTCCCAGGATATGTTTGGTAACCACATCTTTTGACGGCTCGAAGCTGGTATCAAGGTCATCGAAGCGGTCGTTTCCGGTACGGCTCAAATGGTAGTTCAGATTAAAGCTGTGATGGGTATTCAGCTGATAGTCCAGGTTGGTGCGCATGATGGTGAGCGGACGCTTGTAGTGGCGCATGGATGGTTCTTTGCCCATAATCTCGTTGCGCTGGCTCACGATGTATCCTCCGTCCCAATAGTACTTCCGATAGGCAGTGTCCACGGTCAAGGAATGGTCCCAGGTGTGGGAGAGGGAGGCATTCAGTTGCATGTTCTTCAGGATGAAGTTGTACTTCTGATAGCGGGCAGAGATGTTCCAGGAATCGGAATTCCTTTCTGCCATTCCGTATACTTTGTTTTGAACAGACCCCGTCTGCAGTTCCTTGTCTGTTTTTGAATAGGAGGCGGAAACAAAGAAAGCATCAGCCCAGGATTTGTTGACAAATCCGGCTTCCACCTGTGCCAGTAGAGAGAAGTAGCCGTCATGAAAACGCTTGGGATTGCCATATATGAAGTTGTCCCCGCTTTCGTCGCGCATCTGTACATTCTTCATTCTATAATCGTTTTTGGAGTAGTTGATGCCAACGGTGGGCCGGACTATTAGTCCGGTTTTCTTTTCTACGAACTGTGCATTCAAGTCTGCCTTGTGGGTATGGAAGGAGCCGATGCCGTAAGATACATCCAGATAATCCTTTTTTTCCTGCTTTGTAATGATATTGATGGTGCCGCCCAGTGCATCTGTTCCCAAGCTGGCAGGGACTACTCCTTTGTATATCTCAATCCGGTCTATGATGTTAATGGGTAAGTTGGCGAGTGAAACACCGCTTCCTTTGGTGTCCAGTGGCATTCCGTCCAAAAAGTAGCGGACTGAATTTCCGGACAAGCCGTTGATGGAAAGGTCGAAGTCCGAGCCAACTCCGCCTTCCTCTCTCACCTTAATGCCCGTTGTACGGTTCACCAGGTCGTTGAGGTTATTCAGTGAGTTTACTATCGGCTTGATGTCGAGTGCATTGACAGCAAAGGCCCCTTCCTTCACTTTCTGCGTTCGGGTCTTTCCGTAAACCTCGACAGAGCTTAGCGTTACGGCACTTTCCTGCAATGTAAAGTTCTGTTTTTTATCCTGCCGGATGTCGAGGGATTGTTTCACGGTTTGGTAGCCCAGGAAGGAGACGACGAAGGTATGTTTACCCGGAGCGACTTGCAGTGAATACTTCCCCCGGTCGTCCGTATAGGTGCCGGAGGTGGTGTTTTCCACTGCGATGGTGGCTTGGGCTACCGGTGTCCCGTGCTGGTCTATGACTTTTCCGGATAAGGTGACCTTATTCTGTGCCATACTACCTGCAGGAAGCAGGCAGATAAATGTAAATAGCAGTCCTGTGATGAATCTCATTTCAGTTCCTTATAAGCGTTCGTAACTTGCCCTCAAGGAAAAAATGAACAAAGAGAAAGATTCCTTTATATGGATAAAGAATGCCCCGACTCGATGTTTTGTTGCTTTATTCCCCGAAAGCACTAAAACTATGTTGTCTTGGCAGGTCTTCTGACTTATCCCTCTTTGAATGCCTTCCCATCCGCCGGGCGGACAGTGGCTTGTAGAATATTCAAAGATTTTGGAAGGACTTACAGCAGCGGGTCTGTTCAGGATTTGCACCTGATTCCCTTTTTCATCACTCATCTCCAACAGAACCGGGAGAGGTGAAACCAAAACTGGGACAAAGATAACAAAAACTATTAGGTTTGCGAATACTCCTGATAATTTTTGTTATCTTTGCCCGCGAATTGGTTCCGGATGCATGTTTCCATCATCTGGATTAAAAGGGAATCGGGTGTAAATCCCGGACAGTCCCGCTGCTGTGAAGCTCCGTTTATATCATGAAAAACACCCTTGCCACTGATATGCATTGAAATATCGGGAAGGCTTCAGGATTAGGAGTCAGTCAGAAGACCTGCCATTCATTAAAGGCTGCCTTTGCTCGTGGGTTAGGAAGACAGTACGAAGATATTAGTTGAACATTTAAACAAGAAATGGAATGCCTTTGTTGAAGGTATGTCCGCATTGTGGTGTGACTATATATATCCTTTATATATTAAAGAAAAAGTAAAATGATTAAGAAAGTATTGATTGCTAACAGAGGTGAGATTGCCTTGCGCGTCATGCGTTCGTGCCGGGAGATGGGACTGCTTACGGTTGCCGTCTTTTCCGATGCCGACCGTACTTCTCATCATGTGGCATATGCCGATGAGGCTTATCCGATAGGACCGGCCGTGGCAAAAGAGAGTTATCTGAATATTGAAAAAGTGATTGCCACGGCAAAGCGATGCGGTGCCGATGCCATCCATCCGGGTTACGGCTTTTTGTCGGAGAACTCGGAGTTTGCACGCCGTTGCAAGGAGGAAGGGATTATCTTTATCGGTCCCGCTGCCGAGACGATGGAGGCGATGGGCGACAAGATAGCTGCCCGCAAGCGAATGATTGCGGCAGGCGTACCCGTGGTTCCCGGAACGGAACAACCTTTGCAGAGTGCCGAAGAAGCCGTGCGTATCTGCAACGAGATAGGTTACCCCGTGATGCTGAAGGCGTCTATGGGTGGCGGTGGTAAAGGTATGCGCCTTATCCATAACGAGAGCGAAGTGGTGGAAGCCTACAACACGGCACGCTCCGAGTCCATGTCCTCCTTTGGAGACGACACGGTCTATCTGGAGAAGTTCGTGGAAGAACCGCATCACATCGAGTTCCAGATATTGGGCGACAACCACGGCAACGTTATCCACCTTTTCGACCGCGAATGTTCCGTGCAGCGCCGCAACCAGAAGGTGGTAGAAGAAAGCCCGTCACCCTTCCTTACGCCGGAATTGCGCCGGGAAATGGGAGAGAAAGCGGTTGCCGCAGCAAAGGCAGTGAACTACTCCGGTGCAGGTACCATCGAGTTTCTGGTAGACAAGAACCGCCGTTTCTATTTCCTCGAAATGAATACGCGCCTGCAAGTGGAGCACCCCATCACGGAAGAGGTGGTAGGCGTAGACCTGGTGAAAGAGCAAATCCGTATTGCCAACGACGAGGTGTTGCACCTCAAGCAGGAGGACCTGTTCCAGCGCGGTCATGCCATAGAGTGCCGCATCTGTGCCGAAGATACGGAAAACAACTTCATGCCGTCTCCCGGTGTCATCAAGCAACTGACGGAGCCGAACGGAATCGGTGTGCGTATAGACAGCTATGTGTACGACGGCTATGAGATTCCCATCTACTACGACCCTATGATAGGTAAGCTCATCGTATGGGCAACCACCCGCCAGTATGCCATCGAGCGTATGCGCCGTGTGCTCTACGAGTACAAGATTACGGGCGTAAAGACCAACCTTGCCTATCTGAAGCGCATCATGCACGTGCCCGACTTTGTGAAGGGAGAGTACAACACCCTCTTTATCGAGAAGAACGCCCGCATGCTGGTACGCACCAATACCACCAACGAAGAGTTGGAGAACATTGCCATGATAGCCGCCTATATGGACTATCTGGTTAATCTGGAGGAGAACGTTTCGGCACAGCTGTCCGATGGCCGCCCCATCAGCCGTTGGAGGGAATTCGGCTTGCAGAAGGGAGTGCTTAGGATTTAAGGAATGGAAAATTGATAATGGAGATTTAATAATGGAAATACATATAGGAGACCGTATAGCAGACATTACCCTGGTGGGTAAGGAAGGAAATAAGGTTCAGCTTACCATTGACGGAAAGCCTTACGAAGTGGACATTGTGATGGCGGAGAACGGAAGTTGCTCCATCCTGCACAACGGAAACTCGTTCAACGCAGGCCTTGTGCGCGGCGAGGGAGGAAAGAGCTATGACATCAGCATGCTCCAGCGTTCCTTCCACGTAGACATTGTAGACACGCAAGCCAAGTATCTGCACATGAAGAAAGGAGCCGACGAGAAGCAGGGCGACAAGATTTTGGCTCCGATGCCGGGCAAGGTGGTAAGCATTCCCGTCAAGGTGGGCGACCGACTGGCTGCCGGAGACATTGCCGTGGTGCTGGAAGCCATGAAGATGCAGAGTAACTATAAGGTAAATGCCGACTGCATCGTCCGCAACATTCTCGTGAGCGAGGGCGAACCGGTGAATGCCAACCAGGTATTGATTGAATTGGAGTTGATAAAGGAGGAATAATCCCGAGTCGCATTCAGTCCGTATATTATAAATCACTAAATTGTAAATGCAGATATGAACAGAGAAGAAATATACCGCCAGTTTGAGGAACTGGACAAACGTGCCTCGCTGGGTGGGGGCGTAGACAAGATAGAGAAACAACACGCCTCCGGCCGCATGACTGCCCGCGAACGTATTGACATGCTGCTGGACAAAGGCTCGTTCAATGAGCTGGACAAGTTCGTGAACCATCGCTGCACCAACTTCGGCATGGAGAAGAAGCAGATTGCCGGAGACGGCATGGTGTCCGGTTACGGAAAGATAGACGGCCGCCTTGTATTTGTCTATGCCTACGACTTCACGGCGCATGGCGGTTCGCTCAGCGAGACGAATGCCGCAAAGATTGTGAAGGTGCAGCAGCTTGCCCTGAAGAACGGTGCTCCCGTCATTGCCCTCAACGATTCGGGCGGCGCACGCATCCAGGAAGGTGTGAACAGCTTGGCAGGCTATGCCTCCATCTTCTATCAGAACACCATTGCGTCGGGTGTCATTCCGCAGATATCTGCCATTCTGGGTCCGTGTGCCGGTGGGGCATGCTACTCTCCGGCGCTTACCGACTTTATCTTCATGGTAAAGGAGCAGAGCCACATGTTCATCACCGGTCCGGACGTGGTAAAGACCGTGACCCACGAGGAGGTGGACAAGGAGGAACTGGGCGGTGCCTATACGCATAGCAGCAAGAGCGGCGTTACTCACTTCATGTGCAATACGGAGGAGGAGACACTGATGAGCATCCGCGAGCTGCTGAGCTTCCTGCCGTCCAACAATATGGAAGATGCTCCCTTCACTCCCTGCTCCGACGATATCCATCGCCGGGTAGAGACGCTTCAGACCGTTATCCCCGAAGACCCGAACATGCCCTATGACATCAAGGATATTATAGAACCGGTGCTGGACAACCAGTACTTCTTCGAAGTGATGCCTCACTTTGCCAAGAACGTCGTTATCGGTTTCGGTCGTCTGAACGGGCGTTCGGTAGGTATCGTGGCAAACCAGCCTGCCTATTTGGCGGGTGTGCTCGATATTGATGCCAGCGACAAGGCGGCACGTTTCATTCGTTTCTGCGACTGCTTCAACATCCCGCTGATAACCTTCGAAGATGTTCCCGGCTTCTTGCCCGGAACGATGCAGGAGCACAACGGCATCATCCGCCACGGCGCCAAGATTGTCTATGCCTACGCTGAGGCTACCGTGCCCAAGATAACGCTGATTACCCGCAAGGCATACGGCGGCGCCTACATCGTGATGTCCAGCAAGCCGACGGGTGCCGACGTGAACCTGGCTTATCCGCAGGCGGAAATCGCCGTGATGGGTGCCGAGGGTGCAGTGAACATCCTCTACCGCAAGTCCTCTGCCGAAGAGAAGCAGGAGATTATCAAGGAGTATGAAGACAAGTTCTCCAACCCTTACCGCGCCGCCGAGCGTGGCCTCATAGATGAGGTCATCATGCCGCGCGATACCCGCTACAAGCTAGTGCAGGCATTGGAGATGGCGCACAACAAGAATCAGAGCAATCCACCGAAAAAGCACGGCAACATGCCTTTATAATAGTAGTTATTTTTTATGTGTGAAATGCGTATCCCCGGAGAAGTGATTTCTGTGGGGATACACTTTTTAAATAGAGAATTAAGAATTAAACAGTAAGGTTGAAAAGTAAAAACTAAAAACTAAAGATAGAAACTATGGAACTATTAAGAAACCTCTTTGAGGGTTATCCCAATCTTTGGGGCGGAGGAGTGGCACACTCTGTCCTGATTCTGTCCCTGGTCATCACCTTCGGTATCATGCTGGGCAAGTTGAAGGTGGCAGGCATCTCGCTGGGTGTCACCTGGATTTTGTTTGTGGGCATTGTCTTCGGACATTTCGACATGAACCTCGACGAACATCTGCTGCACTTCCTGAAGGAGTTCGGCTTGATACTGTTTGTCTATTCCATCGGTCTGCAAGTGGGACCGGGATTCTTCTCCGCTTTCAAAAAGGGCGGACTTACGCTGAACATGGTAGCAATGCTTTCCGTCTTCCTCAGCGTGGTTATCACCATTGTATTGCACTTTGCCACCGGAATTCCCATTACTACGATGGTGGGTATCTTGTCCGGAGCCGTGACCAATACCCCCGGTTTGGGTGCTGCCCAGCAGGCAAACAGTGACCTCAACGGGGTGGATGCTCCGGAAATCGCACTCGGATATGCCGTTGCCTATCCGCTGGGTGTGGTGGGCTGCATCCTGGCGCTGCTAGCCTTGAAGATTTTCATGCGGATTAACACCCAAAAAGAAGAGGAGGATGCCGAGCACGGGCTGGGCCATCTGCAGGAGCTGACCGTGCGTCCCATATCGGTAGAGATACGCAATGAGGCAATAGACGGCAAGCGGATCAGAGATGTGAAACCATTGTTGAACCGTGCGTTTGTCATCTCCCGCATCCGGCACACCGGCAGTCAGGAAACAGAACTGGCGAATGCCGATACAGTGCTGCACATGCAGGATGAAATTCTGTTCATTGCCAACCCGAAAGATGTGGAGGCCATTGTTGCCTTCTTCGGAAGAAAAATTTCGGTGGAGTGGGAACGGGAGGACAAGAACTTGATTTCACGCCGCATCCTCATCACCAAGCCGGAACTGAACGGCAAGTCTCTGTCTCAGCTCAAGATACGTAACAACTTCGGTGCCTGCATCACCCGTATCAACCGTTCGGGCGTGGACCTGGTGGCAACTCCCCACTTGCAGTTGCAGATGGGAGACCGTGTGACGATTGTAGGCAGCGAGCTTGCCGTGAGTCATGCGGAGAAGGTGCTGGGTAACTCGCTGAAGCGTCTCAACCATCCCAACTTGATTCCTATCTTCCTGGGTATTGCCCTGGGATGTATCTTGGGCAGTCTGCCGTTCATGTTCCCCGGCATTCCCCAACCCGTGAAACTGGGACTGGCCGGCGGACCGTTGGTGGTTTCCATCCTCATCAGCCGTTTCGGGCCTCAATATAAGCTGATAACCTACACGACGATGAGTGCCAATCTGATGATACGCGAAATCGGTATCGCCTTGTTCCTGGCCTGCGTGGGGTTGGGTGCAGGAAAGGGATTCATCGATACCATTATCTACGAAGGCGGCTATGTGTGGATTGGCTATGGGGCCATCATCACGGTTGTCCCGTTGCTGGTGACAGGATTCATGGGGCGCTATTTTTGGAAGCTGAACTACTATACGCTGATAGGTGTGCTGTCCGGAGCTAACACCAATCCACCTGCATTGGCCTATTCCTCGGACTTGACATCCTGCGATGCCCCTGCGGTGGGATACGCCACGGTCTATCCGCTGGCTATGTTCCTGCGGGTGCTGACGGCTCAGTTGCTGATACTGGCACTGGCGTAGTTTCACCATAGATAATCTATGGTACATAGGTTGATTTGATAACAAGTAATGTAAAGAGAGCTAACAAGTAATGTCAGGCTGCTTTACATTACTTGTTATTTTTGTTTGTAGTATTCCTCCGCTTGTGCCAGTGTCTCCGGTTTGCCGATGTCGAACCAGCGGAATTCTTGCAGCGGATAGCCTTGTATGTGCACCTTTGTGCAGGCGGACAAGTAGAAAGGAATGATGGAGAACTTGCCGTTCCACTGCCCATCGTCCATCAGGCGGAAGAGGGAGGGTGAGATGACATGGATTCCTCCGAAGGCGAGTTCCCGGTACTTCGTTTCCCGGTAGTCGAAGCCTGCCGGTTTCACCTCTCCGGTGGACTTGTTTATCCAGCCGTGCAGGTGGTAGTCGTCGTCAAAAAGGAGATAGCGGGAAGTCTTGCGCTCGCTCACAAGCAGGGTAGACTCCGCATCGCTCTCCAGATGGTGGCGGTAGAGACCTGCAAGGTCAATGTCCGTCAGAATATCCGCGTTGTGCACCAGAAAAGGTTCTTGTCCGTCCAGAAAGGGGCGTGCCTTTTTGATGCCTCCTCCGGTGTCGAGCAGCATGCCGCGTTCGTCGCTGATGTGAATCTCCGTGCCGAAGTTGTCGTGGGCACGGAGGAAGTCGATAATCTGCTCCCCGAAGTGGTGGATATTGACCGTTATCTCGTTGAATCCTGCTTCCTTCAACCGCAGTATCACCCGTTCCAGCATGGGCTTTCCTGCTACGGGAACGAGGGCCTTGGGCATGTGGTCCGTCAAGGGGCGCAACCGGGTGCCCAGGCCGGCGGCGAAAATCATGGCTTTCATATTGGCATATTCTCACATTAGCACATTAAACTTTGGCCTTAAACGTCTGTTCAATATTCTGTTCTCTATGTATCAGGTTCACTTGCACGCCGAACTTCTTGTGCAGATGTTCCGCCAGGTGTTGTGCCGAGTACACGGAGCGGTGCTGTCCGCCGGTGCAGCCGAAGCAGACAGACAGATTGGTGAAGCCGCGTTCCATGTAGCGCTTCACGGAAGCGTCGACAAGGGCGTAGGCATGCTCCAGGAATACGGCTATCTCGCCGTCGTCTTCCAGGAAGCGGATAACGGGTTCGTCCAGTCCCGTGAAGGGTTTGTAACGCTCGTACTTGCCGGGGTTGTTCACAGCGCGGCAGTCAAAGACGAAACCTCCTCCGTTGCCCGTGGAATCTTCGGGGATACCTTTTTTGTAGGCAAAGCTGGTGACTTTCACCACGAGGCGACGCTTTTGCAGGTCGTCTGTAAACTGTTTCAGATCGGTGAGTTCGCGCAGAATCCGGCAGAGGTAGGGATATTCTGGATAAGGTTCTTGGAGCAGTTGGCGAAGGTTCTCGATGGCGAAGGGGACACTTTGTATGAAGTGGGGCTTCTTCTCGAAGTAACCGCGGAAACCATAGGCACCCAGCACCTGCATGGTGCGGAACAATACGAAGTGGCGAAGCTGGGCATAGAAATAAGCCTCGTCCACGGGCTGGTACTTGCGCAGGGCGTCGATGTATTCCTTCAGCAACTCTTTGCGCAGGCTGTCGGGATAGTTTGCTTTGGCTTGCCACAAGAAGGAGGCAACGTCGTAGTAGACCGGACCTTTGCGTCCGCCCTGGAAGTCGATGAGCCACGGCTCGTCGTCCTTTATCATGACGTTACGGCTCTGGAAGTCGCGGTACATGAAGGTGGCGGAGCTGCTACGGAGCAACACGTCTGCCATCTTCTGGAAGTCATCCTCCAGCCGGTCTTCCTGGAAGTCCATTCCCGTAGCCTTGAGGAAGCAGTATTTAAAGTAGTTCAAGTCCCACAGAATGCTGCGGCTGTTGAACTCTGCCTGCGGGTAGCAGTAGGAGAAGTCCATGCCGTCGGCTCCGGCAAACTGTACGGCGGGCAGCAGACGGATGGTCTTGCGCAGCAACTGTTTCTCTTCCTCACCGAATACGCTGGTCTTGCGGCCTTTCTCGATGGCATTGAATAGGAGCGAGTCGCCCAGGTCTTCTTGCAGATAATAGATATCATCTTCGGAGCGGATGAACACTTGCGGTACGGGCAGTCCTTTCTGGCGGAAATGTTCTGCCATGTAGAGGAAGGCGCGGTTCTCCTCCACAGACTCTCCGCTGACGCCGATAAGTGTAGGACTTCCGATGAGGCGGAAGTAACGGCGGTTGGAGCCGGAGGAGGGGAGTTCGTCAATCTGTTCCGGTTCGTGTCCGGTATGTGCGATGTAGAGTTTCTTAAGTTCTTCGGTTATCATGGTGGTATGTTTTATTTTCGCAGCTAAGATAAAACTTTTGTCGGAGATATGCTTACCTTTGCAGGAGGAAAATATTTAATTTGATAGCTTCATAATGGATTCCATTCCTCAGTTTCTCATAGCCGCCCCTACATCGGGCAGTGGAAAGACCACCGTCAGTCGTGGACTGATGGCATTGTTTGTGAAGAAAGGTCTGAAGGTGCAGCCTTTCAAGTGCGGTCCCGATTATATAGATACTAAGTATCACGAGGCGGTATGCGGCCGTCCTTCCGTCAATCTGGATACTTTCATGGCATCTCAGGAGCACGTAAGCAGTCTGTATGCACGCTATTCGGCGGATGCGGATGTTGCCGTGGTCGAGGGGATGATGGGGATGTACGACGGGTACGACCGCGACCGGGGCTCGTCGGCAGAAGTGGCACGGCTCTTGGGTATTCCTGTGGTGCTGGTGGTTGATGCCAAGTCGGCTGCCTATTCCATGGCTCCTTTGTTGTCGGGGTTCATCAATTTCCGTCCGGATATACGTATTGCGGGAGTTATCTTCAATCGTGTCGGCTCGCTCCGCCACTACCGGATGCTGCAGGAGGTCTGTGAAGACTTGAACGTGACTTGTCTGGGCTATCTGCCCAAGCAGAAGGAACTGGAGCAGGAGTCACGCCATCTGGGGCTGGATTTCAGCCGTTCTAAGGAGACGGAGGGGCTGGACATGCTGGTAGGCTTGCTGGAGGAACATGTGGACTGGGAACTGCTGCTCTCGACAACCGGGCTTCCATTGCCTGCGGCGGCTGTGGAGGAGAAGCCGATACTATCAGAGCCGGGGAAGCTGCATATCTCGGTAGCGCGCAACGAAGAGTCCTTTTCCTTCCTCTATGCGGAACATCTGGATATTCTGCGCCGTATGGGCACGGTCACTTTCTTCAATCCGGAGCAGGACCGGGCTGTTCCGCAAGAGACGGATTTGCTCTATCTGCCCGGCGGCTATCCCGAGAACCGTCTGGAGGAACTTGCCGGGGCAAGGCTTGCCAGGGAGTCTATCCGCAGCTATATAGAGGCCGGTGGCAGGACGCTGGCGGAATGCGGGGGGATGATATATCTTTCGCAGTCCGTTCTTTCTGATGGGGATATGGACGGGGGAAGTTTTGATACCGATGGAAGAATCGCCGGAGATGGCGGGAGAAGCAGCGGAAGCGATGGAAGAAACGCCGGGAGCAGTGTAGGCAATATCAGAAATGAGATGGTAGGAGTATTACCTTTCAGCGTTACAAACGAGCGTAAACGCAGGAAACTGACATTGGGATACCGCCGGTTCGACTATAACGGATGGCGGCTTAAAGGACACGAATTCCATTATACGCAGTTTGCCGTGCCCGAAACTGATGGAAAAGAAGGTGGTGCGTGCAGTCTTCCTCCCTCGATAGCGCAGGTCTACAATGCCAAAGGAGGGAAGGTAACCACTCCCGTCTTTCGCTATAAGAACTTGATAGCCAGTTATACGCATCTGTATTGGGGCGAGGTGGATGTAATGGCTTTGTTCGGTGAACTCTAAAATAGCGCATTGATATTTTATGTAATTTCGTTTGTGTTCTTGAAATAGTGGAGTATCTTTGTTTTCATTTAAATATATTATGATTATGAAACTGAATACTTATCGCTTGTCTTCTTTGGAAGACCCTACTGATTTATCAAATAGAGTATGAAAAGAGTCTATACCAAAACTGGAGACAAAGGAACAACGGGTATTCATGGTGGCGCGCGTGTGCCGAAAGATGACATCCGTATCGAGGCAAACGGATGTCTTGATGAATTGAATGCCGTGATTGGTATCGTGCGCTCCATGCTGGCAGCAGAAGATGGTTGGCAGGAGTTGCTGCATGCTGTCCAGCGGGAACTGATGGTGGTAATGAGCCATGTGGCCACTCCCTCGGGAGTGGTGAACCCTAATCCGCTTTCTGCCGCAGAGCTCACGCTGCGCTGTGAGCAGGAGATGGATGCCATGACCGTCCTGCTGACGGACAACGGCTACTTCCTTTTGCCTGGTGGCACTCCCATATCAGCCCAACTGCAGTTTGCCCGTACCGTGGCCCGCCGTGCCGAACGCCGTTTGTGGACACTCCATCGCCAAGACCCCGTGAACGAGGATATTCTGCGCTTCATCAACCGCCTTTCGGACTTGTTCTTCGTCATGGCCCGCATGGAGATGCAGCGGCAGGACTGGCCGGAGGAGAAATGGCAAGAGTTTGCCTACAAAAGGAAAAGACAGTAAGCACTTATCGCTAACCGCCGGGAAGCTGTTTTCAGCATAGGGGTTCTATTTGCTGTCCGAGCCTTAAATCATACAGACATGCCCGTACTTCCGCTTCGCTGCCGATATGCTTTCCTGCATCGTCGGACAGCTTCACGCATTCGCGCCATTCCTGGTTGACGTTCATCTTGCATTGCGTCAGTTTCATTACGATGTTGGAGGGCTTGAATCCGGTATCATTCGTCAGATTGGTGCCGATGCCGAAGGAGCAGCGGATTTTGCCCCTGCAATGCTCCTGGATGTCGAGTGCCTTGCCAAAGTCGAGCGCATTGCTGAAGACGATGGTTTTAGTGGTAGGGTCGATGCCCAGTTCGCGGTAGCGGGCAACGAGCTTGTCGGTGAAGTCGAATTCATCGCCGGAGTCGCAGCGTACACCGTCGAATAGTTTGGCCTGCTTGCGGCTCAGGTTACTTAAGAAAATGCCGGAGGTATAGGTATCGGACAGTGCGATGCCCAAGTCACCGTCGTACACGTTCACCCAGTTTTCCAAGGCCATATAGTTGGCGTGTTTGTAGCCGAACTGTGCGCCGTGGAACATGAACCATTCATGCGGATGCGTCCCCATAGGCTTCATGCCGTATTTCATGGCGAAGTGGCAGTTGGAAGTCCCGGTACAGTATTCGGCGGCTTCCTTCAGACGGTCTATGACTTTGTCCTGTACCTCGAACGAGAAGCGTCTCCGGGTGCCGAACTCCGAAAAATACAGCTGGTGTCGGTTGGAGAGTGCCACCTTTTCGGACAGTTTGCAGAGTATGCCGTCCATGTCGGCCACGTTTCCCAAAGAACGGTTCTTTATTTCGGATACGATGGAAAGCAGGGGGACTTCGTAAAGGGTGGCCTTGTACAGATAGTCCGTGATTTCAATGTTCAGGTGCCGGTCCTCGTCCAGATGGATGCTTACCTTCTCCGGCTGGAAGCGGAAGGAGGAGAGCCACTCCCAATAGACCCTCGGCAGGAAACGGCAGTGGCGGGTCATGTATTCCAGCTCTTCGGCAGTAAGTACGGTCTGTGCCAGGCTGTCCACCGCCTCTTGCAGTTCCTTCAGAAACGTGTCCGTATAGGCGGTGTCGTCTCTGTCCTTGAAGCTGAAAGTGCCCATGGCATAGGGAAACAATTTGATGTAGGCATACGAGGTGGTGAATTTGTAAAGGTCTGTATCGAGTATGGTATGAATCATGGCAGAATATTCTTTGGTTATGATGTTCGATTTTGGGGATGAAGATAGTGAAAATTTCTTATTTGACCAGCCTCTATCTGTTAACAACGGCATATTCCTATTAAACCATGTTATAAATGAGACCGTCATGGACAGAAATTTTGGATATTTCGGGGAAGTCCGTACATTTGCAATGTGTTTTTCATAGTATTAGATTTAAGGTTAACAAAAGATTGGCTGTCTGGGATAGATAGCCTTTTTTTATGCCTTCACTTTTCCTTTTCCGTAGAGGTGGCGTGTAGTGCAGAGCGCCAAAGTTCCATAGACCAATACTTGTATCCACATCGTCAGCATCTGCGGCCATACGTCGGCCAGCGTTCCACCCATTGAATTCAGTTTTACAAAAGCAAGTACGGCAGGACCTGCCGGAAACAGATAGTGGGCTGTCTGCCAATACCACGGCATCAGCTCCAGCGGATAGGACACGCCCGAAAGGAAGATATAGCCCACAGAGAAGAAGGCTATCATCAGCAACGGCGCTTCGGAGTCTGTAAACCAGCGGGAGACGGCCAGGGCAAGGAAACTCGTGCCCAGCAGGAAGGGTATCATCATTGTGACGATGTCTCCTCCGCTGCCGATGTGTGGGATGCTGAACAGGTGCGGCAACAGTCCCAGCAGGAATAGGGAAAACACCACGTAGAGCATGAAGTATACGAAGGTCCTGCCTCCGACAATCCGTAATGTATCCTTCAATGAGTCGGCACGCATCAGCCGTATTCCTTTTCTTCGGGCTTCCGCTTCCTCGCCCGTCAGCATGGCAATCACCATCAGCATCGTCTGGAAGATGATGACAATTAGGACGGCGGGAATCAGATAGGAACCGTAGCCCTCTGTATAGTTGTAGAGCGCCGTGCCGGACACGCTGACGGGAGCGGACGAAGCCACTGCCAGCAGTCCTTGCGGAGGTAGGAATACGGTGCCCTCCATGCGGTGGGCATCGTTCACGGCAAGCATGACGCGCGCACTGGATTCTTGCAGTCCTTTGAAGTTGAGGAAAGCGTCCGTGGCGGCATAGAGTACGAAGACCGAAGTCTCGCCCCGTGCCACACGTGCCTCGAAGTCGGCAGGCAGGTAAAGGATGCCTGCCACGTCGCCCTGCTTCATCCATTGGCGGGCTTCGAGGATGTTGGGTGTCTGGCCGTAGACGGCGGTCTGGGGAGTGGCGTCGAGCAGTCGGATGTATTCGCGGCTGAGGGCGGAGTGGGAGAGGTCTACCACTGCGACGGGAGCCTTGCGCACCAGGTTGGGGGCGTACATGTAGTTGTAGAGCAGTCCGTAGAGGAAGATACCGCCTGCCAGCACGAGCAGGATGGCGGGATTGGTGGCGATGGCATGCCACTCGTGGCGGATAATGGAAGCTGTTGACAATGCGGCAGGTGGGCAAGGTGATGGGGAGGCGGAGATTGCTTCTTCCCTTATCTCTTTTTTTATCCACCATTTCAGCAATGGCAGTATCAGCAGTGCCGCCAGTAGGAAGATGAAGAGTGTAGCTACCGACTGCCAGAAGTAGGCAAACCCTGCATCGAAGTAAATCATGGCTTGTGCCGCCTCCGTGAAGTGCCGCACGGGGAAGAGGTAGGAGGCGGCATGCACGGGCGCATACATGGCTGTAACGGGAAACGTGACTCCGGACAGCGTAGCCCCCAATGACCCCACCATGGACACTACACTGATGATATAGGCAATCTTGGGAAAGGCCGAATAGATAAAGACCGCCAATGCCTGGGTAGCGATGATGAAGAGTACGGTCACTGCATTCATCAGCCACAGACTGCCAGCGAAGGGGATATGTAGCGGGCCGAACAGTACATAGTTTGCCAGGATACCGATGGACGAGAAGATGAGGGTATAGGGCAGCAGTTTCCCTGCTACGGCAGTGAGGATATTGCCCCGTGCCGTCTTCAGCCATTCGCCGGCACTGCCGAACTTCAGTTCGCCGCCTATGGAGTAAACGGTGGTGAGCAGGATGAGTATCTGGAACAGTACGAAAAAGAAAGGCTGGCTCAGGTAGATGGAGTAGTCCATGTCCGGATTGTAGAGGGGATGGGTACTGGCTTCTACGGGGAGCAGAAAGGTCTGTATCTGTTCTCCGCTGACTCCCAGAGCTTCGGCCTGCATCACGATGGGCGAGAGCGCCACGGGGGCAAGCGTATTCTCGAACGCCGCCATCAGCTCGCTGCCTACCGAAAGAAGGGCATAGTGGTAATAATAGGTGAGCGTTGCGCCAGTTCCCGTCACCGCCTTCTGTTCGAAGCGGGGCGGGATGACGAGGTAGCCGTATATGTCCTTCTGTTGCAATGCCCGGCGGGCGTCGGCTTCGTCGGTGAAGTGCTCCGTCACACGGAAGGTGGGGGCGGCAGAGATGCGCCGGGAGATATTGCGCGAAGTGGCAGTGTTGTCCAGGTCGACGATACCCACGGGAATGTTCTCCATCTGTCCGTTTCCAAAGATGGTGGCCATGAAGAACAGACAGAGTAAGGGTAGCACGACGCAGACGCCGAGGTATAGACGGCGGGAGGTCATGCGGTGCCATTCGCGACGGATAACCATGCGAAGCGCTTTCATTGCGCAGCCAAATTCTTTATCTTTCATTTTTCATTCTTCATTTTTAAAAGTACGGACATCCCCGGTCTCAATCCCTCTACCTGCTGTGTGGGACGTGCGTGTATCTCGAACGTCTGCATGTCATAGCTGCCCGTCTGTTTGGTGGATTTCCAGGTGGCGAAGCTGCCCAGCGGACTGATGTAATAGATGCGGAATTCAATGTCCTTGCCGTCGATGGCGGGGACATCGGCACGGAAAGTGCCTCCCATCTTGAACTGCGGCATCAGGTCCTCGCGTATGTTCAGTACCACGTGTGCATCGTCCATCACGACAAGGCTCATGATGGGAGTGCCGGGGGCCACCAGCTCTCCGCGTTTGGGGAAGATGGTGGCTATCTGGCCGTCTTCGGGAGCAGTCAGGCGGGAGTCGACGAGGAGGGAGGAGACTTCATCGACGGTGCTTCGCGCCGCTTCCACCAGGCTGCGGGCCGAGGCGCGGTCCTCGCTCTGCGCTCCGTCTACGGCCATCTGGTATTGCTCGTAGGCGGCACGTTCGGCGGCTTGGGCGGCTTTGTACATGGCTTCCACCTCGTCACGCCGCTGGGAGGTGACGACACTGTCCTTATAAAGCGTTACAATGCGCTGGTAAGTGGTCTTGGCGAGGGCAAGGTCGCTCTGCGTCTTGTTCCAGAGTTGCCGGGCGGTGGCCACAATCTGGCGGCGGGTACCGGCGTCTATCTTCTTGTTCTGCTCCTGGGCCACCTGCTCCAGGGCATTCACCTGGCGGTATTTGGCTTCGATGGTGGGGCTGTTGATGACGACAAGCGTATCGCCTGCCTTCACCCAGTCGCCCTCTTGTACGAGGAAGGAGTCCACACGTCCGGGTAGCTTTCCGCTGATACGTATTTCCGTTGCTTCCACTTGTCCTTGCAGGACCAGGGGCTGCCGGCTCATGAGTAACATGCCGGCAAGTGAAATGATGACCGTTGCAGCCAGGATAATGACGAATGCAATGCTGATGCTTTTATTATTGATTTTCATAAAGGGTAGGTTTTAATAAGTTGTCTCGAAATATTTCTCGAACCGTTCCGGCGTTCCGCAGATAGCCAGCAGGTTCATCAGTGCCACATCATATTCGTAGTAGGCTGCCAGACGCGCCACGCGGACGGTTGCCAGCATCGTTTCCGCATCTACGACCTCGGTACTGGTTGCCATGCCTTCGGCAAAGGATTTCTTGCGGATTCGCACCAGCTCTTCGCTCAGCTCGATGGTGGTATTCAAGGCGCGTACGTTGTCTTGTGCCTTTTGCAGTTGGGTGTAGAGCTTGTCGATGCCTACGCTCAGGTCTTCTTTGGCTTTTTCTTGTCCCAGGGCAAGGGTCTGCTGGGCTATCTTCGACTGGCGGATGCGCTTCTCACGCGCCAGTCCGTCGAACAGGTTCCAGGTGAAGCCCACGCCTACGATGGTGCGGGGGACGAGGTTGCTCTGTATGCCGTGGGCATAGAGGGTCTGCTTGCCGAATACGGCGATGTCCGGCAGGTAGCCGCTCTGGTCGATGCGGAGCTGCTGGCGGGCAATCTGTGACTGCAGTTGCAGTTGGTTCACGGTGTAGTTCTCCACCCGCATGGCTTGCAGGAACTCCTCTTTGGCGGGCAGTTGGTCGTTGATGAAAAGCTCCGAAGTAGGATGGATGCTGCATGTGTCTTGCAGGTTGAGCAGGGTGCGCAGGGCACTTTGCACGACGGAGGCCTCCTTCCGGGCAGCCTCCAGTGAACGGGCAGCTTCATCCATATTCACTTGGGCAAAGAGCCGGCCTGCCTTGTCTATCATGCCGGCAGCTTCCAGTTTAAGGGCATTCTGGTAATGGCGTTGCAGACTGTTGTAAGTCTCCTGCCGCACGCGTACTACCTCTTGCGCAAGTTTCAGCCCGAAGTAGCTTTCTGCCAGCAGGGTGCGTTGCGTGGCATCGGTCTGTCCCCGGTTTTCGCGGGCAATGTCTATCATGGTGTTGCCTATCTTCGAGGCCCGGATGCGCTTGCCGCCGGAGAATACGACCCATTCGGCGGTCAGGCCGACGGAAGTCAGGTTGCGTGGAGCCAGTGGAAAGGCAAGGGTATGGGAGCCTATCTGGTCGAGTATGCTGCTGATGAATTGGTCGTCCGGCACGATGTTGTGCACAAAGTCCTTTGCCGGGTCGGTGAACTGGGAAAGGGGCTGTTTTACCTCTATCTTTTCGGAAAGATGCACGAACGTACCGGCACCTTGCAGGAAGGGGTACCAGAGGGCATTCAGTTTGTCACGTTCCGCACGGGCGGCTTCAATTCCCTTGTCAGCTATTTTCAGGCTGCGGTTGCCGTTTTGCATCTGCCTTAGGGCATCACCGAAGCTAAGGGGAAGGGAGGTTTGTGCAGCCACTTCACCGATGGCAAGCAGCACGCAGGCAGCAACCGGAAAAAATCTCCGGCATGATAGATTATTCATAAGTTCGTTCGGTTTAGGGGTTCTTGTTTCTCTAAACAAGAGGAGGTGGGAATTGTTCAGTAGTCATCTTTTTGAATAGAACGTTACAAATATAACGAATAGTTTCCGAAGATATGGCTTATGAATGGGAGAGATATTCGGATTTGCACTATCTTTGCATTCGCTAAAATAGAATTTATGGAGAAACTTCATCCGATTATGTTTGCCGGGACGGGTAGTGATGTGGGAAAGAGCATCATTGCTGCCGCCTTCTGCCGTATCTTCAAGCAGGACGGCTATCAGCCCGCACCGTTCAAGGCACAGAATATGGCGCTCAATTCATTTGCCACTCCCGAAGGGCTGGAGATAGGCCGTGCCCAGGCTGTGCAAGCAGAAGCCGCCGGAGTGCCTTGCCACACGGACATGAATCCGCTGCTGCTGAAACCACAGTCGGACCATACCTCGCAGGTTGTTCTTAACGGGCGTCCTATCGGCAACCGCAATGCTTATGATTATTTCCGCAAGGAAGGACGCGACGAACTGCGCTGGGAGGTTTGTGCTGCCTACGACCGCCTTGCCGCCCGCTATAATCCCGTTGTGCTGGAAGGCGCGGGAAGCATCTCCGAAATCAATCTGCGGGATACCGACCTTGTCAATCTGCCGATGGCCCTGCATGCCGGAGCCGATGTAATTCTTGTGGGCGACATTGATCGTGGCGGTGTGTTTGCCAGCGTCTACGGTTCGCTGATGTTGCTTCGTCCCCATGAGCGGGAGCGAATTAAAGGAATTCTTATCAACAAGTTCCGGGGGGATATACGTCTCTTCGAGTCGGGCATTACGATGCTGGAGGAGCTTTGCGGCATTCCCGTTGTCGGGGTGGTGCCTTACTACCGTGATATCTACATTGAAGAAGAAGACTCCGTGGCGCTTGCCGCAAAGTCTGTCCGTGCCGAGAAGGGAAAGGTGAACATCGCCGTCATCCTGCTGCGCCACCTCAGTAACTTCACCGATTTCAATGTGCTGGAGCGTGACCCGCGCGTACATCTGTTCTATACCAACAATGTGGATGAGCTGGCAAAGGCCGACGTCATCCTGCTGCCCGGCTCCAAGAGCACGCTTGATGACCTTTACGAATTGCGCCGTAACGGTGTGGCGGCTGCCATCATCCGTGCCCACCGTGAAGGTGCCACCGTGATGGGTATCTGCGGCGGCTATCAGATGATGGGGCAGGAGGTGCTCGACCCTGAGCATGTGGAGGGGGACATCGAACGCCTGCCCGGACTGGGGCTGTTGCCCATCAGTACCCGCATGTCGGGAGAGAAGGTGACCCGTCAGGTGAAGTTCGGTCTGTGCAATCCCCATTCTCCATCTTCCACTCTCCATTCTCCATTCATGCAGGGCTATGAAATCCATATGGGAGTGACCACCCCCGTGGAAGGTACTCCCGATTCTCCCCTGAATCTTTTGGAGAACGGCTCTACCGACGGATACTACGTGGACTCCACCTGCATGGGGACTTATATTCATGGCATTCTCGACAATCCGGAATTCATAGATTTCCTGCTTGCGCCTTTTGCAGACAAACTGTCCGGGAATGCCGGCGCTTTCGATTACCATACATTCAAAGAAGAACAATACGATAGGCTTGCCGAGCACGTGCGCCGCCACGTCAACCTGCCGCTTATCTACCAAATATTGACAAAGAACCATGATTGAAGGACACGGAGACGATTCCTATAAATACAGCCGTCCCATTACGGCAAACTTCAGCTCGAATGTTTACAGCAGGGTAGACCTCTCTGCCTTGAAGGCGCATCTGTGTACCCGGATTGACGGCATCGGCAACTATCCCGAACCGGAGCCTTACACGCTTGAGGCCTGTCTTGCCCGCCACCACCACCTTCCTGCCGAGGCAGTGTGCGTGACGAATGGAGCTACCGAAGCCATCTATCTTACCGCACAGACTTTCCGCGGGACAAACACCGCCATTGTGCAGCCCACTTTCAGTGAATATGCCGATGCCTGCCGCATGCACGGCCATCGGGTCACTTCCCTCTATCGGTTTCCTGCGGAGAGCGAGGGGTATCGCTTGCCGGAAGAGGTGCGCATGCTGTGGCTGTGCAATCCCAATAACCCTACCGGAACGGTTGTGGAGAAGGAATATCTGGCAACACTTATCAGTCATAATCCGCAGGTATGTTTCGTCATCGACCAGTCCTACGAGTTTTTCACCTTGCGTCCGCTTTTCTCTGCTGCCGAGGCGGCGGAATTTCCCAACGTTCTGCTGCTGCACTCCATGACCAAGCGTTATGCCGTTCCCGGTCTGCGACTGGGATATGTCACCGGCGCTCCCCACCTGCTGCATCGCCTGCGTACCAACCGTATGCCCTGGTCGGTCAACCAGCTTGCCATTGAGGCGGGGCTCCATCTGCTGGAACATGATGTTCCCAATCCGCTGGATGTGGCGTCTTACTTGCAAGAGGCTGCCCGCCTGCGCAGTGCGCTCGAGGCATTGGGAGGACTGGAAGTATGGGCCACCGAAACCCATTTCATGCTGGTGTGCCTCCGTATGGGTAGGGCTTCCGCCTTGAAAGACTATCTGGCAGGGGAGCATGGTATCTTGATTCGGGACGCCTCCAACTTCGACGGACTGAATGAACACTTCTTCCGTATAGCCGCCCAGAGCCGGGAGGAGAATGACAGGCTTGTAAAAGCAATAGGACAATGGCTTGAGGAGGAATAACCGATGGAAGAAGATGTGCTTATACTTTTGGGTGTCGCCTTCAACTTGAACCTGCCGCTTCTCACTGCCTGGCTGCTCGACCATTGGCTGGGCGACCCGGCGTGGCTGCCCCATCCGGTTGTGGCTTTCGGCAAAGCCATTTCTTTCTGTGAGCACCGGTTGAACCAGGGCGATTCGTGTTTCCTGAAAGGTGCGTTTGTGGCGGTGTCTCTTGTCTTGGGGGTATATGTCATTACGCTTTTGTTGCTCCGCTTGGCGGCACTCTTTTCTCCGGGCATGCTTCTGACGGTGCAGATACTGCTGATATTCTATTGCCTAGCAGGTACTACACTGGTTCGCGAGGTGCGTATGGTGTTCAAGGCGGTGGACCGTTCCTTGGAGGAAGGGAGGATGCAAGTGGCACGTATCGTAGGGCGTGATACGTCTGCACTCTCGGCGCAGGAGGTGAGAACCGCGGCATTGGAGACTTTGGCAGAGAATTTGAGTGACGGGGTAGTTGCCCCCTTGTTCTGGTATCTGCTGTTGGGAGTTCCGGGCATGCTTGCCTATAAGATGGTGAACACGCTGGATTCCATGGTCGGCTACAAGAACGAGCGCTATCGTCGGTTCGGCTGTTTCGCCGCCCGTCTGGATGATGTTGCCAATTATATTCCTGCTCGTCTGACAGCCTTTCTGATGGTGCTGGTTTCCGGTCGTCTTTCCTTGTTTGCTTTTGTGGGCAGATATGGCAGCCAGCATGCCAGTCCCAATTCCGGTTATCCGGAAGCCGCCCTTGCCGGTATTCTGGACTGCCGTTTCGGAGGTCCGCACAACTATTTCGGCGAGGAGGTATGGAAACCTTATATCGGTTCTAATGAACGGCCTCTGAAGACAGAAGATATGCGTGTGGCTGTCCGCATCAACCGGCGTGTGGAGTGGTGGATGGTGGTTGCCGTAATAGTGACATCGACCTTGGCTTCCTTTTGTTTTTAAAATGTTGTTATTTTAACTGATTCTTTGTCCGTTCCAAAAAGATATAATATCTTTGCAAGACCGCGTTGCATTAAAAAATGTAACTTTTAAAGCAGACAAAGTCTTATAAATGAGGATAAAGCAATTATATATATTCCTTTTCTTTATTTGGTTCGGGAGCACAATAATTGCATCGACAACAGATAAAGCGGATTCTTGGACTAAAGAAAAGGAAAGTATAGTCCATGAGGTCATCTCCACTTTTCACAACAGCCTCGGTTTCGACTATCTGACCCGGGAGGAGTGTGACTCGCTGAATGCCGACGGCCTTTTGTCCCAATTGGATGAATCCCAGCGCTATTACACCTATTTCGAACTGGAAAGGATACTTATAAAATCCTCCCTTTTCCGTGGAGAAATCCGTATGGCCATTGCCCAGAGCGACCAGATGTACTCCAAAGCCCGCGCGCTTGCCTACCCCTTCGGCAATGCCCTGGCGCTGAATGCCATGGGAGAGGTGTACAGCTATACCGGCAGGCTTCGGGAAGCCGGTACCGCTTACGAAGAGTCTTTGAGACTGCTGGATGGGATGGACGGGGAGGATGTGCATATCCGTATGCTACTGGTGGAACTGATAGATTATAACCTGCGCATACGGAATGTAAACGGTGCCTCGCGTTATCTTGCACGTCTGAACCTTTATCCGGAAGACCGGCTTTCTCCGCTGGAGCTGGCCATGCGCCACATCTCCAATGCTTCCTGCCAATTATTCAAGGGTGACTTGAAGGCCGCCAGCCATCATCTGGCACAGATAGGCCAGCTTGAAGCGCAACTGATTCCGGAGATACAGCAATACCTTCTGATTATAGATGCCCGTTATCTGGTGGCCACCGGAGAGCATGAGGCAGCCTTGACCGCCTACAATGATTTCCTTCAAACCGAATATGCCCGGATAAACCATAACATCTACAAGGAAGCTCTGCTCGAAAAAGCGGATTTACTGGTGAAGATGGGAAACAAGGAAGAAGCCTACGGACAGTACGGCAAGGTCTTTTCGTATATCAAGACTTCGTTCGAGAAGAACTATCCCAAGGAGATAGACCGGCTCTGTACCCGTTTCCAGGCCGACCAACTGGCCTACCAGAACGAACGCGACCGCATTGTATCCATGCGTTTCTATCTGGCAGGCATCATTGTGTCCGTACTGTTTCTGATATTCCTCCTGGTGCTGGGCTGGAAGAAGATATTCCGTTTGAAGCGTTCCCAGATACGGCAGGAGGCGATGAAGGAGAAAGCGGTGCAAGCCATACAACGGAAGAATATGTTTCTTTCGAACATGAGCCATGAGGTACGTACGCCGCTGAATGCCATTGTCGGATTCTCGGCGGTACTGACGGATGAGGACGAGTCGTTCGATGACGAATCGCGCCGGGAATTCTCCGAAATTATCAAGGTGAATTCCTTTCAGTTGCTGAAACTTATCAATGACATTCTGGATTTCTCGGATTTCGAGAATGACAATATAACCTTCAACATCCGCACGCATGATGCCGTGAAGTTGTGTAATGAGGTCGTGGAGACCGTGATGGCCTCGCGCAAGCTGGAGGTTGAAATGCGTTTTGACACGGATTTGTCCGTCTTGATGCTGGATACGGACGATGCGCGCCTCCGCCAGGTCTTGATAAACCTGCTGGTGAATGCCGCCAAGTTTACGGAACAAGGCTCCATCGTGCTGGAACTGAAGATGGCTGATGCCGGTACGGCACTTTTCTCCGTGACGGATACCGGATGCGGCATTCCACCGGAGAAGCAGCACTTGATTTTTGAACGCTTTGAAAAGCTGAATGATTTTGTGCAGGGAAGCGGACTGGGTCTTTCCATCTGCCAACTGATTGTGAAATATATGAACGGCAAGCTGTGGGTGGACAGTGGGTACACCCGTGGCGCGCGTTTCTGTTTTACGCATCCTTTGAAGTATAATCCCGCATTACACGGAGGAACGGCGCAATGAAACGAATACTGATTCTCATCCATGTTTTGTTTTGCGGATATATCTGTCCGCTGCTGGCAGAAGACACGGGGGCTGTCCGGTATCAGGACAGCATCCTGAAGGTTGCCGATGCCCTGCCGGCCACCCTTGTCCGGCTGACGTATCTCCGTGACATGGCCTACAAGCACCAGTATGCTCCCTATAACATGACTTTTTCCACCCGTCTGTACGAGGAGGCGCGGCGGCAGAAGAACGCTTTCTATGAGAATATGGGCGCTTACTATCTGGCGGCATGTTATGACAAGAAACACGACCCGGACAGTCTGTCGTATTGGGTGGATGTGTTGAAGGATTTTGTCCCCCAGGTAGGCACTTACGATTATTATCTGGAGCAGAAGGCTGCCATCAGCCGCGCCCTGGCTTCCAAGAGACAGATAGAGAAAGCGGTGTATGTGGCTAAGGAGACGTTGGAGGAATCAAAACTCCGCCATAGCAATAATGGGATGATAGCGGCGTATAACAGCTTGGGATGTGCCTACGGAGTGTCCAGCCGCCCGAATGAGGCACTGGACTCTTTCTTGGAGGCTTACCGGAATTTCTCTCCCCAGACAAAGGCCAGCCTGAAGGTGGATATACTGTCGCGTATTGCCCAGGTATACGGCAATGGCGGTAAAGACAGCTTGAAGCTGCCCTATTTGCATGAAATGGACATGACGTTGCAGACGGTTATTTCCAAAGAACCCGAGACAAGGAAGAACTGGAGCAATTTCGAGATTGACTGCGAAGTGAAGTATATCCTGCACTACATGAACCGGAAGAACTTTACAGTGGCGCATGAGCATATCGAGAAAGTAAAAAAACTGCTTGAGCCGCATGTAGATCCCGTCTTCTGGCTGAATGTCCAGTTGATACAGCTTCAATACTATGCCAAGACCGATGAGTATGACAAAAGCATCGCATTGATAGACGAGGTGACCCCTACGGTACTGAACAACTACGTCTCCACCTTTGCCACTTTGATAAACTACAAGGCGAGTACGCAATATGACAAGGGGGACATTGACGGGGCCATCGAGACCCGGCGCTACCTCATACGCAAGCAGGATTCGCTGAACAATGCCTTCTCGGCCAACCAGTTGAAGCAGGTGAAGGAGATTTACCACATTGACGAGCTGTTGTTGGAGAAGCAGAAGATTCAGGACATGAATTACCGTATAGGATTTATATTCCTGGGCGTCTGCCTGCTGCTGATGCTGCTTTTCTACTTGTATACGCGCTATGTCTCCGGAAAGATTGCTGTCGTAGAGAAGAAGACGGCTGAAGCCGCTTTGCAGGCAGAGACGGACAACATCGCGAAGGAACGTCTGAAATCGGAAATCAGCCATGATATACGTACTCCGCTGAATGTGGTGGTGGGCTTTGCCGAATTGCTGACCGGAAAGGAGGAGCTGGATAAGGAGACTAAGAGGGAATACGGGCAGATGATTCAGACCAATGCGGAAAGTCTGCTGAATTATGTCAACAGCATTCTGGAATTGTCCCGCTTGGAGTCCGGCAAGATTCAGTATGAGGACGAGGAGTGTGACATTATTCAGTTGTGCAGTGAGGTGCTGGATAAAGTGAACGGCCGTGAGGAGAGCACTGTGTCTGTCAGCCTGCAGACCGACCTCAAGGAACAGCTTGCGAGGACAGACCGAAGGTGGTTCGATACATTGCTTGTCAGCATGCTGACTCCGTCAGAGAATGACACTGCCCGTTATGAGGCGATTATCCGCATCAGACGGGACCGCACTAGGTCGGCCCTCTATTTCGACGTGGTCAACGCCCCGTTTGCAAAGGTACATTTTGAGAATAAAACGAGCTTGATTCGCCATGAAATCAATGCCCATTTTATTCATTATTTTGGAGGTATCTACAAGGTGCAAACCGAAGCGGAGGAAGGCCCTACTATTTCGTTCACTATTCCTTGTCGAGATTGATGCGGACGATGCCGCCGTAGGGCGTCAATGCGTCGAAGGCTTCTTCGGCTTTGAGGATTCCGGCATAGAGTTGCGCGCAGATGAGTACGCCGCCATGTGCGAAGATGGCAACGCGCGTATAGGGCTTCTTCTTTAATTCGTCCAAAAACTGGCTGACACGCCGGTATTGCATAGTAAAAGATTCTCCACCGGTAGCTGCCACGTTCATGTAGTCGGCATACCATTCCTGCAAGCGTGGGTCTTCATTCTGCTCGAACGGCTTCATCTCCCAGTCGCCAAAATTGATTTCCATAATCCGTTTGTCCCGTTCTGCATCGGGATAGCCGCAATAGGTGGCGAGGCGCACGCAGCGGGTCAGGGGGCTGGTGTAGACGTGGTCGAACGGAAGGTATGCCTTCAGGTTTTCTGCTGTCACGGCGGCTTCCGCTTCAAACGTAGGTTTCAGGGGAACATCGGTCTGTCCGTAGCATACGCCCGGAGGGACATCTACCGAAGTGTGTCGAATGAGTATTACTTCCATCTTTAATTTTCAGTTGTTAATTTATAATTAGAATAAGGCTTCCCAAGTAGAAGGACAGTTCGCATAGCAGGAAAGTGGCCCCGCAGCAGTCACCCGTATATCCTTGTAGGCGCCGCTTCATCAATCGGTAGAGCAGGAAGAAGGTGAGTAGTGGGAAGAGGGTGGCAATCCACAGCTTTATAGGCAGCAGCAGTACGAAAGGAAGCAGACCGCAAAGAAATCCGGCCAGTAACTCGTGCCAGCTCATGCGGTTGTAGACGGTCTTGCTTTTGCTGTCTTCCTCTTTCCGGGCATAGGGCAGGTAGTTGACAATCTGGGAGGCACAGAATTTGGACCAGCAGTCACCGCTGAGCACAAGGATGCAGAGAAGTCCCAGTGGCAGGTGATGAAGTTGGAACAACAGCAGGAAATAGCATATCAATCCGATGACACCGTAGCTTCCGATGTGGGAGTCCTTCATGATGGCTAGAGTCCGTTCTCGGGTGGTGCCGCCACCGAAACCGTCGAAAAAGTCCGCCAGCCCGTCTTCGTGCAGGCAACCGGTGACAAGCAGGCGTGCGATGAGGGCAAGAATCCATGCCAGTGACACCGGCATAATCTGTCCGGCAAGCCACAGCACTGCCGCCATCACGCCTCCCGTCAGCCAGCCTACAAACGGCCAATAGGGAACCACATGCTTGAAACACTCTGCCGGTACTTCCTTGATTTTCCAGAAGGGCAGTCGGGTGAGCATTATGAATGCAGCCAAGACATTGTTCATGTTAAAAGTATTTAGTGATGGAGGCATGTGCAAAGTTATCCATTTCATTGAGCATCCGCACGGCCGAGTCGACAATGGGATATGCACAGATGGCCCCCGTTCCTTCTCCCAAACGCAGCCCCAGATTCAGCAGCGGACGGGCATGCAGGGCGTCGAGCACCAGTTTGTGGCCCGACTCGTCTCCGCAGTGTCCGAAGATGGCGTAATCCGTCACTTCCGGATAGAGCCTGGCGGCGGCAAGCAGGCAGTTGGTCATGATGAATCCGTCAACAAGGATAATCATCCTCAGCTCGGCAGCTTGCAGCATGGCGCCTATGGCCATTACCATTTCCAGTCCACCAAAGTAGCGGATGATGTCCCGGGGAGAGCCGTCGCCTTTGTAATTCTCCATAGACTGTTTCAGCACTTCGTATTTGTGGCGGATGCCCGCGCTGTCGAGTCCGCTACCTGCGCCGACACATTGTTCCAGAGGAATACCGGTAAAGCAGGTCATCCACAAGGAGGATGAAGAGGTGTTTCCGATACCCATTTCACCGAAGCTGAGGACATTGCTGCCTTCTTCATGGCATTGGCGCACCACCTCGGCACCCCGTTCCAGGCACATCTCCATTTCCTCTTCCGTCATGGCTGCCTCGTGCAGATAACTCCGGGTGCTTTTACGTACTTTCATATTGATGATGCCTTTCTCGTAGGGGAGGTCGTAGTCTACTCCTGCATCTACTATTTTCAGGGTAAAGCCGTGCTGCCGGCAGAGGAAATTGACACCTGCCCCTCCATGAAGGAAGTTGCTGATTTGCTGCCAGGTGATTTCCTTTGGAGACAGACTGACACCTTCTTCTACAATGCCGTGGTCGGCGGCGAAGATAATGTTTTGCGGATGTTTCAAGGTGGGGGATAATGTCTGTTGTATGAGTCCGATTTGGAGTGCCAGTTCTTCTAAAATGCCCAATGAGCCTTTGGGTTTGGTCAGGTTGTTGATTTTGTCAATCAATGTGGGACGGATTGACTCGTCCGGACGGGTGATATGAAATGTTTTCATCAGTCTGTTGAATTTTAATTGTTTGTTGTTTTATGAATGAGTGTTTTTTACGGTAAGTGGGATGCCGGATACCATCAGTATCACTTCGTCGGCACGGGCGGCTACATATTGGTTCATCCAGCCTTGCATGTCCGTGAACTTTCGTTGCAGTTCGTTTTCGGAAGTTCCTCCCATGCCTATTTCATTGGTGACGAAGATAAAGGTTGCGTCTTGTGCCGTGAAGCGATCGAACTCCGCCTTTACTGCGGCAAGTGCCCGGTCGGTATCAGACTCGAGGTCGAAGAAGAAATTGGTACACCACAGGGTGATGCAGTCTATCAGGACAACCCGTCCCTCCAGCCGGTGGCGGCTGAGTTCTTTCTGCTCTTCGATGTTTGTCCATTCCGGTCCCCGGCGTTTCTGATGCCGGATTACCCTCTGGTGGAATTCTTCGTCCCAAATGCGTGCTGTGGCAAGATAAACGGGAGTGGGAGAGAGCTCGAGTGCCAGCTTTTCCGCATAGGTGCTTTTGCCGGAACGTGCTCCTCCGGTGATGAGTATGATTCGTTTCATTGGTATTTAGTCTGTATTTTGAAAGAATATCTTTGTTTTCCCGAGCAAAAATAGGAAATATTTGACGAAACGTTTGTTTTTTTAGGAAGGAATTTATTAACTTTGCCACCGTTTTTAAGGCATGACCTTGGAAATGTTTATGCGGCAGTAGCTCAGTTGGTAGAGCATCAGCTTCCCAAGCTGAGGGTCACGAGTTCGAGTCTCGCTTGCCGCTCCTCCATTTAGAGTTAGGCAGTTGCATCACAGCGGCTGCCTTTTTTTAAATATCGAGGAAAATGTTCGGGTCAAGCCATTTTAAACGTAGGAAAAACTTTAAAAAACGAAATAGAATGGCAGTAGAATTGAAAGACCTTACCAAACGTAGTGAGAACTATTCTCAGTGGTACAACGAGTTGGTGGTAAAAGCCGATTTGGCAGAACAATCGGCTGTACGCGGCTGTATGGTGATCAAGCCCTACGGATACGCTATCTGGGAGAAGATGCAACGTCAGTTGGACGATATGTTCAAGGAAACGGGACACGTCAACGCTTATTTCCCCTTGCTTATTCCGAAATCATTCCTCAGCCGTGAAGCGGAACATGTGGAAGGCTTTGCCAAAGAGTGTGCCGTCGTGACGCACTATCGTTTGAAGAACGATCCGAATGGCGGCGGTGTGGTGGTGGACCCTGCTGCAAAACTGGAAGAAGAGCTGATTATCCGCCCCACTTCCGAAACCATCATCTGGAACACCTACAAGAACTGGATCAATTCATACCGCGACCTGCCTATCTTGTGCAACCAGTGGGCAAACGTGTTCCGTTGGGAAATGCGTACCCGTCTGTTCCTCCGTACCGCCGAATTCCTCTGGCAGGAAGGACACACGGCACATGCCACCCGCGAGGAAGCCGAAGAAGAAGCGGTAAAGATGCTGAATGTATATGCCGAGTTTGCCGAAAAATACATGGCGGTGCCCGTGGTAAAGGGCGTGAAGTCTGCCAACGAGCGTTTTGCAGGTGCCCTCAACACCTACACCATCGAAGCGATGATGCAGGACGGAAAGGCTTTGCAGAGCGGTACTTCCCACTTCCTGGGACAGAACTTCGCCAAGGCGTTCGATGTGCAGTTCGTCAATAAGGAGAACAAGCTGGAGTATGTTTGGGCTACCTCCTGGGGTGTTTCCACCCGTCTGATGGGAGCGCTTATCATGACGCATTCCGATGACAACGGTCTGGTACTTCCTCCGCACCTGGCTCCGATACAAGTAGTCATCGTACCTATCTACAAGAATGCGGAGATGCTGGCTAAGATTGACGAGAAAGTGGCAGGCATTGTTGCCAAGCTGAAGTCAATGGGTATTTCCGTGAAGTACGACAATGCCGACAACAAACGTCCGGGCTTCAAGTTTGCCGACTATGAGGTGAAGGGTGTTCCCGTCCGTCTGGTGATGGGTGGCCGCGACCTGGAGAACAATACAATGGAAATCATGCGTCGCGATACACTGGAGAAGGAGACGCGTTCCTGCGAGGGTATCGAAGAGTACGTGAAGGATTTGCTCGAGGACATTCAGGCAAATGTCTACAAGAAAGCGCTCGATTACCGTAACAGCCGCATCACCAGCGTGGACAGCTACGAGGAATTCAAGGAAAAGATTGAAGAAGGCGGCTTCATTCTGGCTCATTGGGACGGGACTACCGAAACCGAAGAGAAAATCAAGGAAGAGACCAAAGCAACCATCCGTTGTATTCCTTTCGATTCATTTGTTCCGGGTGACAAGGAACCGGGCAAGTGTATGGTTACCGGCAAGCCTTCTGCCTGCCGCGTGATTTTTGCACGTTCCTATTAATAATACCCACCCCGGATTACGCGGATTAACACACAGATGATTTTAGGAGTTCTGATAATCAGAAACTTTTATCTGTGCTAATCTGCGTAATCTGGGGTGATTGTATATCTTGATACGTCCTCTCGGTTTTAAATTTATAGAGTTATCTCTCATCATGAATTGATGAACAGCTATTTATATTGCTTCAGAAATTCTGAGATTGTTTTACGTACAGTTTCCGGAGATTGTTTTGAATGAAGCATTGCTGCAATGACAATCCTATTCTCATCAATCAAATAATATATCACGTTAGGGGAAAGTTTTAAATGACGGACAGTAATGTTGTTAAATAGAGTAGAAAAATCACTGTCTATAATTCCTATATACGGATGTTTTGCTAAAAGATTTACTTTGTCTTGTATCTTTTGACGTGTTTTCTGTGCCGTCAACATGCCAAAATTATTCTCTACATAAATAAGTATCTCTAAAAAGTGCTCATAAGCCAACTTAGACCAGACTATTTCCATCCCATGCGTTCATTTATCATACTCTCTATTTGGGAGTTTGATATACAGTGTCCTGCTTTATTCTCTTCTAAGGCAAATAGAAGGGCTTCAGCCAAAGCATCTCGGGGAATACTGTTGATAAAGTCGTCCATCGGTATGGCTGATTGATGATAAGTTGCCATCATCGGTTCTTGTGCCGTTTGTTTGGAAGAGTCCTGCTCTTTATATGGTTTAATTTTACCCATTGCTTTTATTTTTAATCAAAGGTAAACTGAATAAATGAAAACTCCTAATATTCAATCCATTTATTTTCCACTGCATCAAAGCCAACCAATCTACATACTATTGTAACCTCCTTCACATCTCCTCGTAACAACTTTCCCTCATTTTTGCAGCGTAAAAAAAGAAAGGAGGCCCGAATATGAAACTGAACAGAAATGACTATACCGTAGAGGCGGCAGCCGGCGGTGGTTTTTACGCTTATTTTATGAATAATGTGTTGTGCAGCGCCTACGGTGAAACGCCTGACGAAGCCTGCGAAAACCTGGAACAGATTGTTGACGATTTTGTCAGTGATATGTATATGGTCGAGGAATTTGTCTGATATTCCGGCATCATATGCCGACCGAATTATCCTTTTTACGTATTTATTCCATAAATTCTCTTGAAGTCATGTCTGCGCGATGCCGGTGTGACTTTTGTCATTTATAACCGGAAGCCGAGGTGTGCCGTGTGGACGACACCTTGAGTTTCCATCAGCTCGATGACGTCAAATTCCTGCGCTACATGGCAGGCTGCAAGGCCTATGCCACCACTGCCGGCTTCGAGTCGGTCTGCGAGGCGATGTATCCTGCGCTGTATAGAGAGGGAAGAAAAAGAGGAAACCTTTTTCGGGGTTTCCTCTTCCTGCCGTCCTTTCTTTCCGGCGACTTAAATGCTCACGTTCATCGCATTGGCTCCCAATGCCCCTAAGATGGCGGAGGCTACTGCAATTACGACTTTCAGAATTTTATCCCAGATACTTTTTTTCATGCTATATACGTTTTAAAAGTTGAACATACGAATCGGTAGTAAAATCAGTCATACTTATCCCAACGGATTTTCGCCCTGGTCTCCGTCCGAACCGCCTCCGTCTCCCGAGCCGGAACCGCCGCCGGAGCTTCCTCCTTCACCGTCTCCCTTGTTCAGCAAAGCTTCCAGGTCGTAGAAGTCAATCTTCTGCCCGGCACGCGTGGCGGCGATGTCCGGTCTTACGGTGCTGGAAGGCCGGAAATTGATTTTCACCGCTTTGATGTTCTTGGCGGTGCACTCCTTTACATCCAGTACGCCTGCCGTACGCGCCGACAGGCTGAATACGCCGAAGTTCTTGATATTCACCGACTGGCCGCTGTAGAGGGTCGTAATCATGGCTTCCACAAAATTGGTCAATACACTTTGGATGTCTCCCAGCGTCAGCGAACTCTTCTCTTTCATCACATACGCAATGTCGTCCAGCGTCGCATTGTCGCCCAGTGTCACCAGCTGCGGGTAGAACTTTGCCACCGCATCTGCCTTTCGAGGATCTTTCCTCGCAATTTTCTTGAATGGTACTCCCATAAACAATTAAATAATTAAAAATTAACAATTAGAAATTAAAGTCCCGTATTGCAATACTTTGCTCTTTCTCCTTTAGGGGGGAAGAGGGGTGCTGCAAAAGTACTCCTCCGGCTTTTTCTGCTCATGGCTTTCTTCGGGTTACGCCGTCTCTTTCCCGTTTCCTTTCTGTTCAAGAAAAGTTCTTCGTCCGATGCCCGTTTATGTCTGTATATGCTTGGTCATATCGCTGATATTCAGTATCTTTATGGTGTAATAATCAACCAATAACATAAGGAATGAAAACAGAAAAAGAAAAGAAGGAAGAGGGGGAGGAAGACCTTCGTCCGTTCCGCATCCACGCCTATTCGAAGGAGGAGCTTGCCATGCTCTACAACCCGACTTACTGCATCAGCAATGCCATCTATACCCTGGCGGCATGGATACGCCACAACAAGGCGCTGAAGGGTGAGCTGGAGAAGGTGGGCTACAACAAATACCGGCGCACCTTCACTCCGCTGGAAGTGAAAGTGCTGGTGAAGTATCTGGGAGAACCCTGACAGGATGTCGGCCGGAAATAGGGAAGCCTTGTAAGGAAAACGCCAATATATGTAAAGCCCCGTAACAATATATGTTGTCATGCACAACAATATATGTTACGGGGCTTCTCTCTTCTCCTCGAATACCGGTTACTGATATAGCTGGATGTCCACTACCTCATATTCGGTCGTCTCCTGCTCGTTGGTCCGTGTGCCGAATCCGTACTTTTCCAGTGCCTGCACCAGTACCAGCTGGGTGTGCGGGTTCACCTGCACCTTTCCGAATATGCTGAGCTTGGTCAGTATGACGCTGGCAGGGAGCCACTTTACCTGCAGGTCCTCGGGCAGCGGTTTGCGGAAGAAGACGAAGAGGTTCTCCTCCACGGGGTCTTTCATGCGGTGCCGTTCGTTGTGCTTGTTCAGCTGTTCTATCTCCTCGCCCTCGTACCAGTATCTGAAACCGCCTTTCAGCAAGGCGAGCGCCTGGGCGTAGATGCCGGGATGGTTCACCGGGGTGTGGTAGTCTATACCGGTGATGGTGATGGGGAGGAAACGCCGGTTTCCGCCGATGTCCTGCAGGCACTGCCGGTTGTTGGTGCTCGCGATGAAGGAGCAGTGGCGGGGCAGGGTGAAGGCTTCGATGTCGTAGGCCTTGCGCTGCGTCACGTTGTCCTGCGCGATGATTCGCTTCAATGCTGCCAGCTCGCCGGGCTTCACGCCTTCGAACTCCTCCATGTTGATGATGATTCGCGTGGCGAGCAGGCGGGCATCGTCCTTGTTGCTCGGGTCTATTATGCCGTTGTAGAAGTACTCTTTCCACTCGGGCGGCAGCAGGCGCCGAATCCAGCTGCTCTTTCCCTTTCCCTGCTCGCTGTAGAGGATGATGACGAGCTGGTTCATGTCCTCGTCGCTCAGTGCGCAGGCCACCAGGCCCACTATCCACCGTTTGAAGCCCTTCTGCCATAGCTCCCGGTTCTCGGTCGTCAGGGTGTCGGCAAGTTGGGCGATGTAGTCCGTCCCGTCCCAGGGGGGAAGCGCGTACAGATAGTCGGTGTAGGGGTTGAACTCCTTGGCGTAGTTGGAGTCTATCACGGCTCTGAGGAAATTCTGGTAGCAGGAGATGCCGGCCATCTGCAGGTCTACGAACATGGTGTTGTAGTCCTTTCCGCGCATGGGGCGGTAACCTTTTCCGGCATCTGCCGACAGGGCATAGGGCATAAATTCGAGGCGGTCCAGGATGAGGTTCCTGCGGATGCCGTAGTGCTCTTCCAGAAAGCTCATCACTTGGTTGATGACGGGCTTTTTCTCTTCCTTCTTTGTGGCGGCTTCGCTGGTCTTGTCGGTATAGATGTAGGCATTGTGCAGGGGAGATTCCACGTCGGGATACTCTTGTCCGAACTCGTTTTTCGCCAGTCTGATGGCTGTCTGCTCGTCCAGGCCCTTGCTGTAGCATTTGTTGCCCAGGGCGAAGAGGAAGTTGTCGCGGTTGCCTGCCCGGAACCTGGTGGTGCGCTTCACGGCGGTCACGGCTTGGGAGAATATCAGCTTCTCCCAAGGCTTTGCGTCCTGCGGTGTGGCGGCAGAGGAGGCGGGGAGGGGGTGTACCGTTTCGACGGGCGTCTTCTTTGGGCTGTTCTCCTTCTTCGCAGGCGGGATGATGCGTGCCGGCAACGGGGAAATCTGTTCCAGCAGTGCGGCATTGATATAGGCATGCGGGTCGAAGGACATGAAGTATCCTCGCGAGATGTCCTTTCCGCTTCCGTCCACCTCTACTCCGAGAAGGGCCTCGTAGTGCTCTTTGGCGGCGCTGTACAGCTTCAGGTGTATCTCCTCGAGCGTGGCGTAGGTCACCTCGCCCTGCCGGAGACGGTCATACAGACGCCGGGTGTATTCCGTCTGCATGAAGACGAACAGCTTGTAGCCGTGCCTTTTGGGGGAGAGGAAACTGCCCAGGGTGTGCGGGTCTTCGTTGATGAGGGTCCGGGTTTGCTCCAACTGTCCTTCTTCCAGGTCGTCGATGTCGAGCGTGATGACGGGGTTGTAGCGGGTGATGCTCGGTGCGAGCCTTCTTTCCCGGTAGTTGGCCGTGAGGGTCCTGAAGGGAAGCTGCTTCTTGACGTGGTTGGCTTCCTCCACCTTTCCCTGTGCCACGAGGCTGGCGATTTTGATGATTAACTTGGCATGCTTGCCGTTTCTTATGTCAGCCATGTCCTGCGTGAAGGTTGTCTCCCCGCTGACGGCGCTGAAACCACGGTAGGTGGTAACTGGAATGTTTTCCATTCTACTTGTATTAAGTTTGCCTTATTGGCGGCGCAAAGATGCCGCTTATTTCCTTAGGAAGCAAAAACGGCCATCCGCAGTGGGACAGCCGTTTTTTTACAATTTGAATTCCTTGGTCCGTTTTACTCCTTGGGATATAGCTCATTGAAGAGCTTATATATCTCATCCTCAATGCAATCGGGGTTCAGCGTATTGCCGCTTCCGTCCGCGTCCATAAAGTTTACAAGTAGATGCAGCAGCTTGGCGAAGGGGCTTACGCCCTTCAGTCCGTGTTCCTTTTGGGGATTTATCAGCAGTGGTATGAAGGGTGTCAGGAAAGCCTTCCGCTCCTTGTATTCCACGGTTAACGACTTGTGTTCTACCATAGAAAGCAGGTCGATGGCCACTTGCACCTCTTTGCTCTCTTTGGTGTACAGCACTTGGTAATCTCTCCCTTTGATTTGCATCACGCTAATTGGCGTTTTTTTGTTCTCATAACTACAATTTGAAAATACAATTTTATATTAAGTTAACGAATCGGGTGCAAAATTAATAAAAAAGAGAAGTCTGTGCACTATGTATTACACGGATTGGCACGGATTTTTGTAGTTTCTGTGCGTATCACTTTTGTGTATGTCCGTGCGTATCATCCTTTTGTTTCCGTGAGTATCCGTCACTCAGAACGTAGCGAAGAATTCTTCTCTGTGCTCCTCTGTGCCAATCTGTGTAATCTGTGGTGCCCCTCTCCGTGAACAAGTGAAGCGTGTGTGTAGTCTGTATGTATAGGGTGAGGTACCGGAACCTATGGTTATATATGTAACACACTCTTTCTTTAAAAAAATAAGAAATGACGCGCGTGCGCGTGTATCTTACCTAATAGGCGTAATTCTTTGATATATAGTGTGATGATGTCTGCATTAAAAAAGATTATCATTTTATCAATCAGAATATTTTGTACTTTCATTTCTTGACGTTACCTTTGCGTTCATTAAACGGAACGTGTTATAAAACATTTCTTTCATCATAAACGTTTCGTTGATAACGGCTTATCGCAAGATAGCTTGAATATAACTATTTCGTCGCCTTCCTTCCGAGATGGTGGAGGGTTTTGAAATAAAATGAATGCATATAGCCTATTTAAAGTAACCGCATTACATTACTTGACCGGGAGGTACTTCGCTACTCCGGTGTCCCCCAATCATATTTTTTCGTGAACGAGAATGCAGAAATGCACTGGTATGCAGTGCGTGTCACCTATAGCCGAGAGCTTTTTTTCAAGGAATACCTGGATGCAGCGGGCATTGAAAACTATATACCCATGCGCTATGAGTATGTCGTGAGGAAAGAGCGCCGCCTGCGCAAGCTTGTTCCTGCGGTCCATAACCTGGTCTTCGTCCGCTCCACCCGCGAGCGTATGGACGAAATAAAGAACGAACCGGGCATGAACATCCCCATCCGCTATATCATGGACCGCGAAACCCGCCAGCCCATCGTCATCCCGGACTCACAGATGCGCAGCTTCATCGCCGTGTCTGGCACCTACGACCAGGCTGTGCTCTATCTTGAACCCACCGAACTGAACCTCTCCCAAGGAACCCGGGTACGCATCACCGGCGGCATCTTCGAAGGAGTGGAAGGGGTGTTTGTGCGTGTGCGCCATGACAGGAGGGTGGTGGTGAACATCGAGGGGGTGATGGCGGTGGCGACGACGTTTGTGCATGCGTCGCTGGTGGAGGAGATAGGAGAAGGGTAGAAGGGAAAACATATTGTGTTTTTGAGTTTTTTTTTGTTGAATAAAGTAACTATTTAGAAGAAAAGAATATGTTGGTGTGTTATCTCTAAAAAAAATAAACTTGAATATGGAACAGATGTGCAGTAGCTATGTACCGGTATTTGGGTGGGCTTATACAGAAGCTTGCAGGAAAGCTGGTGGATACGCTTATTTCCTTTTTTATCAATAAATAAAAGTTAAATCCAATCATTTGTTATTTTTTGCATTCTTGTAATGTCTCAAAATGAGGTGCTTATAGCGCTTGAGGAAAAATAGATGGTTATAAATATTATAAATCGTTAATTTTTAAAATTCTCAAAAGATCATTCTCTAGGTTTTTAAGAGGATGGATACTATCGAATGTTTACTGCGAATGGCATTTTAAATCTAAAAAATCACAATTAATTGTGCAATGAACTCACACCCCAGGTCTTTAACAAAGAATTTTATATATAGCATAATCAATACGGTTTCAGGATTACTGTTTCCATTGTTTACGTTTCCGTATGCCACGAGAGTATTGATGCCTGAGGGAATTGGACAAGTAAATTTTTATAATTCAATTATTGCCTATGTAACTCTACTAGTTGGTATGGGTATTCCTACATATGGGATTAGAGAAATTGCACGTGTGAGAGATAATAAAGAAGAACTAACACGAGTTACAATAGAGCTGCTATCCCTCAGTGTTTTCCTATGCATTGGGGGATATCTAATCATTGGAGGAGTATGCTTATGGATTGATCCAATAAAAGAGAATTTTCCCTTATTTTTGATACTTAGCTCTATTTTATTTTTTAATGCAATAGGATGTAATTGGTTTTATAGTGGTGTAGAGGACTTTAAATATATTACTTTTAGAGGATTAATTGTGCGTGTAATTGCAACAATTTTTTTGTTTGTTTGCGTCAAGACTAAGGATGATTTATTCCTTTATGGAATATACTATGTTGTATCTTATGGGGGAAGTTATTTGGTTAATTTTCTCTGTTTAGGGCGTTATTTGGATATTAGTTCTGTAAAATTTCGGCATATAAATCTTAGCAGACATATAAAACCTGCTCTTGCTGTATTTATTTTTAGTTTAGCAACTAGTATATATTTACAATTGGATAAAGCTATGCTGGGATTTCTCGCAGATAATGAATCAGTTGGATATTATTCTGCTGCATCGCAAATCTCTCATCTTCTTTTGTTACTAGCAACTGCAATAGGAACGGTCATGCTACCCAGAGCTTCTAACTTAGTAAAGAACAAAAAATATGATGAGTTCAGAGTTTTGACACAAAAGTCATATCAATTCGTATTATTAATCGCATTTCCTTTGAGCCTAGGATGTATAGCTCTATCTCCGGCACTTATTCAATTGTTGTGTGGAGAAATGTTTGCAAATGCTACGTCATCGTTACAAATTTTGTCTCCAATTGTGTTAATTATAGGCATATCAAATCTTATAGGAATGCAAATATTGTATCCTATTGGAAAGATAAATCTTGTAACAATAAGTACCAGTATAGGAGCAATAGTCAATTTATTATTAAATGTGATTTTTATTCCTATGTTTAGGGAGGATGGCGCTGCATTTTCTACACTTATAGCAGAATTGAGTGTTACGCTAATTCTAATACTATTGGGACGTAAATATATACCATTTAGTTTAATAACAAAGGAATGCTTCTATTACTTTATTGCTTCCATAGTTATGTTTGTTATATGTGTCTCAATAGCACAATTTACAGTATATCCCTATAATATATTTGTTGTGATTGGCGTCGGTTTATTCGTTTACATTACTATTTTAATTATCGCGAAGGATAGTATGATTATGGATCTCATTAATAGAAAAATATGCAATCAGCTATGAAATACGACTATCTCATAGTTGGTTCTGGCCTCTACGGAGCCACATTCGCACACAAAGCAAGACAAGCAGATAAAAAGGTGCTTGTAATTGATAAACGTTCTCACCTTGGCGGTAACATTTACTGCGAAGAGATAGAGGGTATCAACGTGCACAAGTATGGTGCGCACATCTTTCACACCAACAATAAGGAGGTGTGGAATTTTGTGAATTCTATCGTAGAGTTCAACCGCTACACCAACTGCCCTGTGGCCAACTACAAGGGTGAATTGTACAATTTACCTTTCAATATGAATACTTTCAACCGTATGTGGCCAGAGGTTCATACACCAGCCCAGGCTCAAGCAAAGATTAATGAGCAGAAGGCCGAGGCAGTTGCTGCTCTTGGTGGGCGTGAACCTCATAATCTAGAGGAGCAAGCACTTTGTCTTGTCGGCAAGGATATCTTTTACAAGCTCATTAAGGAATACACTGAGAAGCAGTGGGGACGTGATTGCAAGAATCTTCCTACATTCATCATTAAGCGTCTTCCTGTACGCATGATATTCGACAATAACTACTTCAATGATCGATACCAAGGTATTCCTGTTGGTGGCTACAACAAACTCATCGAAGGTCTGCTTGAAGGCGTAGAGTGCAAAACTAACTTTGACTTCTTTAAAGATTCGTTAGATTTTAGTGATTTGTGTCCCTTGAAAGATAATTGGCGGAATTATGCCAATAAACTCGTTTACACAGGTGCAGTCGATGAGTATTTCTATTATAAATTGGGTAAGCTTGATTGGCGTACCGTTAGCTTCAAGACACGTGTAGAGAACACACCTAACTATCAAGGTAATGCTGTTGTAAACTACACCAGCCACAACGAACCTTATACTCGTGTGATTGAGCACAAGCATTTCGAACTCTTCGGTCAAGAGGTTTACGATTGTCCCAAGACCGTGGTTTCAGAAGAGTATTCAACAGAGTACAAAGAGGGTATGGACCCATACTATCCTGTGAATGATGACCGCAACAATGCTCTTGCAGAGGAGTATCGCAAGTTGGCTGAGAAGGAGCAAGGTGTTGTCTTTGGAGGTCGCCTTGGGCAGTACAAGTACTTTGATATGGCTCCTGTAATTGAACAAGTTTTAAATTTAGATATTTGTATATAATGAATAATATTGCCTGTATTGTTGTAACTTATAATAGACTTGAGTTATTGAAACAGTGTATCAATGCATTATTGCATCAATCATTTAATAATTTTGATATTATTGTTGTAAATAATGGGTCAACAGATGGTACAGAAAAATGGCTTAAAGAAAATCCACAAATCAAATTCTTTACGCAAGAGAATTTAGGGGGAGCTGGAGGCTTTCATAATGGCATTAAATATGCTTATCAAAGCGGATATGACTATTTTTGGATTATGGATGATGATGGCATTTCGGATCGTTTCTGTTTGGAAAAACTCATTTCAGTAGCAAAACAAGGGTCGCAATATGTTGCTCCTTTATTGTATACGGAGACAGGAACATGTCATTGGCCGTATCTCTTAAATACAAAATTTAATGAATTGTCTCATAGCGGTGGACCTTTCAATGCTATTCTTTTGTCTAGAAAACTAATTGAATGTGTTGGACTACCTAATAAATATTACTTTATTTGGGGAGATGAGTTTGAGTTTCTGAATAGGGTGAAGGAAGCATTTTTTCATACAACATTAGTAAAAGACGCTATTCATTATCACAAAATACCAGAAAACAAGAATACTATTGATAAAAGAATTTACTATAAAGTAAGAAATCTTATTTGGTCGACAAGATTGTCAAATGGTATTTTGAGAAGTAAACTTAGTTACAGAAGTTCTACAATTTTTCAAATCGTAAAATATTGTTTTCATTACTTGCTTCATTTTAAATATACTTCTTTATTTTATGTTTTAAGAGGAATAAAAGATGGTATATCAATGGATTTAGATATTCTAAGACATGGATCTAATTTGCAGGATTAATGGTAGTTATATATTTACTTTTAATTTCTTTTTTTTTATTTGCGTATTACGGGGGATATATCAATAGTGAGCAGCTCTTTATCGGACTAAATATTATTTTCTCGTTGTATATTGGATTACTAATTTGTAAACAATTAAAGAAGGGAATGTCAATTATTAATCCGATTATTGTGACATCAATATTTATGTTTCTGTTGCCTTATGGATTTCCTGTTTTATTTCAATATTCAAATGGTGAAATACGTTATTATCCTACTTATATATCCCTTGCTAAAAGTATGCTTTATGTGAATGCTGGATTTATAACTCTTTGGTATTCTTATAAATCGTTATTATTTAATCCTATATTATACTCCTTGAAGAAGTATTCCAAGTTGTTTGTACATAAACTTGTTGTAAAAAAAACTTATACGTACTTTTTTTTATTATCATCAATAATATTAAATTTTAGATCCATATATAGTGGCAGTTATGGCGTTCTTGCCACGATTTATGCGGATAATAAGGAAATTGGAGCATTTGATCAAATAGAATACCTTGTTGCCACAGCACTTAAAGGTGTCGTATTTTTGTTAGCATGGCAATATTTTAAATACAAAAGGTCAAAAAAACTTTTTATTTTCGCCTTTTCCTTATTATTGTTTTTTCAGATACTTGCAGGTTATAAAGGTGCAATAGTTATGACTTTTATAATTATCTTCATTGCAAATTATTTGGCTCTAAAAAAGATCAATTTCAAGTTGGGGATAATTTGTTTTATTTCTCTTATTATAGCATATGGTTTAGTAAATCCTTATAGGGAGTATTTGGTATATTCCAAGGAAATTCCCAATTCTATTTCTAGCATATTCGATTGTATTTATAATGGAGTATTAATCCAAAATCAGATCATTACAAGTGAAGAAGTATCTATCATCGATGAAGTTATGTCTAGATTTACAACCTTACCTGAGTTAGCTACATTTATTGAATATAAAGAAAAATTTGGATTACATATACCTCGTGATCCCGATTTTCTGTATTATTTTTATACTATTCCTGCGCAATTGTTTGTGCCGAGATTTTTGTGGCCAGATAAACCTGTTAATGATTTGGGAGTATGGTGGGTTTCGAATACGGTTACAGGCAATATGTCAAATAGTTCAACAGCATTTGGTCCTGTTGGTTTCTTATATCTTACATTTGATATCTTAGCTGTTATAATTGGATTTTTGATTATTTCATTTTTATTGAAACTCTGTGAGCAATTACTTAATAGTGGAAAAGATGGTGCTGTTTTAACTGGTGTTATTTTCTTATCTTCTTTGTATACTAATGAAGCTGGATTCAATACATACGTTGTAGAAGGAATAAGGTTTTTGATAATTGGTATTATTTTTCAAGCCATTATATTAAGACGAATATGGAAATAGTTTTCTTTTTCAAATCAAAATATGATCCAGGGATAAGTATTAATCATGTGATGAAGCCTATAGTTGAAACCATAGGAAAAAGTGAGAATATTTATATCAAACAATATTATCTACCAGCTATTGGCTTAAATATCAAATCAATTATTTCCAATTTATTATTTGTACATAAAAATCGTTCAAAAAAAGGAATTAATCATATTGTGGGTGAAGTACACTATGCTGTATATGCGTTATTAGGCTGTAAATCTGTACTTACGGTTCATGATATAGGATTTTGGACAAGTGATAAATTTAAAACAATTAAACGTTTTGGGCTGTATTTTACTCATCTATATCCTATAAAATTAGCAAAAAGAGTTGTTGCCATCTCTAACTTTACCAAAACAGAGTTGTGCAAAGAGCTACCCTCTATTAGAGATAAGATATCTGTTATTCCAAGTGGAAGTATAGATGGGTTCGAATATTATCATAAAACATTTGATAAATCCAACTTTATTGTTTTACAGAATGGGGTTAGACCTCATAAAAATCTAGAAACAACTATTCAGGCTTTACAAGGTATTTCATGTAAACTTCTTGTTGTACGCAAAATGGATGAAAGCCAAATTCAACTTGCGAATCGTTTGAATATCAAATTTGAAAATGTTTACGATTTATCTCCTGAAGAGGTGAAAGAAACTTACCGAAGATCAGATATCGTTTGTTTCCCATCTTCCTATGAGGGCTTTGGTGTAATCACTATTGAAGCACAAGCTATAGGACGTCCAGTAATCACAACAAATAAAGAACCCATGAAGAGTGTTGCTGGCGATGCTGCTTTATATATAAACAATCCCAAAGATCCAGCCCAGTTACACGATGCTATTATAAAACTAATAAATGATGATAAACTAAGAGAAAACTTGATAAAAAAGGGGTTAGAGAATAGTAGGCAATATAGACTTGGGAGTATTGCTAGCAAATATATAGATATTTTCTCTTCTATTGAAAAATAAACGGAACATCTTTGATAATTTGCTTATTTAAATTCTTTAATATGAATAAATATAGATGAAGAATAATGTCATATTCTTTTTTGTAGATTCTGTTACATGGAACTATGTCGGAAAAAATAGAGCTTATGTGAGTCCAACGCCGTTCTTGGATTCTTTGAGGTCGGAGAGTTTGGTTACCACCAAATTATATTCTTATGCACCTTATACCGATGCTGCTACTCGTAGTTTGTTTACAGGTAGAAATTGTCTTGATGATTATGGCTATTTCTTCAGAACAAATACATCTCCTATTAATCATTATAAAGCCTTCCACGATTTAGGATATGAAACATACGATTTCAATTATCCTTTCTACATTATTGGTGACAAGCAAAACGAGAACATTGATCATCGTTGCTATAATAGTAGTTTCTATTTTCCAAGTGAATGGGGAGGAGTATATAAGTACTATTCTGAAATATCTAGGGAGAGGCAACTGTCCGATATTGAGTATAGCTTGTTGGAAAAACGTCTGTGCCTTATGTTTGAGTCATGGATTCGTTATATGAGAGATATGCTCTCTGAGCCAGAGGCATCTTTAATGCATAAAAAGGTATGTGAATGTTATGATGCAGAAAAGTCTCTTGATACATTAGAAAAAGAATGTGAGTCTTGCAAAATGAATCCTCGTAGTTATATTGATAAACTACTTTCAGAAGCAGAATCACATGTATTGTTTACAATAGACCCATCTACTGTGTCTGTTTATATTGATGCTGAATTCTTGAATGGCTATGTAGTAAAGAAATATTCCTCTCTGTTCAAGAAGATTAAAAAGAATAATTTCGAGGCAAACGCTTTCAGAAACATTCCGGGAATAAAGCGAACATATAGGGGGATCAAACGATACTTGAAAACGAAGGATTCCTCCAATCTTATGTTTTGGCAGAATTATGTTGGAAGTCTATTCCCTTGTGAATTGATGCAGAAGCGTTGGGGCGAGAAAACCTGGCAGAACAATCACCCTGCGAGAACTGTCTATGATACAGCATTAGGATTCTTGAAAAGTAGAAAATCCGACACCCCGTTCTACTTTTATCTTAATGCAGAGGAACCTCACAACAATATCGCTTTCTTTTCATATGATACTCAGGATAAAGAAGTTATTGACGAAGAAATGAGAATGCTTGAGGATTATGTTGACCAACTTGGAACAAACTTTAGAGGTAATCTCATTTATCTTCTATCTATTCGATATACAGACTATTGCATAGAGCGTTTCTGCAAATCATTAAAAGAACTTGGCCTATGGAACGCTACTACAATTCTTTTTGTCGCTGATCATGGCTCATCTTACACCTATTGGCCATTACATAATAACCGAGTCAATTGCTTTGATGATGAATGTTACCACATTCCGATGTTGATCCGACATCCGGGACTGAAAGGTTCTGTCATTAAGACATATCAGCAGTCGAAAGATGTACTTCCAACTTTGATGGATATAATGGGATTACCAATCCCATCGGACTTCAAAGGACAATCAATGCTTCGCGAGACTAAACCTCGTGAATATGTTGTATCTGAGTATATGGGACCAGGATGTCCTGATATGATGAATAGACGGATTTGGTTTAGTGTACGTGATAAGAATTATATAGTTGCTTATAAAGTTTCCATTAAGGAGGATTTTGAAGATGGAGAACTTGCAGAGGTGTATGATTTGATTAATGATCCTAATGCATATTATAATATTTGCGATAGTATCAATATTTCAGAAATATCTTATCTGTTAAATTCAATAGAAGAAAGATGGAAGGAAATAAAGAAAGATGTGGATGAGTTCATTTCAAATTTTGAAAAAAAAATAAATGAATATTGAAATTTTCGAATTTCCGACAATAACAGAAGAACTTTACCCTATAGTTTCGTGTATATTTAAGGATGCTTGTCTTGAAAAGGAATGACAAGGAATTCATTTTTCTTTCGCCTCTTTTATAGCAGAAGATATTAAAAAATGTTATACGATGGTGGAAGGCGCAAAATGTATTTATTAGTTGCGATCAATAGGGGCCTTAATGTCTCAATCTCGACAGAAAGGGTTTTATTATTATGTATCCCATGACTATTTGGGAGTGATTGATAGCTACAAAGGAAAAGGAGTTGCTTCTCTGTTATTCCAAACATTTCTTGAGATTTGTAGAAAAGAGAAGTACGACTTCATTGTTAGTGACACAAATCCGAAATCTGTTTCATCGGTAACATATCATCTTAGAATGGGCTTCAAAAAGTTTGCTATGAATTATTGCAAACAATCTCGTTCTATCAGTTTTTATATTCCCTTAGAAAAATGAGGTTTCTTAATATAGAATTTTTTCGAATACCTTTTATATTTCGGTTTCAGTAGTATGGGCTGTATAAAAAACTTTGCAAGATATTTAATAGTAAATCATTAATATAGAATTATAAATTATGTATTACTTGGATCCAAGAATTGAGAACTTGTATCGTATTTTTGATCAGAATGCACGCAAAGATTATCTTCGTCTTGACCTGAATGAGAACCCCGGTGGTCTCCCTCAGGAATTCATAAACAAAGTCCTATCTCAGGTAGATGGCCGTTTCGTCGGTCAGTATCCAGAGACCTTTCAGTTCACAGAGAAGCTCGCTGCTTTTCTTGGTACTGATGTTCAGCACCTTAGCCTTATGAATGGTTCGGCTGAAGGCATTCGTTACATCATTCAGGCGTTTACTTCTCCAGGAGGTCGCATTGTGGGTGTCGTACCTTCATACTTCATGTTCCAGATATATTCAGAGATGTATGGTCGTGACTTTGTCAAAGTCCCATACAACGAAGATCTTACAATGGACATCAATAATATCATCAATATCCTTACTGATGACACTCAAATGCTTATTCTCCTGAACCCTAATAACCCAATGGGTAATGTTTATTCAGATGAGGAGTTTGAAGCTATTCTTGCTGCTGCTCGTAAACATGAGATTACTGTTCTTGTGGATGAAGCTTACCATTATTTCTATCCAAAGACCTTTATCAAATACGCTTTTGAACAGGAGCATGTTTTCGTAACTCGTACTTTCTCTAAACTCTTCTCAATGGCAGGTTGCCGCCTTGGTTATGTTGCTGGTTGGCCAGAAGGTGTGAAGATGGTGCAGAAGTTCTGTACTCCTCACAATACTAATGCATTTGCAATGGCATTTGCAGAGGCTATTATTGATAATCCAGAGGTGTTGAACATGCTTATCAACAATTTCAAGGAGGGCCGTCAGTATCTTATTGATCAGATGGATGTAAATGGATATGAGCATAAGGGTGAAGCAGGAAACTTTATCTTCATTAAGACTAAGACAGATGCAGAAAAGATTGTTGAACGCATGAAGGAAGAGAAGAAGATTCTCATCAAGTCATATTCTGGTGTTGGTAATTTTGGAACATGTCTTCGCGTGTCTATTGGTGAGAAGAAATATATGGAACAGTTCTGGAATGCTCTCATTGAGTTAGATAAATAAAAGCCAATTTCTCACCTTGCAGTCAGGCCTGCGCAGAGCGAAACTGCGGCGAAGAACAAACAAAATTCCTATATGAAAACGGTTATTACATACGGCACTTATGATTTACTTCATCAAGGTCATATCAATCTCTTGCGTAGAGCAAAAGAACTCGGTGATTTTCTGATTGTTGGTGTAACAAGCGATTCTTTTGACAAAGGCAGAGGTAAATTGAATGTCAGAAATAATGTTCTTGAACGCGTGGAAGCTGTAAAAGCAACTGGTTATGCAGATAAGATAATTATCGAAGACTATGTAGGTCAGAAAATTGATGATATTCAAAAATATAACGTAGATATTTTTGCAATTGGTTCTGATTGGGAAGGCCTATTTGATTATCTTAATGAATTTACGAAAGTTGTATATCTTCCTAGAACGGAAGGTATCTCTTCAACTATGCTTCGTGCAGAATCTACTGTTGATGTTAAGGTTGGCATCATAGGATGTGGACGTGTAGCAAGCCGATTCCCTTATGAAGCTTCTGTCGTGAACGGAATTAAGGTAGTAGCTGCTTACGATATTGAACCAAATGCCTTAACAAAGATTTCTCAGGAGAATGAGAGCATAGTGGCATATAATAACCTGGATGTTTTTTTAGAATCTGTAGATGCAGTATATATTGCTACACCTCACAATTCTCATTACGATTATGCGAAAAAAGCAATAGTTACAGGTAAACACGTACTTGTTGAAACCCCTATGGTTCTTCTTGGTTTTCAAGCCAAAGAGTTATTTAAAATGGCAGAAGAAAGAGGGGTTATTCTTATGGAGGCAAATAAAACTGCACATTGTCCTGCTTTTAATCATCTTATTGTAATGATTAAGTCGGGTGTGATAGGTGAAGTCGTGGATATTGAGGCTTCTGTTTCTCAATTGCTTGATAAGAGCGGGCGAGAGTTTGATCCTAATCAGTCTGGTGGCGCTTTGTATGAGCAGGGTAGTAGTGTTTTGCTCCCAATGGTAAAGTTATTGGGTACAGAATGCAGAAATATCAATATATATAGCCGGATGGAAAATGGGGTTGATATTTACACAAAAGGAGTGTTACGTTATGATCATGCCATTTGTTCTTTCAAGGCAGGTTTGGGTGTTAAGACAGAAGGAAACTTGGTTATCTCTGGTACAAAGGGATATGCCTATGTTCCTGCTCCTTGGTGGAAAACAGACTATTTTGAACTTAGGTATGAAGATCAAAATAAAAATCGAAAATTTTTCTACAAATGGGATGGTGCGGGTTTGAGATATGAGATTCAAGAATTTATATCATGTATTGTAAACAAGCGTTTCTCTACTGCGCGATTAAGAAGACGGGAGTCTATATGGATTGCTGATGTAATGGAACAATTTCAAACAAGGAAAAATGTTATGGAAATCTAATATGCCTAAACTACTTCAAATAAATATTACTGCTAACTGGGGCTCGACGGGAAAGATTGCGGAACAGATAGGTTTGTGTGCAATGGCTCATGGATGGGAATCTTTTGTTGCATATGGAAGATGGAGCAATCCTTCTCTGTCGTATCTTATCAAGGTGGGCAACAAGTTGGATATGTACATGCACTATGGAGAGCAAAAAATTCGTGATAATGAGGGACTTTGCTCCCGTGGAGCTACCAAGAGGTTGATTCGCCAGATAGAGGAGATAAATCCTGACGTTGTGCAGTTGCATAACATACATGATCACTACTTGAATTATCGTTTGCTATTTGAATATCTTAACAAGACTGACATTAAGGTGGTGTGGACGTTCCACGATTGTTGGGCTTTTACAGGTCATTGTTTTCATTTTGTGACAAAGGATTGTATGAAGTGGAAGACAGGATGTTATGATTGTCCTTTGGTTCATGACTATCCTAATACTTTGATGGATAGGTCGCGTAAAAATTATGAACTGAAGAAATCTTTGTTTACAGCAAATAGAACATTGACAATAGTGACTTGTTCAGAATGGTTGAGCAGCTTTGTTCGAGAGTCTTTTCTAAAAGAAAAGCGACTTGAGGTTATTCATAATGGTATAGATATTCATACATTTTGTCCTCAGAAAAAAAGCAGAAATGCAAAGTTCGATATTCTTTCTGTATCGAGTGTTTGGGATGAGAAGAAGGGTCTATATGACATAATAAAACTTCGTGAAATGCTTTCTTATGACGAATTCTCCATCACAATGGTTGGCCTCTCAACCGAACAAATGAGAAAAATGCCAAAAGGAATTAGGTGTGTTGTGCGCACTCAGAACGTCCAAGAACTGGTGAACTTGTATTCTAATGCTTCTGTACTTATCAACCCTACATACGCAGATAATTTTCCGACAGTCAATATTGAGTCTCTAGCTTGTGGAACACCTGTGATTACTTACCGCACAGGCGGTTCCCCAGAAGCGATTAATAGTCAGACAGGTGTAGTCGTAGAGCAAGGTAATATAGAGGCTTTAGCAAAAGCTATTGTGAATTTGATGGAGCATCCTTTATCTTCTGCTGATTGTCGTATGCGATCTGAAGAATGCTTTGATAAAGACAAGTGTTTTGAAAAATACATTGAGTTATATGAAGAGATATTATAATTAATAAGATTTTGTTGGTAAGTACTCAAATTCGGGTTAAAAAATCATACATTATCTTTGTTTCTAATCATAATAAATAGTTATGTCCATCTTCAAAGACAAAGTTTTATTAATCACTGGCGGTACCGGTTCCTTCGGTAACGCTGTATTGCGTCGTTTCCTTGATAGCGACATCAAGGAGATCCGTATTTTTAGTCGTGACGAGAAAAAGCAGGATGACATGCGTCATCACCTGCAAAATCCCAAAGTAAAATTCTACATTGGTAATGTCCGTGACCGCCAGTCTGTGGACGGTGCCATGATGGGAGTGGATTATGTGTTTTCCGCCGCCGCCTTGAAACAGGTTCCCAGTTGCGAGTTCTTTCCGTTGCAGGCTGTGCAGACCAATGTGATCGGTACGGACAATGTACTGGAATCCGCCATAGCGCATGGTGTAAAGAATGTGGTGGTACTTTCTACCGACAAGGCCGCCTATCCCATCAATGCCATGGGTATCAGCAAAGCCATGATGGAGAAGGTTGCCATAGCCAAGGGCCGTGCGTTGGGTGAGGAAGCCGGTACAACCATCTGCTGTACCCGTTACGGCAATGTGATGGCAAGCCGCGGTTCTGTAATTCCCTTGTGGGTGGAGCAGATAAAGAACGGCAGGCCCATTACGGTAACGGACCCCAACATGACCCGCTTCATGATGACGCTGGACGATGCCGTAGATCTGGTAATCTATGCGTTTGAGCACGGGCACAACGGTGACTTGTTCGTGCAGAAAGCTCCTGCCGCCACCTTGGATGTACTGGCGCAGGCCTTGAAGGAAACATACGCGCAGGTTGATCCGAAATACGGTGAGACGGAGGTGAAGACCATCGGCACGCGCCACGGCGAGAAACTGTATGAGACACTGGTAACCCGCGAAGAGATGGCAAAGGCTGTCGACATGGGCGACTACTACCGCAT
>NZ_OBMS01000016.1:98576-98987 GCF_900217715.1 Bacteroides sp. AR29
CCCATTAGTTTATGAAAATCTTAGTGACCGGCTCCCGAGGGTTTGTCGGCCGGAACCTTGTATCCCAGCTGCACAACATCCGTGACGGGAAAGCCCGCAATTACGGCATTGCAGGTGAAGAACTTACCATTTACGAATATGACATGGACAGTGACCCGGCCGAACTGGATGTCTATTGCAGACAAGCTGACTTTGTCTTCAATCTGGCAGGCGTGAACCGTCCCAAGGATGCGTCTGAGTTTATGAAAGGGAACTTCGGCTTCGCCTCCACCCTGCTTGATACATTGAAGAAGCACGGCAATACCAGTCCGGTAATGATTTCCTCTTCCACGCAGGCCGCACTCGACAACCCTTACGGTGAATCGAAGCGGGCAGGGGAGCAACTGTTGTTCGAGTACTCCAGGGAAACGG
>NZ_OBMS01000016.1:98997-99832 GCF_900217715.1 Bacteroides sp. AR29
CCCATTAGTTTATGAAAATCTTAGTGACCGGCTCCCGAGGGTTTGTCGGCCGGAACCTTGTATCCCAGCTGCACAACATCCGTGACGGGAAAGCCCGCAATTACGGCATTGCAGGTGAAGAACTTACCATTTACGAATATGACATGGACAGTGACCCGGCCGAACTGGATGTCTATTGCAGACAAGCTGACTTTGTCTTCAATCTGGCAGGCGTGAACCGTCCCAAGGATGCGTCTGAGTTTATGAAGGGGAACTTCGGCTTCGCCTCCACGCTGCTTGATACATTGAAGAAGCACGGCAATACCTGTCCGGTAATGATTTCCTCTTCCACGCAGGCCGCACTCGACAACCCTTACGGTGAATCGAAGCGGGCAGGGGAGCAACTGTTGTTCGAGTACTCCAGGGAAACGGGTGCAAAGGTACTGGTGTACCGCTTCCCGAATGTGTTCGGCAAATGGTGCCGCCCCAACTATAACAGCGCGGTGGCCACTTTCTGCAACAACATCGCCCATGACCAGCCCATCCGGGTGAACGACCCTTCGGTGGTGATGCATCTGGTTTACATAGACGATGTGGTGGACGAACTTATCTCCGCCCTGAGCGGCAGGGAACACCGCAACGGGGATTATTGCGAAGTACCCGTGGTGCATACCATTACCTTGGGCGGCATTGTGGAACTGATAAGGTCTTTCAGGCAAATGCCCGGTACCTTGTCCGTCCCGGATTTGAGCGATGCCTTTACAAAGAAACTCTATTCCACATACCTCTCATACCTGCCTGAAGAACGGTTCAGCTATCCCCTGAAGATGAATGTGGACGACCGCGGCAGTTTTAC
>NZ_OBMS01000034.1:0-33377 GCF_900217715.1 Bacteroides sp. AR29
AATGCTTCTCGCTAACAACTGCTTTCTTGTATCTCCATTAGCGAAAACAGGTGCATGATACATCTTTCCACAGGCCTTTGCATAAGCAATCTGAGTGGACTCTTCATCCAAAGCCTCCCAGCGAGCTTTCACACGCATCTCCTGCACCGCTTCATAAGCTAACTTCTGTACGTGAAAGCGATCGGTAACACGTTTGGCCGCAGGAAAGCAGATGCGGGCAATCTGCTCCATGTTAGGAGCCATATCCAAAGTAATCTCGCGCACTTGGTAACGGCGGAGACGGGATAGCTTAAGCAGGACAGAAGTGACCGTATGAACGTCCATACCTTTAATGACAGCAATCATACTACCTTTACCACCGTGAGCTTCTTTATTGATCAGTACAGTATAGAGTTCTCCACGCGAGAGGGCTACCTCATCAATACAGATATAAGCACCGATATTCTTTTCGAATAGTAGCCAATCCTCTGCATGAACAAGTTGGTCCCAATGGAGATAACAACTTAGATGGTTACGGTATTGACGCTCCAATAAATCTCCGTCAACTCCATATAAAACACCTAAGAGCTTGCAACTGATCGGATAGCTATCAATATAGTTCTTTTAAAAAAGACGCAAAATCTTGCGTCATACGAGTACCTTCAGCCACCATACGCCAGTTACGAGAGATATACTCATTATACTTCTTTAAGAGCCAGCGACGACGACGAATATTAAGGAAGACCTTCTTGCCACGAAGAGGAAAATCCTGAACAATAACAGGATCATAAAAGCCTTTACTCTCAGTATCCTGATCTGCATACTTCTCAGGAACGATATTTTTTTCCTCAAGGTAGATCACAACTTCATTTACGCTTTCCTTCACATCAACAAGAGCAAAATACTCTAAAGTGCCTTCAGGAAGAAGAAGGCGATAACCGTTTAACTCCATAAGCTATGAATTTGGAGACAAAGATAATAATTTATAAATTTACCCCTCAGGTTTTTACATTGACCCTTTAGGAGTTCTGTAAAAAGAAGAAAGAATTAGTGTTTCAAGTTACTTATGTTAGAAATTATTTTCTCATTTATTAATAATGTATCTGAATGGAGTGCGTAGTTGCGTAAGTAAGTGACGTGATGTGTATATATACGATATAATTTTCCAAACTTAATTTTATAGCTTGGGATGGAGAACTGCTGGGAGGGATTAAAGTTAATAATAGGATGTAATTCGGTATTTTGCAATGATAATTGTCATGTTTAATACTTAAATAACTGTTGTGCCAAGTTGTACAAGTCATTGCGCCACGTGTACCACGTGTGTCCACCGGGGGCTTCGCTGTACTTGTAGTTGATACCTGCTGCGTCAAACAGTTTCAGCATGGCTTTACAATTGTTGTAAGCGATGTCCTCTGGACCACCTTGCGTGAAATGCAAGGCGTGCACTGTGTGGTTGAAGTCTTGAGCGATGGTCTTGAGGTAGGTGCTGCGTTCGGCGTACATTTTCTTGTTCGTCTCAAACCAGCCAGAGCTCAATACCCATAAGTAGCCGAATTCTTTGTAGTGATTCAAGCCTGCTTCCAAAGTTTCCATGCCGCCCATGGAGAGGCCTGCTAAGGCACGATGGTCTTTGTCGGTCAGTACACGGTAGTTGGCTTCGATGTAAGGGATGATGTCATTCATCAGATCTTTGGCAAATAGAGGTACTTCGTCCATTAGGTTTTCTGTGGCAATGGAGCCGTTGGGCATCACCACAATCATGGGTTGCATTTTGTTCTCGGCTAGTAAATTGTCGAGTATGTTGCCTGCGCAGCCTACCGTAGGCCAAGCAAGGTCAGTATCACCTCCGCCATGTATCAGGTAGAGCACCGGCAATTTTTCCACACTTTTCTCATAACCCGCTGGCGTCCATACGTGCAGGCGACGGGTAGTCTTCAGAGTCTTTGAGTGATAATAACGTTGAGCTATTGCACCATGGGCAACATCTTCCTTCATGGAGAAAAAATCGCCATCTTTTGCCTCCACTTTCAGTACGGCTGAGATTTCATGTGCCTCGGGAGACTTGGGATCGAACACTTTCACACCATCTACTATAAAGTGGTAGCGGTAGGCTCCAGCTTTTACTGGAGGTACGGTCACCGTCCATACACCAGAGACCGATTTCATCACATCTGGCTTCTTTCCCCAAGGAATAATGTCACCCTCGATGTCTACTTTCTTGGCTTGGGGTGCGTAGATATTCAATGCTATCCTGCCGTCACTCAGCACTTTGACTGATTGGAGTGTGTCGTTAGGGGTAGGCGTACGTTGCCATTGTGCTGCCCTAGGCATTATGCCGCAAACACAAAAAAATGCTGTTAAAATGAATTTACTCTTCATTGGAATTAATTTTAAGATTATAAATAAGACAGCTATCTCATGGTACGGAAGCAACCGGATGGTAGCCGATATGTATTGCCTTTCCTATTGTCCTACTCTAATAGGACAATAGGAAAAATGCTTGGTTTACTCTGTTAACACTTTGCGTGCTTCGCGGTCAGGGTCGTAGACTACTTCGCACTGGTCGTTCAACATCATCGTGGCTCCCTTGTCCGGTGTATATTGCGGCCATTCAGGCAGGCTTGTGCAATTGGGGCTACCCGTACGCATGAAGCTCAGTAAAGCGTCGGTCATCTTCGTGGAGAGGTCGCGCGGACGCTTGCCTCCCCCCGTATGGGTAAGCATAACGTCGGTATTCTTCAGCCAGAAACTGATGTCCAGACAATGGAAGGAACGCATGCGCCCGTCGAATAAGGGTGGCTCCCAGCCGAACCATGCTAAATAGACCGGTGCGCTTTGTTGTGCCTTGGCATTGATGGCTTCAATCACTTTCTCACGGGAGCTCATTATCAAGCCGAGCAATTCAATAGGTTTCTTGTCGGGAAATGCTTTTTCATAAGCCAATACAATATTCTCACCGTTTTTACCTTTCATTTTGTCCACCATTTCCACCAGTTGCGTTCTATTCATTTTTTCGAGGGTAGCATTGTCGCGGCTTATGGAGAACTCGCATGTAGTGGTGCTGAATAGCATGGGGACATGGGCCGAGGGAGCTTCCGGATCGGTATAAAATGTATCCATCGGGATGTGGAAGCCATCACCCACAGGCCCAAAAGAACCACGCATCATGCCATTGCCGCCTAGTTGCTTGTCATACTTAGCGGCTGCTCGGTTGGCCAGGACGATGTAGTCGAGCCAAGGTATTTCTTGCAATTTGTTTATTTGCGAAGGTGGTAAACCTGCCTCTTTTAGGATGTATTTACCCAGTTCGGTACTGTAATTGTTATCTATTGCCCCCGTGATGTTTCCACTCAAGGCTACGGCCTTGTGCAACAACCCCTTTGTCTCGGCCATGGCTACCAGCGTGCACACTTTAGCTCCGCCGCCCGACTGGCCCATGATGGTGACGTTGCTCGGATCACCTCCGAATTGTGCGATGTTGTTGTGTACCCACTTCAGGCCGGCCACCAAATCGAGGATACCAACATTGCCCGACTCGGCAAACTTCTTCTCATCCACCCCTGAAAAGTCACTGAAGCCGATAGGGCCCAGTCGATGGTTTAATGAAACAAATACAATGTCTCCGTAGCGGCTAAGATTCTCGCCCCGATAGCTGTCTTGCTCAATGCTATTGCCATTTGTAAAACCGCCTCCATGAATCCATACCAGCACAGGGCGTTTCTTCGTGTCGGCCAAGGCGGGCGTCCAAATGTTTAGCATCAGACAGTCCTCGCTGACGCCATAGTAATTCCAATGGTCGGTAAATGTAGTGTATGTGTTGCGGTACTTGCCTGTCGTAATCTGCGGAGCCGTATCGCCCCAAAAGACCGCTGGACGGATGCCCTCCCAAGGCTCGGGTTCGCGGGGAGGCATGAAACGGTTTTCGCCCGCCGTGCTTGCCCCATACGGTATGCCACAGAAGGTGTATATATCTCTTAATAGATAGCCGCGCACTTTGCCATACTGAGTCTGTGCTACGGCAATGGAATCTCCTATATATAACTGTTGTTCGTCTTGCGAAACACTATTCGGTTGTTGCTCCGTCCTTCCGGCAGAGCAAGCGGAAAAGGTATACACGAAAATACCCGCGTAAAGCAGGGAGATGCCTTTCCTGATTTTCAACTTAACTGTTTTCATACGCAATGAATTTTTTTATTACAAAGATGAACATTTGTCGGCAAAGTTGCTTTTCACCAGCTTCGTTGTTTTTGTCAATGGTTCACTTGATACTTGTCTGTTTCTTCATTCAGGTTGTCTGTATATTCAAAGGCAGGCATAGAAAAGAATCCACACACAGTTATGCAAAGGACAGACTGCGTGCGGATTCTGCATTGTCTATCACAATCTTTTTACTCAACTCTAATAACTGTTCTATAAAGTAACTTCACCTTCCAGACGGATATCTGCTGAAGAGGCACCGATAAGTAGTTTTACCTTACCGGGCTCCACAACGAACTTATCTTGAATTTCATCCCAATAAGCGAAATCCTCCTTGGGAATATCAAGCACCACTTCCTTTGTATCACCGGCTGCGATAGGCACCTTACTGAATGCCCTCAGTTGCTTCATCGGGCGTTCTACCTTTGATTCCGGATAGCTGGCATACAGCTGCACCACTTCCTCACCGTCGCGGCTACCAGAATTCTTTACCAACACGGTTACGGTAACCTTATCCTTGTCCTGCTTGACAGACTTGATTTGCTGGTAGTCGAATGTTGTATAACTCAAGCCATAGCCGAAAGGATAAAGTACATCATCCTTGTAGTACATGTAGGTACGTCCGTTACGAATGTCATAATCCATCATGTCGGGTAGGTCGGTAATGTCCTTCACCCATGTTTGAGTGGTATGTCCAGAGGGGTTGACCTTACCAAACAAGACATCGGCCAAACCGTTGCCTTGTTCTTGGCTGCAATGCGTAATGTGCAAAATGGCTGGCAGATTTTCTTGACTCCAGTTGATGGTGTATGGGAAGCTGCTAACTAGTACCAAGATAGTGTTGGGATTGGCCTTGTACACCTGCTTCAGCAAGTCTTCATCGGGCAGCATCAGCGACTTTCTATCCACAGCTTCTCGTCCGTCGCTCGGCACGGGGCAGAAGAACCAGTCAGGACGTGTGCCATACGGATGGTTTCCTACGCATACCACAGCTACATCAGCCTCCCGGGCCGCATTTACGGCTTCATCTATTACATTGTTGGTAGCATAAATCACTTCTGTTTGTCCATCTTTCACGGCGTTGCGAATGCCCTCTAAGATAGTAATCTCATATGCCGGTGTGCCGCTATACCAGTCTTGCACAATCTTATCGGCATAAGGGCCTATTACGGCTATCTTCTTCAGCTTGGAGGCATTGAGGGGCAGAAGATTCTTACTATTCTTCAGCAGCACCACCGACTTGGCCGTCACCTCGCGTGCTAATTGTTTGGCTTCCTCACGTTCATAAGGAGGCACTTCGTTGGGGATGGTACCGATGTTCTTATAAGGGTCTGCAGAATCTTTTCCGTCCAGCAATCCTAGCCTTAAGGCTACGTATAGGTTGCCACGAATAGCTTTGTCAATGTCTTTCTCAGTCAGTAAACCCTTTTCTAAAGCTTCCTCAATATAGGGCTTATAAACATCCAAGAATTGTCCTGTAGTAGCCTTTACCACCGCAGCCGCTCCTTCGGCCATAGTGGGATAGGCATGGTGGGCATTGACTAGCAGCTTCAGTGCTCCGCCATCCGTGCAGATAATGCCGTTGTTGCCCCATTTGTCGCGAGTAATTTCTTTCAAGCAAGGATGTACGCACATGGCCGGGCCGTTCCATCCGTTATAGGCAGCCATAAAAGCATGGCTTTCGCCTTCGGTAATGCCTTTGTAGAAGGGATAAGCATAATATTCGTAGAATAGGCGCATATCGAAGTTGCTTGATGTGCTGTCTCTGCGATCTTCGTTACTGTTGGCCAGGAAATGTTTCATCAGGGCGGCAGTACGCCAATAGCGTGGGTTATCACCTTGCAAGCCTTTGATGTTGGCTACTGTCAGTCTGGCAGTAAGGAAGGCATCCTCTCCGTAGCTTTCTTCCGTGCGTCCCCAGCGCGGATCGCGTGCCAAGTCGGCATTCGGAGCACGCATTACCAAGGCTGTACGCTTGTCTTCAGGACGTTGCATGTAGTAGCGCGCTTCAAGGGAAGCCTGCTCACCTACTTTTTTCACTAAGTCCACATCCCACGTAGCGCCCAGCCCATATGATTGTGGGAAAATAGTCGTAGGTCTATCAGTAGGAATTATTTTTCCATCTTCACCTTTCTTACGTCCTCCCCAAGCAGCAGGACCACCCAAGGCCAATCCATGTAGGCCCTCGTGGTGGCGGCAAGAAAGTATGCCCAAACGGGGCACCGCTAGGTCGCTGCCGAGTAAAGCAATTTTTTCCTCCAGCATAAGTTCTTCCAGCAAGGCGTCAATACGCTTTTCGTCCGATAGTTTCGTGTTCTGAAATTTGTAAATTTTCTGCGCTCCGACCGATAAATAAGCCATCGTGAGGCACAACACAACAAATAAAGATTTCATTTTCATGATTACATAAATTGAGTTTGTAAACCTTAATATGTAGCAAATTTTGTTTTCTCACTTTAAAAATGTACAGAAACGGATAGTCTTGATGAAGGTGTCAAAATGACAACCAGTTGCAAACGGCATTCCTGTTTTTTTACACTCTCATTAAATTTCATATTATAAGCATATGGCTCTTATCACCAACCAGGATTTTGTTTCAAAACACCGTCAGATAATAGAATCTGGTTCGTGTTGACCATCATCAAACCTGCCTTGTTTATAAAGTTCTGAGGATTGAACGAGATGGTAGCAGGAGCACCCGCTGTCATCACTTCAACGCCGTTTTGTTTGGCTAATTGGGCGGCCGCATAGTCTATGCCTTGGCGTAGCAAGTCGTAATAGTTAATGCCTTCGAAAGCAAATTCAAACTGACGTTCGCGCATTATGTTTTCTTTCGTAGCTTGTTTTTCGGTGTATAACGGAGAGGTGTTGCCATCTTTATCCTTAAAGGCACGTTCGCGAACCATGTTGAAATACTGTTGCGCATTAGGGCTACCCAACTCAGCTGCCATTAGTAACACGTCGGCATAGCGAACTTGAACATAATCCTGGTGGTTTGAAATCATCAAGTTACCCGTACCGTTTTCCATACCAGCATGTGTACCATCGGCAAAGGCCAATGGAGCATACTTCTTGATATAGTAACCGGTGTATTCCTGCGATTGGACAATACAAGTTTGAACCAACTGATTGTCTTCCAATCCCTCGCCTTTTATATCAATCACAGAAGCTGTACGCCGAGTATCGCCATCCTCATATTCCTCAACGAATTTAGGATTTACTGTAGCATATCCCCAACCTTGTGCATAAGGAGCCACACCTGTTGAGGTACGCAAAGCAATGTTTACTTGCCAACGGTTACCGTCCAAACCAGACCAGTTAACACTGGCTGTACATTTTACGGTTAATACTGTCTCGTTATTACCATCACCGGCATAATCGCCATATAGGGTAGTCATATCACCTACTTCTGCTTTTTGAGCACAAGCGGCAGGCCACAAACGCCGGTATTCGGGTATCAAAGCGTATTGACCTGAAGAAATAATGTCTTCCACAGCGGCTAACGCATCAGCCTTGGTCACGCCTTCAGGCTCTTGACCATAATAACCGGTGTAGTACAAATAAGCACGTGCCAAGATGGCCTCGCAAGCATATTTGGTAATCTTGCCATCGTTTGTTTCCGATTCAGCTTTGGGATAAGCGTTTGCCGGAATATTTTCGATGGCAAACTTCAGGTCATCGAAAATCAGCTTATACACGTCAGCGGGATCTGCCTGCGGTATATTTTCATCAGTAGGTTTGGTAAGCAAAGGAATGTTACCAAACTGACGTACCACATCGAAATATAAGAAGGCACGGATGGCATGGCACTCGGCCATATACTGAGTATGCATGCTACCCGTTTCGTTCCATTGAATGCTATTTTCGCGTGTGATTAATTCGTTGCAACGATAAATGCCTGCATAATAACCAGACCAACTGGAACCTGTAGAAGAAGGCATTTCTGAGAGGTCAAAGCGATCGGTCACACGCATACCGTTACCATCGGAAGCACCGGAACCGCCGAAACATTCATACCCCATTACTTCGGCGCTAACCAAGAAATTGACAGCGCTACCACATGTTGCACGTCTATAACCATCGTAGCAGCCCAACAAGGCACGATAGGCATCTTGCTCTGTTTTATAAAAATTTCCTGTCGTAGATTCGGTCTTTGATTCCACATCCAAGAAGCCCTTAGTGCAAGAAGTCATTCCCAAACTCAGGCATAAAATGCCTGCTGCAATTATGTTAGACCTAATATTTTTCATATTCATACGTATTTTTATAAATTAGAATTTAAGATTTACACCTACAAGAACAGTACGGGGGCGCGGATAATAACCATAATCTAGGCCCGATACCCAAGAATTGTTGGAAGAACCGAAACCGATTTCTGGATCCATACCGTCGTACCCGGTAATGGTGAATAGGTTTTGTACCTGAAAGTATAGGCGAGCTTGGCTGACTGCTTTGCCCTTGAATAATTTGGCGAAATCATAACCCAACGTAAGGGTACTTAGGCGCAGGTAGTCACCATTTTGTATAAATAAGTCAGAGAACTGATAGTTGATGTTGCTATCTGTAACGCGCGGAATCCGGTTACTGGTGCCTTCACCGTGCCACCGGTCAAGGATAGCTGTGGTGTAGTTTGGTGTAGGACGGGTGTGGTTACGGTAAGACTGCACAATCTGCTGGCCAAAGGCGCCGTTTGCCACGATGGAGAAATCGAAGCCTTTGTAAACGAAGCCCAAGTTCAAACCCAACGTGAAATCAGGAGTACCGTTGCCTAAGTTCACCTTATCTTTGTTGTTGATTTGACCGTCATGGTTTCGGTCCACAAAGCGCACATCGCCCGGCTGTACATTAGACTGCAGGATACCGTTGCCTGCGGCACGCCATTCATCTATTTCCTGTGTATCTTGAAAGATACCGGCAGTTTTATAGCCCCAGAAATAACCGATAGGTTGGCCATTTTCTGCACGGTAGAATTCGCTGGCATTGTTGTACAACTCATTGCCTGCACCATGGATGATACCATCGCTGGTAGGAATGTTACCTACCTCATTCTTGTTGTAGGAACCGTTCAGTGAGATGTTATATTTAAAGTCCTTACCTAACGTGTCATCCCAAGTCAAAGCCAGTTCCACACCGGTGTTCTTTACATCGCCACCATTGATGTAAGGTGCGCCTGTACCAGCCGTATTCAGAATAGGAGCTGTGAGTAACCAATCCTTTGTTGTCTTCATATAGAAATCAAAGTTCACACCAAAACGGCTGTCGAAGAAGCGAGCGTCGAAGCCGATATTGGTCTGTTCAGAAGTTTCCCATGTCAACTTTTCATTGGCCAAACGGCTGGGATAAGCGCCCCAGTTGTTACCTAATGCCGCAGCTTCGGTAGACGAATTTTGATGCGAGTTACCGAAATAGTAATATATATATTGCGACGTGATAGGTGCTAAGTATTGGTAGTTGTCAATGTTTTGGTTACCTACTTGTCCCCAGCTGACACGTAGCTTAAAGTAGTCGAGCCAGCTACGGGTACTTTCCATGAATTTCTCGTTGGTCATGATCCAGCCTGCGGAGATGGATGGGAAATAACCGTAACGATGGCCACGGGCAAACTTGGAAGAACCGTCGGCACGTACCGTAGCGTTCAGCATGTAGGTCTCTTTCCAGTTCCAACCAAAGCGGACGAAGTAAGAGACCGTACGGTTTTCATCCAATGGATAACCGCTGACACCTAAACCACTGGCAGTAGAAGAAGCTGTACCATTGCTGATGTAAGCATGTTCCCAATCGTCGAATCCTTCTTTCAAGGAAGAATTGCTACCACTTAAGTAAGTGCCATTGTATTGGTAGGACTCCATACCGATCAAGGCATTGAAGGCATGGTCATTAACTTTCCAGTCATAAGTAGCCGTATTGGTCCATGTAAGTTCCAATACATGCTGCATATTTTGGGTAACACTGGTATTAGTATTACGGCTTGTAGAACCGAATTGGTATATCGGGTTGAAGTTGCGGTATTCATTGGTACTGTAGTTAGCACCGAATACAGTACGAATTTTCAGGTTCTTGATGGGCTGCAATTCGGCATAAGCGTTGCCGGAGAAGAAGACGTTTTTGTTTTGATTATGGCGCATCATCATTAAACCATAAGGGTTACCGCTTTCCTGATTCCAATCGGAATTGGAGGTATCATTGTAGGGCATGTCGTAAATGTTGTTATCGCTGTAAATGGGAACAAATGGAGCAATTTCGTAAGCGCCACGCAACGAGTTATCGTATTGGCCGCCTACGCCGACACCAGTCTTATCACGGTAAACGAAGCTAACTTGTTCTCCCACCTTCAGTAGATTTTTGAATAACTTGTGCTCAGAGTTGATGCGGAAGTTGTAACGGGAGAAGTTAGACACGTCCTTACCGCCAACAATACCTTCCTGTGACATGTAACCCAACGAAATGGCATATTGGGAAACCGTTGAACCACCCGTAATACCAAGGGTATAACTCTGCATTTGAGCATTGTCTTCAAACATTTTGTCCAGCCAATCTACATCATAGAGATTACCGTTTGCATCATAAATAGACTTATAGCCGCTCCAATTATATCCAGAACCGGTAGAGTTGCGGTGCGACTCGTCCATAATCATCATGTACTGTTCGGTATTCAATAAGTTCACTTCTTTTGCCACGTTCTGTACACCGAAGTAACCGTCGAATGACACTACAGCCTTACCTTCCTTACCGTTCTTGGTCGTCACCAACACTACACCGTTGGCTGCCTGCGCACCGTAGATGGCAGCGGAAGCGGCATCCTTCAAGATGTCGATACTTTCGATGTCGGCAGGGTTCAGGTTGGAGATGTCACCGCGAACGCCATCAATCAGATACAATGGTTCAGCATTACCTATGGTACCCAAACCACGGATGCTAACCTTGAGGCTTTCACCCGGTTGGCCGGAAATAGAAGTGATGTTTACACCAGGTGTCTGTCCCTGCATGGCCTGCAAAGGATTGGTGGTGTTCAGCTCGGCGATTTTGTCGCCTTTTACCTGGACGGTGGCACCTGTCACTAACTTTTTCTTTTGGACACCATAGCCCACAACCACGACTTCGTCCAACATTTCATTGTCTTCTATCAGTACCACATTAATGATAGAAGATGTGCCTATCTTGATGGTTTGCGACTTAAAGCCAATGTAAGAGAAGACCAAGGTCTGCCCTTCGCTGGCTTGCACTGAGTATCGACCATCAAGGTCAGTGATACTACCGGTAGAATTTTCTTGTACTTGGACACTTACTCCAATCAAGGGAAAACCGTCCGTACCCGATGTTATTACTCCCGTAATCGTCTTTGACTGCAGAGGAGATGCTTGTACCGGAACTGCTTGTATACAAGCAAGTGTTAGTACGAGTGACAAAACTACGTTGCAAAAACATAAAATTACACTTTTTTTCATATGCATTTCTCACATTTTAATTATAAGGTTAATATTAAGGATAATACATTCTCTTTCGTGTTTTAGGGTTCACACAAAACTACTTTTCAACATATCTCTCACGTTGTATAGTGCAACAATCTTTAAATAAAAAATGAAGAGCTTTATTTTAAGGATTCACGTGCTTCCCTATCGGGATCGTAAACCACCTCACAGACATCGTTGAGCATCATCGTGGCACCCTTCTCAGCTGTGTACTGTGGCCATTCGGGCAGGCCTGCACAATTGGGATTGCCGATGCGCATGAAGTTCAACAAAGCATCGGTCATTTTCATAGAAAGGTCGCGCGGACGCTTACCACCGCCTGTATGGGTAATCATTAAGTCGGTGTTCTTCAGCCAGAAGCAGATGTCCAGACAATGGAAGGCGCGCATGCGGCCGTCGAACAAGGGAGGATTCCAACCGAACCATGCCAAATAGACCGGGGCCTTTTGTGTCAGCTTCTGGTTGGCTGTAGCAATGACATTTTCACGTGAACTCAATATTAAACCAAGCAACTCGATAGGCTTTTTGTCTGGGAAGGCTTTGGCATAAGCGTCGACTATCTTGTCACCGTTCCCACCTTTCATCTGGTTTATCATTTCAACTAATTGTTTCTTGTCTATCTGCTCCAAAGTGGAGTTGTCACGACTCAGGGAAAATTCGCAATTGGTAGTGCAGAAAATCATTGGGATGTTGGCCGAGGGGGCTGAGGGATTGGTAAAAAATCCACCCATAGGAATATGTGTACCGTCAGCGATAGGACCGAAGTTGCTGCGGCGACCGGTAATACCAGCTTGTTCGTTATACTTGGCCATAGCACGGTTTGCTAACTCAATATAGTCGAGCCACGGCATCTGCTGTAATTTATTTGCTTCGGAAGGCTTCAAGCCGGCTTCCTGCAAGATTACTTTGCCTACGGCTGCACTGTAATTCTTGTCAATGGCATCAGCAGAGTTTCCGCTCAAAGCTATGGCCTTGTGGATAAGCCCTTGCGTTTCGGGCATGGCCACCAGAGTACACACTTTGGAACCACCGCCCGATTGGCCAATGATAGTGACATTGTCGGGGTCTCCGCCAAATTGCCCGATATTGTTGTGTACCCATTTCAAGCCGGCGACCAGGTCGAGAATGCCCACATTGCCCGATGCTTCGAATCCCTTACCGGCCACCGAAAGATCGGAAAACCCGATAGGCCCCAAACGATGATTGATGGATACGAACACGATGTCACCATAACGGCTGATATTTTCGCCATTATAACCATCTTGTTCAATACCATTACCGTTGGTAAAGCCGCCTCCATGTAGCCACACCAGCACGGGACGCTTCTTGTTATCCGTCAGTCCGGGCGTCCAAATATTTAACATAAGGCAGTCTTCGCTTACATCATAATAGTTCCAATGGTCTACAAGCGTGCTGTAACTGTTGCGATACTTCCCCTTGGTCTTTTGTGGGGCTGTGTCACCCCAGAATACAGCAGGTCGAATGCCTTCCCACGGTTCGGGTTCTCGAGGAGGCATGAAGCGGTTCTCACCCGCCGTGCTTGCCCCGTAAGGCACTCCACGGAAATTGTAGATACCCTTTAATATAAAGCCCTTCACTTTGCCGTATTGGGTCTGAGCTACGGCAATGTTATCACCAATGAACAATTGTTGTTCATCATTGTTTTCCTCTGTGCTCTGCTTGGCCTGGTTGGAGCAAGCTAAAATGCCGCACAGCAAAACGCTTCCTACACATAGTAAGGAAACCGTCTTCAACTTCATAATACCAGATTTACTTATTCGCATAACATTTGGTCTTTTATCGCCCCAAATGTGGTGAAAATCGTTTGTATAATGTTATCAAAATCTTTAATTGATTTATCAAAATCTACTTAATGTTGTTTAAAGCGTATGATTTCAACATTGAGACAAGTCTTTGCCTATATATTCCTAATAAGCCTTTCTTACTTGTATCCACCCATCACTAACCGCTAATCTCTAAGTTGGAACCCCATTTATTGCTCATGTACTTTTTGACAAAAGCAAGGATATATTTTGATTATCGCTCGTTTTATATAATTTTGTACAGAGAAAAAGAATACTGATGTTTCACGTGAACCTTAAATGACATACTACTTGTATGAAAAAACTCAAACTGCAATGGAAAGGTATTTATGCCTTATTACTGATGTTGTGGTCTGTACCCCTGCCAGCCCAGTTTCCGCTGGTAGAACAGATATCAAGTAACTTCATTACTTCGTTTGCCGAAGATCCCAAAGGCTACATCTGGATAGGGACCAATCACGGGTTGAACCGTTTCAGCGGTTCGAATTATACTGTATATTATGCGCAAGAAGAGTCCACAGCGCTCAATAGCGACTATGTGGATAATTTAATGTTTGATGCCAATAACCGTTTGTGGATGTCAAATGAATGCGGATTGTGCGTGTGGGAGGATGGTATATTCAGACATCCGCAACAGGTAGGCTTCAATCCCATAGGGCGTGTGCTGGATCTGGATAACGAGTGGCTCATTATTACTGATCGTAAGGGGGTGGCCAAGGTGAACAAGCAGACGCTGAAAGAGGAAAAATATTATCTACAACCAGGCATGAGCATAGTCGGTGCTATTACCATTTCCAGTCAAAAGCAAGTGTGGACGGCCAACGCTAGGCACCATGCCACAGATATTTATATATTGGACAGAGACTTGAACTTGTTGCGGACGCTGAATGGCTCTAAGGATACCTATATAGAAAGTATTGTGGAAGACGCCAGCCACCACATGTGGGTGACTACAAGTAAAGGATTATTGTGTTATGACGCAAAGACGTGGGAAGAACTGCTTTTACCTACTGACTTTATGGAGGCTACACAGAACAAAAAAATACACTTCGTGCTTCCTTATTGGCAAAACTTCCTGCTGATAGGTATTTCGGGTGAGGGAATGTACCGTTACGATGTGGCTCGACGGGTGTTGACACGTATCCATGTGCAGCAACAGTTGAAGGGGGATAGATATGTCTGTTTCATCGATACAAACAACGGAATATGGCTGTCTGATCAAGAGAACGACTTTCACTATTATCCCGAAAAGGCAGCCTTTAACAATTTGTCGTCCATCTTCGAACGCTTGGAAGACCCCTTCGTGAAAAATCTTTTGTTCGACTATGAGGGCTATTTGTGGATGCGCTCCTCGCACGATATTGCCAGTTATGATATAGGTGGTGATAAGATAGCTTTCCACTTGGCAGATGGTGGCCTTTACGGGCATATTTTTATTGACTCGAAGAATAGGTTGTGGGTCATCCGGAACCGTTCGGAGGTGCGGCAGTATGCTATCCGGGAGGGGAAAATCGTACGGGAAGAGAACCATTATACCTTCCCGGCCAATGTGTTTTCCATCAGTGAAGACAAGGAAGGACGTATTTGGGTTACGCTGGCTGATAGATTTGCCACGCTGGCGGCCGACGGGAAGTTCACTTACCGGTATGCACCGGGCAGCATTTCGTTTTCGCAGTTGCAGACATTGCGCCCATCGGGTACAATGATTCTCTATACGGTGGCCAACGGTATCTATAAATTTGGTGAAGACCAACAGTTCATCCCGTTGGATTCTCTTTATTTGCCCAACCCGAATTCACTTATTATCGATAGGAACAATACGTACTGGATAGGGACTTACAATACCGGGCTGGTGCATTACGACCCACGCACACAATGGCTGGAGCGGTTTGATTTATCGTCGGGACTGATAGACAACAGCTTGAAGGCAGTAATCGAAGACAAGGAAGGGAACATCTGGTTTAGTTCGTCTACGCATATAGGAAAGTATGATGTGCAGGAAAAAACATTTTCTTATTTATATGATAACTACTTCTGCAAGGGGAAGCTGTATGCGCTGAATTGTGCGGCAGTGGCACCAGACGGTACCTTGTTTTTCGGAGGCTCGGGTGGCATTACAGTCATTTATCCGGATGTACCCATCGAGAAAGAACCGGATATCCCGCTGAATCTGGACATGATATTGGTGAACGGGGGAATACATAATAAGAGCGAGGAAAAACTATCGTTGTCTTATCGGGAGAATACAGTTACGTTCTACTATTCGGCATTAAAGTTAGAGGCGGGTTCTCTGCTGAACTATGCCTATATGCTAGAGGGCTTCGACAAGAACTGGATTGACGCTGGTTCCAACAAGCGGGTGGCCTATTCCAACCTGCCTACCGGAAAATATACGTTCAAGGTGAAAGCTCGCATACTGAGCGGAGAGTGGTGCAAGAACGAACTGACCAAGGAGGTGGTTGTTCACCCTGCACCATGGGCTACGCCCTTGGTTATTGTGTTATACTGGCTGGTCGGTATCGGGCTGGTGCTACTGGTCATCCGGCTAATTATACGTTGGCGGACACAAGAGGAGAGACTGGCATTGGTCAAGTACCAAAGGGAGATAAATCAGGCACACATAGACTTTGTGACCAACATTTCGCACGAAGTACGTACACCGCTAGCCATGGTATATGCCCCGTTGAAAGAACTGGCGAAAGAAAACAATCTGAATGAACATGAGCGTGGCTTGGTGGATATCATGTTGCGCAATGCCGACCGCTTGTTGCGGCTTGTGAAGCAGTTGCTTGACCCCAAGGAAGGTGAGAAGGACGAGAAGCAACTCCGGGTTGCCGTGGTAGACCCGGTAGCTTTCGTTCAGGCACAGATAGCGAACTTCCGGTTTATTGCCCACGAAAAAGGGCTGACGATAAACATGCACGCTGAACAGAAGCAGGATACGGTGGCTTGTTTTGATACGGAGAAGGTGGAAAAGATATTTTATAACTTGCTCAGTAACGCCATTAAGTACACACCTGAAGGGGGGAGTATCGACATTACTGTGGAAAGCGACGGGAAAAACGTACAAATATGCGTGGCCGATACGGGACAAGGTATTTTGCCCGAAAAACAGAAACAACTGTTTGATCGCTTTGAACGGTTGGGAGCTGATAAGAAATACCCCAATGTGAATGGTAAGGGCATCGGTCTGAATTATGCGCAATATTTGGCACACCTGCATAAGGGAAACATAGACTACACTTCCAAGCACCCTCAGGGGGCTTGCTTCACTCTTAGTATCCCACAATCGCTGACAGCATATAGTCCCGAGGAACGGGCACAAGACAATGAGTACAAGATACCCATACCGGCAGTCGAGACGAATGCCGTAGAAAAAGTAGTCTCTAAGGAGAACACGCTGTTCATTGTAGAAGACGATCAGGAGGTGCGCGAATACCTGCGAGTGCTGTTGTCGCCAGATTACAATATCGTTGTCGTGGAAAATGGAGAGGAAGCCATAGACAGATTAGAGATGGAGTTGCCTGAACTGATTGTGAGTGATGTGGTCATGCCTCGGAAAGACGGCTACGAGTTGTGCAAGACTATCAAGACAAGTGCCGATTGGGGGCGTATTCCCATTATTCTGCTAACGGCAAAGAACGATATGGACAGCAGTATCAAAGGACTGGATTGTGGTGCTGATGCCTACGTGGGCAAGCCCTTCGACCCCTTCTATCTGAAAGCCGTCATAAACAATCTGTTGGAAAACCGTAAACGGATGCAATGGATTGTGCAAAACCTCACCTCGGAAAGCCTACCGAGGGGAGAGGCGCGAGAAGCGATACTTAATGAACAAGACCGTCAGTTTTTGGAGAATTTGCACACGTTGCTGGACAAGCACTTGGATGACGAGGCATTCGGCATTACCTCGCTGGCAAAGGAAATGCTGATGAGCTACAGCAGCTTGTATGCCCGAGTCAAGTCGTTGACGGGACAAACACCGCAGAACTTTCTTATCACTTATCGCATGAACACGGCTATGCAACTGCTGCAGACGGGCAAATACACTGTGAGCGAAGTGTGTTACAAGGTGGGAGCTTCTTCGCTGGCCAACTTCTCGCGCAGCTTCAAGCGGCAGTTTGGTGTTCCGCCCAGTGAAGTATAATTTGTGTCATCAATCTCCCGTTGCTGAGGCTGCCTACTGATGGGCACAGCGAAGAAGCGAGGATTATCGAAAGCCCGAATAAGGCGATGGGATAATGCATTGCCACTGCAAAGCAAGTGCATGCTTTTTGCAGTGCTACTGCATTCAGCTTTGCAGTGGCGCTGCAACACATATGCAGTGTCACTGCAGCATATATGCAGTAGCGCTGCAACACGTTTGCAGTCACACTGCAGCAGATGTGCAGCGACGCTGACCCGGTAGGTGTGTACGGGATTGTATCATGTTTCGTTAAGAAGATATTATAAAGTATCCTTTGAATGTCGTATTTTTGTCTATCCGTAATTTAGAGTAGTCAAAGAAAGCTATGAAACACACTCGTATGAAACTAAAAACAGTGGTAAAGAACCTTCATGAAGGCTGGAAATTCCGGCAGGCGAGACTGACCAATTGGTATCCGGCTACAGTTCCGGGAGTAGTCCACACGGACTTACTGCAGAACAAGATTATTGAAGACCCGTTTTTCCGGTTGAACGAACGGGGATTACAATGGATTGACAAGGAAGACTGGGTTTATGAAACTTGCTTTACTCTTGCTGCCGACATGATGCGGAAAGAGAATATGGAGCTTGTGTTCGAGGGGCTGGATACTTACGCTGACGTTTATTTGAATGATGAATGTATACTGAAAGCGGACAATATGTTTCGCTGCTGGTCTATCCCCGTTAGGCAGTACATCAGGGAGGAGAATAATATACTGAAGGTGTACTTCCATTCGCCGGTAAAGATAGACGTCCCCAAATGGGATGCACTTCCCTACCAGTATCCGGCATCCAATGACCAGTCTGAAAACGGGGGCTTGTTCAACAAGAAGATAAGCATTTTTGCCCGTAAGGCGGGTTATCATTATGGCTGGGATTGGGGCCCACGTCTGGTTACCTCCGGCATCTGGCGTCCGGTGTATATCAGGGCTTGGAGCGATTTGAGAATCAACGATGTGTTTATCGAGCAGAAGGAAGTCGGTGCAGGCAGGGCCGTGATTGCCGGACATGTGGAGCTGGATGCCGATAAGGATATGAATGGAGTGTTGGTCACGATAACGGATGAGGCTACCGGAAGAGTGCTTGGCGAGTGGCAAGCGGATTTGAAGCGAGGCACCAATCGGGTGACCGTTGATTTCGTCCTTCACAAGCCGAAGCTGTGGTGGAGTAATGGACTGGGGGAGCCTTTTCTTTACCGTTTCCGTACGGATATCATTGCAGGTGGGGAATTGTTGGATTCTAAAACCGAAAGGGTGGGTATACGCTCTTTGAAGGTGGTGCATCAGCCGGATAAGGACGGGCATACTTTCTATATAGAGTTGAACGGGCGTCCGGTTTTTGCCAAAGGAGCCAATTACATCCCTTCGGATAACTTCCTGCCGCGCGTCACTCCCGAGAATTATAAAAGGACGATTCTCGATGCCGCCGGTGTAAACATGAATATGTTGCGTGTCTGGGGCGGAGGTATCTATGAGAACGATGTCTTCTATGATTTGTGTGATGAGCATGGAATTATGATTTGGCAGGACTTTATGTTTGCCTGCAGCATGTATCCGGCAGAAGGCGCCCTGCTCGATAATATCCATCAGGAGGCGGTGGACAATGTGAAACGTTTGCGCAATCATGCTTGCATTGCTTTGTGGTGTGGAAATAATGAATGCCAGGATGCCTGGCTGGGCTGGGGCTGGAAGCGTGAGATAGAACGGCAGAACAAGGAATATGCCGACAAGATTTGGGCACAGTACCGGCAGCAGTATCATGTCACCTTACCCGGGGTGGTCAGGGAGTATGCACCCGGAACCTTCTATTGGCCTTCTTCTCCGTTCGCATTCGAGGGAGAGATGTCCGGTACTACTGACGGGGACCGCCACTATTGGAGTGTCTGGCATGGTAAAGCACCCATTTCTGATTATGACAGCGAGAAATCCCGCTTTTTCAGCGAGTACGGCTTTCAGTCTTTTCCAGAGTTCGACTCCGTCAAGCGCTATGCTCCTTACCCCGAAGACTGGGATATACGTTCCGAGGTGATGATGTCCCATCAGCGTGGTGGCGACCATGCCAACGGGCTGATTGAGACTTACCTGTTGAATGAATATAAAAAACCGCGTGATTTCCGGGCATTCCTTTATATGAACCATGTGCTGCAGGGAGATGCCATCAAGACGGCCATCGAGTCGCACCGCCGCCAGATGCCGTATAATATGGGGACGCTTTTCTGGCAGCACAACGACTGTTGGCCCGTAGCTTCCTGGGCGAGCCGTGACTATTACGGACGCTGGAAGGCGCAGCACTATTATACTCGCAAGGTCTATGATGACATCCTGATTTCTCCGGTAGTGGAGGGGGATGATTTGAAAGTATATGCAGTGTCCGACCGCTTGGAGAATACTTCCGGCCGGCTGCAGCTCCAGGTCTGCCGGTTCGACGGAACCGTGGTTTATCACTGGGACAAGTCTGTCGGCATTTCCGGCAATGACAGCCGTGTCTGTTTTTCCGCACCGCTTGCCAAGCTGCTGGAGGGGGTGGATAGAGGAACGGTATATGTCCGCGTAGACTATACGGACAAATCGGGCAGGGTGTACCATAACAACTACTGTCTGGATAAGCAGAAGAATATGAATTATCCGAAAGTGGATTTGCAGACCGAAGTCCGTTCCATTGAAGGCGGATATGAAGTGACGGTATCAACAGACAAGTTTGCCCGTGCCGTATGCTTGTCCGTTGCTGACAATGAAAGTGTATATAGCGACAATTATTTTGATGTCCAGCCGAAGAGCAGCGTGCAGGTACAGGTCAGGACGCGATTGTCTGCCGAAGCGTTCAACGCTTCGTTGAGGCTGACTTGCTTGAACAATGAATTCTGATAAGTTATGGAAAAACAAAGCGGAGCAACATATTGAAATGTTACTCCACTTCTCATTGAGATGTTGAAAAATGTGTTTTTAGGAGATTTAGTTATTTTCTTTTTTAATGTCTATGGTCATGAACCGTTCACCGTCATATAGACTTTTGACACGGATGTTCAGCCCTTTTTTCTCTTTCAGTTGTTCCGCTATATTGTCCAGCTTGAAGGAGGCCAGTCCGGTGCCCAGTGTGAGCTGGCTGTCATTGTAGGCATTGTGGCGGAATTCGAGATTGACGTAATCCGGTTTGTCGTTCTCGCCGGTGGATGCTTCGTTGATGACCAGGTTCAGCATGTGCTTCTTATCTTCGTTGTTACTGTGGTAGAATTGATACTTGATGTTCAGATACTCACCCGTAATCCATAAATCCGTGGCGTTGATGTTGTCGTCTCCGATACTGTCCGCCTTTTCGGCAGGCATGGAGTAGATGTCTTTGGTCAGAATATTTTCGATGTGCTTTATTTGGGCATTGTATTCGTAGCCTGGAAGTTTCTCTTCCAGTTCGCGGAAGTAGATGAAAGCCCTCTGGCCGTCTATTACGGCATAGTTGTGAACATAGGTTGTGTCACTGGGATATAGTTTACTGCCTTCGTCCAGTGAGAAATAGTAGTCTTTTCCTTCGATGACCTTTACCGTACCTACGGCGAACAAAGTGTCATATTTGTCATCCCAATCGTCCAGGCATGATTGCAATACAATGGCAGTCAGGAATAAAAGCATGGATGCTGCCAATGTCATTCTCAGTTTCTTCATAAGTGGTAGGTTTTAGCTCTTTTCTGTTTAAAACTTATTTTTGCATTCAGAAAATGCGGTGAAAAGCTAAATACTGCGTAGTATACTGTTAAAGAAATAAAAGTGTGATTTTCTTCTCTGCCTGATGCAGTATTTTTGCGCCAGTTGCATTTTTAAGGTAAACACGTGTTAAAAGAGAGAATGGAAGAACAGGAATTGGCAGAACGCTGTAGGCAAGGGGACAACCTTGCCCGCAAAGAACTGTATGAGCGCTATGCGGGACGCATGCTCAGCGTATGCCTCCGTTATGCAGGTGACCGGGAGACTGCCCAAGACCTGATGCATGACGGTTTTCTGAAACTTTTTGATTCTTTCGATAAGTTCACTTGGCGGGGAGAGGGCTCTCTGCGGGCATGGATGGAACGCGTAATGGTGAATACGGTATTGCAGTATTTGCGGAAAAATGATGTGATGAATCAGTCATCGGCCTTGGAGAATGCACCCGAAGCTTATGAGGAACCGGAAGGTTCGTCAATAGATGTCATTCCTCAAAAGGTACTAATGCAGTTTATCAGTGAATTGCCTGCCGGCTATCGTACCGTATTCAACTTATATATTTTTGAAGAGAAATCCCATAAGGAGATTGCTCGACTATTGGGAATTAATGAAAAATCCTCTGCCTCGCAGTTGACGCGTGCTAAAGCGACTTTAGCGGCAAAAGTACGTGAGTGGATGAAAAGAAATGATTAAATGAAGGAACGTATGGAAGATGAATTGTGGTTGAAAAAGATAAAGGACAAGCTGGAAGACTATTCCGAACCGCTGCCGGTTGCCGGATGGGAGCGGTTGGAGAAGGAATTGTCCGTTTCCGGAGCTCCGATAACCGGACCGCATAGGATGATACCTTTCCGTCGCTGGGCGGTGGCCGCGGCAGCTGTGTTGCTGGTGGCGGTTTCGTCCGTCAGTCTGTGGCTGTTGCAGAGTCCGGTAGGGAATGAAATGCGGCATACGTCAGTGCCCGCTTTGGCTGTGGCTCCGGACGTCTTGCCGGAACAGACAGTACCTGCCATACGGACTAATTCCATAGAGCCTGCTTATCGGGCACATGGAAATGCATCGGCGCCCAATAAGGAGGCAAGTCACCCTTTGGTTGCACAACATATCAGAATATCGGTTGGCGAAGAACAGCAGGAGGAAATGCTGCCGGTTGAAACTGCAGATGAGGTTGTCGGTATTGGACAGCAGGCGGAAGAACCGGTAGTGGAAGATACGGACCATGAAACTACAATGCAGGCCGAGGAACCGGAGACAAGGGAAGACCGCTATCGTCCGTCAGGCCGGGACAAACTGCATCTTCCGGAAAAAAACAGTTCTGGTAGGGATGCTAAAGGATGGGCGGTTGGCTTGTCCGTAGGAAATACGGGAGGTTTTTCATTGGCGAATGAAGGGGAAGCGAATGTGATGTCGGACTACATGCCTGGAAGTCCTATTTATGGCGGTAACGTAGATTTATCCTCTACGGCCAATGGCATTGTTACTATTCCCGACGGGCAGGAACTGGTTTTTAAGGATGGTATGCCCTATCTGCAAAGACGCGAAAAGAAAATTGCGGATATAAACCATAAACAACCGCTCAGTTTCGGTGTTTCGGTGCGGAAAAACTTGGCGAAGGGTTTCTCTGTGGAAAGCGGGCTGACGTATACCTATCTTGCTTCTGACGTAAGGTATGAGGGCAGCTCGGAAAAGATAAGCCAGAAGCTGCATTATATTGGCATTCCGGTACGGGCCAACTGGAACTTTGTGGATGCAAAGAACTTTACGATGTACGTTTCGGCGGGGGGTGCCATTGAAAAATGTGTGTATGGCAAGATTGGTACTGAGAGTGAGACTGTGAAACCGGTACAGCTTTCTGTCATGAGTGCTGTCGGTGCCCAGTATAACATAAGCAATAGGGTGGGCCTGTATGTGGAACCGGGAGTATCTTATTTCTTTGATGACGGTTCGTCGATACAGACTATACGCAAGGAGAACCCGTGTAACTTTACGTTGCAGGCCGGTATACGTCTTACTTATTGATAGCAGGACAGACATGTTTTTGTCCACTTTCTTGTAGATTCAGAATTTTCTTAATAACTTTCGGCCGTGTTTCTTCGTTGGTGGATGAAGGGACACGGTTTTTTATTGATTGAGAAGAAAGAAAGTAGGTCGGGACATGCCCGGCAATATAACAAACACGTAGTAAAATAGACAAAATGAAGATTAAAAAGAAAGTAGCCTTAAGCGGGCTATTGCTTTGTTGTGCAATCACGGCAAAAGCACAAGTGTGTATTACTCCCCAGGTGGAGCAGCGTGCCAGGGAGTTGGTTTCTCAAATGACGCTGGAAGAAAAAATCGATTACATTTCCGGTCCCAAATCTTTTTATATCCGGGCTGTACCCCGGCTTGGCATACCCGAAATCAGGATGGCCGATGGTCCGCAAGGCATACGTAACAATACTCAAAGTACCTTGTATCCTTGTGGCATCTTGTCGGCTTCGACATGGAACCGTAAGTTGGCTAGAGAGCTGGGACATGGTTTGGCCCGGGATGCAAAGGCCCGTGGGGTAAGTATTCTGTTGGGGCCTGGAGTCAATATCTACCGCTCTCCTCTATGCGGGCGAAACTATGAGTATTTTGGTGAAGACCCTTATTTGACGGGCGAAACTGCTAAAGAATATATCTTGGGAGTGCAGGAAGAGGGAGTTATGGCTACGGTGAAGCATTTTGCGGCCAATAACCAGGAGTGGAGCAGACATCATGCCAGCTCAGATGTGGATGAGCGCACGCTGCAGGAAATTTATTTTCCCGCGTTCCGAAAAGCTGTGCAGGAAGCAGGAGTAGGGGCGGTTATGGATAGCTATAATCCGCTGAACGGGGTACATGCCACCGAAAATAGCTGGCTGAACATTGATGTACTGCGCAAACAGTGGGGATTTAAAGGTATCCTGATGTCTGACTGGACATCTGTATATTCCGGTGTGGGAGCCGCTAATGGAGGGTTGGATTTGGAAATGCCCGTCGGTAAATTTATGACCAGGGAAATTCTTATTCCGGCAATAGAGAATGGTATCGTGAAGGAAGAGACCATTGACGCCAAAGTCCGGCATATACTCCAGACATTGATTGCTTTTGGAGCACTTGATACTCCGAGAGAAGATAAATCTATCGATAAAGACAATGCACAGTCTAAGGAAATTGCACTTGACTTGGCGAGAGAAGGAGTAGTCTTATTGAAAAATGACAACGGTACGTTGCCTTACCGGAACGGTAGAACATTGGTAATCGGGCCTAATGCCGATATTATTCCCACAGGAGGAGGAAGCGGATTTGTCACCCCTTATTCGGTAGTGTCACTCTATGAAGGTATGGTTCAGTTGAAGGGCGGCAGACAGATAGAGCTGCTGTCTGACAGCATTCTTTATAAGGATATGTCCCAACAGATTTATACGGATGGCAGTTTTACGCAAAACGGTTTTAAGGGCGAATATTATAATACTCGTAATCTTACCGGAGAACTCTTTCAAGCTGCCATAGAGCCTGCCATAGACCATGCCTGGAAATACGGTGCACCGTTCGACGGCATGCCGGTAGATCAGTTTTCTGCCCGTTGGACGGGAGTTTACAAGGCTGACAAGGATGGAACTGTCAAGTTCCAGCTGGCTGGCGATGACGGATACCGTCTGTTTGTAAACGATAAGCTGATTACCGGAGATTGGGGGAACCATTCATTCAGTACCCGCAGTGCATTTATGCAGGTCAGTGCAGGGGAGATATACCGGTTGCGTATTGAATATTTTGATAATGTGGGTGAGGCGACTGTCAGTTTCCAGGCAGGAATGATGGATGAGGAGCGTTTGGCCTCTTCACTGAAGCATGCCAGGAATGTTATTGTATGTGCCGGGTTCAACAGCAGTACAGAAGGTGAAGGGTTCGACCGTCCGTTTGCATTGTCATACGGGCAGGAATATCTCATTAATAAAGTGGCTTCACTTCATGATAATGTGGCTGTGGTGGTGAATGCCGGAGGTGGAATAGATTTCCGCAATTGGGGGCAGAGTGTACAAGCTATTTTGATGGCATGGTATCCGGGGCAGGAGGGTGGAAAGGCCCTTGCCGAAATCATTACGGGCAAGCTTTCGCCAAGTGGCAAACTACCAGTCAGCATCGAGGAAAAATGGGAAGATAATCCGGTATATGGTAATTATTATGACAATCGCAATGTACCTCATAAACGGGTGCAGTATGCCGAAGGTGTTTTCGTAGGTTATAGGGGATATGACCGGAACGGAAAGCAACCGCTCTATCCTTTCGGGTATGGACTGTCATACAGTAGTTTTGAATATAGTAATCTGAGTGTTGAGAAGACGGGGGGAAGCCGGGTTACGGTAAGCTTTGACATCAAGAATACCGGAAAGATGGATGCTGCGGAAGCGGCTCAGGTATATGTGCGGGATGTGGAATGTTCTGTTCCGCGTCCATTGAAGGAGTTGAAAGGCTACGATAAGGTTTACTTGAAGAAGGGTGAAACCAAGCGCGTTCGGATATTGCTGGATGAGGAAGCCTTTGCCTACTATGATGTGGAATCACATCGGTTTGTAGTGGAAAAGGGGACTTTTGAGATTCTGGCAGGTCCTTCTTCAGCTGATTTACCATTGAAGGCAACTGTTGTTTTATGATAAAATAAATATCAAAACAAGAATGGCAGTATGAAAAAGATAATAATACTGATGGTTTGTCTGTGGGGACTTGGTAACACCTTTACCTCGGCACAAACTACGGAGAAGGAGAAATTCATCTCAAGCTTGATGAAGCAGATGACGCTGGATGAAAAGATAGGCCAGCTTGCACAATGCACCTACCGAGGGAATTTTACCGGACCCGACGGTGGAAATATTCCTAAAGAAGAGTATGTCCGGCAAGGCAGAATAGGCTCTATGCTGAATGTGATAGGAGTAAAGGATATACGCTGTTATCAAGAGCTTGCTTTGCAATCGCGTTTGCGCATTCCTTTAATTTTCGGACTGGATGTTATCCACGGCTATCGTACCGGATTTCCGCTTCCGCTTGCCGAGGCTGCAAGTTTCGATTTGGCCATGATTGAGGAAGCTGCACGCTACAATGCTTTGGAAAGTGCCGCCGATGGTTTGAACTGGGTTTTTGCCCCGATGGTGGATATTTCGTGGGACGCACGTTGGGGACGCGTCATGGAAGGGGCCGGTGAGGACCCTTATTATGGTTCTCGGGTAGCGGAGGCGCGTGTCAGAGGCTTGCAAGGAGACGATTTGGCAGACACGACGACTGTCATGGCATGTATGAAACATTTTGCCGGATATGGTGCACCGATAGCAGGAAAGGAGTATAATAGTGTGGATATGTCAATGGGCCACTTTGCCAATTTTTATATGCCTCCCTATAAGGCGGCCATAAAGGTAGGAGCAGCTACCGTGATGAGTGCTTTCAATGATTTTAATAATATTCCTTGTACTGCCAATGATTTCTTGCTCAACCGGCTATTGAGAGAGCAGTGGGGATTTAAGGGATTTGTTGTGTCCGATTATAATTCGGTAGAGGAATTGGTGAACCACCGTTATGCTGCTGACAAGAAAGATGCCGCAGCCAAAGCGCTGAATGCTGGTCTGGACATGGAGATGGTAAGTACCTGCTACTTGACTTATCTGAAGGAGCTTGTTCAAGAAGGGAAAGTAAAGGAGAGTGTGCTTGATGATGCAGTACGGCGTATTTTGGAGAAGAAATATGAGTTGGGATTGTTTGAGGACCCTTTTCGCTACTGTAATCCGGAAAGAGCGGCCAGAATACTCAATGCGCCCGAAGTCCGTAATGCTTCGCTCCGTATGGCCGAGCGTTCCGTTGTATTGCTGGAGAATAGGGAATCTGTGCTTCCGTTGACGGCACAGACGAGGAAGATAGCCTTGATAGGAGGACTCTCAAAATCCCAGTACGATATGGCAGGTGCTTGGGCTGCCACTACGGACCGGAACAAAGTGGTGACCTTATATGATGCATTGGTCCGGAAAGGACTGGAGGTGAGCTATGCTGAAGGCTATGATATGAAGAGCAATCAGTTGACCGGATTGCAGGAAGCATTACAGGCTGCTGAGGCTTCGGATGTCATTGTTGTGGCGGTAGGCGAGAGATTCGGTCAGAGTGGCGAGAAGGCTTCCAAAGTGAATATAGCCATACCCGAGGGGCAGCAGAAGCTGGTGTCGGAACTGGCAAAGACTGGAAAACCTGTCATTGCTCTTGTCATGTGTGGGCGTCCGGTAATCTTCAATGAGATAAGGGAACATGCTGATGCGGTACTGTGTACTTGGTGGCTGGGAAGTGAGGCCGGCAATGCCATATGCAATGTGTTGTGGGGAGAGTATAATCCTTCGGCTAAATTGCCCATGACATTTCCTGCACACGTAGGACAGATTCCCATTTATTATCAGAATAAGAGCACCGGCCGCCCTACCGCATTGAAACAGACCTATAAGGCATCTTATATCGATGCTTCCACTGAGCCTGCCTATCCTTTCGGATATGGGCTTTCGTACACGGATTTTGGATATTCTGATTTGAAACTGCTGCCGGGCAAGGCTGCAGGCGTCCATACGGAGGTGTCGGTAAAAGTGACTAATACCGGTAAGTGTGCAGGAGAGGAAGTAGTTCAATTGTATGTGCAGGATAAGGTAGCCTCTGTTACGCGTCCGATAAAGGAATTGAAGGGCTTCAGGAAAATTCATCTGAATGTGGGTGAAAGCAAAACTGTAGCTTTTCAGATAACTGACGATGCACTGGGATTCTATGACAATGAGATGAATTATATGGTAGAACCTGGTGATTTCGTCTTTATGGTGGGTGGCAGTAGTGATGATGTACAGCAGATTACCTATAACTTGAAAGAATAGGATTCTTACCCTATAAATGAAAAGCAAGGCTGTCTGGAATCATATCCGGACAGCCTTGCTTTTCTGTTTTAGTTGGTTATCACATTCGTGAAATACTCTTTGAACAGTTTTTCTGCCCGTTCCAGTTGTTCCGGAGTATTTTCCTTCACTTCTTTCAATTTGTAATCCCATCCCATGGCTTCGTATTTGTGAACACCCAGACGGTGATAAGGAAGTATTTCCACCCGTTGTATCTGCTGGTATTTGCCAAGACTTTCACCCAGCAGGCGGGTGTCTTCTTCCGAATCGCTGTAACCGGGGACCAGTACATAGCGCAGCCAGAAGGGGTGTTCATGTTCTTCGAGCCAGGCAGCGGTGCGGAGTGTCTGTTCGTTGCTTCGTCCCGTCAGCGTACGGTGGCGTTCGGGATTGAATTGCTTGATGTCCAGCAGCACGAGGTCAGTCAGACTAAAGAGCTCTTCCACCTTTTCATTCCAGATGCCTCCGTTACTGTCCAGACAGATATGGATGCCGTTCGCCTTCAGCTCCTTGAAAAGAGGAATCAGCGCTTCTGCTTGCAGGGTAGGCTCACCGCCGGAGAAAGTAATACCTCCTTTCTTCCCGAAGAATGCCTTTTGGCTGATAGCCATTTGCAGAATCTCTTCCGGAGTGGTGGGAGTGCCTCCTTTTACATCAATCGTATCCGGATTGGCACAATACAGACAACGGAACGGACATCCTTGCAGGAAAACGACGAGCCGGAGACCCGGCCCGTCGAATGTTCCCATACTTTCGTAGGAGTGTACATTTATCATATTACATTCTTTCGTGGAATGAACGGCTGATGACTTCCAACTGATGCTCGCGGCTCAACTTCACGAAGTTCACGGCATAGCCGGAAACGCGGATGGTGAGTTGCGGATACTTTTCAGGATGTTCCATGGCATCTTCCAGCATTTCGCGGTTCAGTACGTTTACGTTCAAATGGTGGGCACCTTTGGTGAAGTAGCCGTCCATCATGGTTACCAGGTTCTCTACACGTTCTTCCGGTGTCGGGCCCAGTGATTTGGGAACAATGGAGAACGTATTGCTGATGCCGTCCTGCGAGTCGCGGTAGCGCAATTTGGCTACGGAGCTCAAGGAAGCGATGGCACCGTTCTTGTCACGTCCGTGCATTGGGTTGGCACCCGGAGCAAAGGCAACACCTTTGGCGCGTCCGTCCGGAGTGGCACCGGTCTTCTTGCCGTACATCACGTTGGAGGTGATAGTCAGCAAGGAAAGGGTGGGACGGGCATTCTTGTAGACAGGCAGCTTTTTCAGTTCTTCGCTGAAATAGTAAACGAGGTCTACTCCCAGGTGGTCCACACGGTCGTCATTATTGCCGAAGCAGGGGAATGAGCCTTCGGTGTCGAAACCTTCGGTCAGGCCGATTTCGTTGCGGCGTGCAGTGACTTTGGCATATTTGATGGCGGACAGTGAGTCTATGGCGATGGAAAGGCCGGCAACACCGTATGCCAGATTGATGCGTGGGTCGGTATCGATGAATGCCATCTGGGCTTTCTCATAATAATACTTATCATGCATGTAGTGGATGATATTCATGGCCTCGTTGTAGACACGGGCTATTTCAGTCAGTACCTTCTTGTAGTTGGCCATAACTTCCTCAAACTTCAGTGTCTCGCCGGTCAATACGGGAATACCTTTCACCATGACAGTTCCGGTGTTTTCGCAACGGCCACCGTTGATGGCAAGCAGCAGGGCCTTGGCAAGGTTGGCACGTGCGCCGAAGAACTGGATTTGCTTGCCGATGGCTTGGTAGGATACACAGCAGGCAATGCCGTAATCGTCGCAGTTGCGCACTTCGCGCATCAGGTTGTCGTTTTCGTACTGGATGGAGCTGGTATCTACAGAAACTTTGGCGCAGAAATCCTTGAAGCCTTCCGGCAGTTCGGGACTCCACAATACGGTCAAGTTCGGTTCCGGAGAAGGACCGAGGTTGTATAGCGTCTGCAAAAAGCGGAAAGAAGTCTTGGTGACCTTCACGCGTCCGTCGTTGAAGCGTCCGCCGATGGCTTCGGTCACCCAAGTCGGGTCGCCGGCAAAGATATCATTGTACGACTGCATGCGCAGATGGCGTACCATACGTAGTTTGATGACGAACTGGTCTATCAGTTCCTGTGCAAACGTCTCGTCAATCTTGCCGTGAGCCAAATCGTATTCGATGAAAATGTCGAGGAACGAAGATACGTTACCCAGTGACATGGCTGCTCCGTCCTGCTCTTTGATGGCAGCAAGATATGCCATGTATACCCATTGCACGGCCTCTTGAGCTGATGTAGCCGGATGGCTGAGGTCGAGTCCGTAATATTCGCCCATAACCTTGATGTCCTTCAAAGCTTTGATTTGTTCTGCCACTTCTTCGCGTAGACGGATGCGTGCTTCGGTCATCGGGCCGGTGAGGTTGCGCAAGTCCTCCTGCTTGGCTTCAATCAGACGGTCGATGCCGTAGAGAGCCAATCGGCGGTAGTCGCCGATGATACGTCCGCGGGCATAGTTGTCGGGCAATCCGGTAAGGAATCCCAGTGAGCGGAAGGAACGGATTTCTTCGGTATATACATCGAATACGCCGTCGTTATGTGTTTTGCGGTAATGGGTGAAGATGTCTTTTACTTTATCGTCCACTTCCACTCCGTTTTCACGGCATGCTTTTGCTACCACGTTGATGCCTCCGAAAGGTTTGATGGATCGTTTCAACAGTTCATCAGTCTGCAAACCGACAATAAGTTCATTGTCCTTATCAATATACCCGGCTTTATGAGAAGTGATGGTAGATACGGTGGTATTGTCCAGTGAACGGACGCCATTGTTGTTCCTTTCTTCTTCGAGAGCCTTCAGACAGATGTCCCAGATACGTTTGGTACGTTCGGTAGGTCCCTGCAAGAAAGATGCATCCCCGGTATAGGGTGCGATGTTTTTACTGACGAAATCACTGACATTGATTTCTTTATTCCAAAGCCCATTGGTAAAGGTTTTGTTCAATTCCATAAAATTTGTTTTTGTTAGTAGGTTAGATAATGTTATCCTTTAGAGCGCGCAAAAATACTGAATAAATTCCGTAATTTTATAAGAGATACTTCTCTTTTTATGTTGAACAGCATAAAATAACTATTATTAGGTAGTGAATGTCCGGGGGAGTAGAGATGTTAATACTTTCTTTATATGTGGTTTATGAATTGAAACAAGAACCGAATAATAATCTGCATTATTTACAAATGATGTAGGTTTAAGGAACAGTCGTATTCTGAACCTAATTCAGTCGTATAGTGAATGCCATTCAGTCGTATACTGAATAGGGTTCAATCGTATACTGAATGTGGCTCTTTGTAAATATACTGATAGCCAGTAAGTTATAAAACTCTGTCTTGCCCTTGATAAATTTCAACAAATAGCCTAAATGCCGTTATGTTCGTTCCGTAGTGGGTATAAACAAGAATTTTGGTATAATTGCTCTGTTTTTGTGCAGAAAAGTTTGTAGAATAAAAAATGATTTGTATCTTTGCACCGCTTTAAAAGAAAAGTACTTCTGAAAAAGAAGTTTTGGAGAGGTGGCAGAGTGGTCGATTGCGGCGGTCTTGAAAACCGTTGTGCTGCGAGGCACCCGGGGTTCGAATCCCTGTCTCTCCGCTGAACTAACTGGATAATGAATAGGTAAGTCTCATAAATTCAACGATTTGTGGGACTTTTTTTATTCCATTATCTCTGCCCTATCGGATATTATTTAGCCCTTTATAGAATAAGAATTTATACTTTAGTTTTGACTGAACTTCAGTATATATGTGCAATTTTAGAACAAATAATCTAAAAATGATTTTCTTTTGTAACTTAGCATAATATTTAAAACAAATATGGTAAAAGCTACAAAAGATAATAGGCCTTTTTCAAGTGGTGTGTTTGATTTAGAGGAGTTCAATATTTATACAAAGGTAATTGATTTGCCTCTTGACGGGATTCCGACATATCTAGAAGAAGGGATAAATGGAGTTTGTACCGGAGGCTCTGCTCTTTTTAATGTGTTTTCTAATAAACGCAGGGTTGTGAAGAATGATTTGATAACTATTTTTCCTTATCAGTTGGCAAGTATAACCGAAATCAGTACAGACTTTGCCGTTATTTTCTTTAAAGTACCAAAGAAATTGTTTATGGATACCATTAATGGGCTGGGTAGGCTTACACTTGACTATTTTTTCTATATGAGGAAATATTATAGCTCTCCGCTCAGTGAAGAAGAGTATAAGCGCTTTGTTCATTTCTGTCATATATTGTCATGCCGTGTAGATTTATCTTGTGCCTTTCTTAGGAGGGAATCGGTGATGTATTTATTGAGGGTTTATTATTGGGACTTGTATGTGGGCTATAAGAGTAACCCCAAGGCTATGGCTTCCGTGAAGTTTGTACGTAAAGAGAAGCAGGTTTTTGAATTCTTTTATTTGGTTATAGAGTATCATACTATAAGTCGTGATGTGGCATTTTATGCAGATAAGATGTGTATCTCACCTAAATATCTGACAATGTTAATAACAGATAATACTGGTCGTTCGGCTAAAGAGTGGATTGTGGAATATACCATACTTGAGATAAAAGTCTTATTGAAAGACTCCAATCTTGAAATAAAGGAAGTGGTTTCACGAACTAATTTTCAATCGAATTCTACGATGACACGTTTTTTTCGTAAGCATACAGGCACTACTCCGTCAGAATACCGTGAGAGAATGTTTGTCTGATATTTGGATAATTTGTACTTATACCAAAAGGCAAGAAAGATATGAAAGAATATCTTAGAAGCTGTTTTGAAATGATTAAATTATTTATATTTATCTGTTAATCAGTTGGTTAATTGAAATAATTTTCGTAACTTTATGGTTGCAAAACAAATAGTTATGAGCAATTATTCAACTAACCTAACTGAAAAACAGTGGCAAGTTATCAAAAATATTGTAGAACCACAAGAAAGAACTAGAAAAAAGTGTCTCAGAGAAATTCTGAACGCCATATTCTATATCAGCAAAAGTGGCTGTCAATGGCGAATGTTGCCTTCCGACTTCGCCCCTTGGCAAACTGTTTACTACTATTTCCGCAAGTGGAAACTCGAAGGGGTTT
>NZ_OBMS01000009.1:0-170296 GCF_900217715.1 Bacteroides sp. AR29
AAGGGGGCAGAATCGCTTGGTTTTAGGGGGCAGCTTACACTGGATTTTCCACCCCTCGAACTGAAAATAGCGGATGGTGTAGAGCGTATTGGCGAAGTCGCCCTCCTTTTTCAGTTCACAGCGGATTTCCACCGTCTGCCCCTTCGTCACCTTGTTAGGCACGGGCATCACCTCCACCGTAAAGGGATAAGACTGTTGGATGTCCATGTCGTCGTCGCACGACACGAGAGTGAATGACACGGCGGCTATCAGGCACAACGCCACCGCCTTGAAGATTGATGTTCTCTTGTTTCTGTTATTCAGTATATTCATATTCTTCGATTTTTAGATGGTTGTTTTTTCTTTTTTTGTTGTCTGTTGCAGATACTCGTTCAAGTCCTTGCAACCGTCATAGAGGACGGAACGGTCGGTGACACGTTCCCCGTATTGTCCGGTTAGTGTGGCAAGCGTCCGCTGTCCAGCTTCGTCACGGTCGAGGAAGCAGCCGATACGCCCGTAGCCGTCCAGCAGTTCCACCGCCTTCTTCACGTTGGCGACGGAGTTCAGCACAAGGCAGTCCGCGTTACCGGTTACTTGGAGCGTTTCAGCCGAAAGGAAGTCCATGAAGCCCTCGAACACGAGGCACTCGCCAGCCGGGATTTCCCTCGCCTTTACCAAAGACACATCTTTTGGCGGGATGCACCCTTTGAAAAAGCGGCTTCGGGCTTCATAGCCCCCTGCCATGTTCGGGAAACCGATGGCAAAATACCGTTTCCCACGCACACCGTAATTTAGGCGGCAGCAGTGGCGGGATGCGGTGGCGTAAGGGATGCACCGTTCCGCAAGATACTCCGTCAGCGGAGAGCTGAGCAACGGGGCGACCTCCACATCCTCAAAGACGGGTTCGGCCGGCTTAGGGAGATAGGTGGGCTTTTCCCATCCGGCAACCGTCATATTGGCGGCTTCCGCTATGAACCTCGCCTGCGCCATAAAGTCATCGCTTTGCAGAAACTCACAGGCAAGCGTGAATATGTCGCCGCCCTTGCCAAGCCCGAAGTCGTACCAGAGCTGTTTCGCCACGTTCACACGGAAAGAGGGTGTGCGCTCGCCCCTGTACGGGGCGAGATACCACAACTCGTTTCCGCTCCTTCTGACTGGCTCATGCCCCAACCGTGCAAGGAAGTCCGCCAGCGGGATTTTTCGGAGTTCGTCAATGTTCATAGGCGCATCCCCCGTTTCCTTTTGGGTGGTTCCGGCTTCGGCTGGTTGGCGTTCCTTACGGGTGAAGCCACGACAATGTTTCCGTCAGCCTCCTTGCCGTTTGCAGTGACGCCGTACATCTTCACCTCACGCACCTTTTTCATTTCGGATGCGATGAACAGGTTGAGTTCCGAGCGGTTGGCACTTCCGGTAATTTCATGGGCGAGGTCGTAAATCCCTCCATAGGTCTTATCGGGTTTCTCCTTGTCATACCAGCAGTTTATGCCGGTATCCACGATGATATTGCCTTTTGTCGAATACGGCGACTCGTATATCAGCAGGTTGGCGTTTCTATCGACAGGCTCATAGCCCATAGCCCTCATAAAATCTTCAAGGGAAAGATTTTTGATGTCAAGGTCAATCACAGTCAGTCCCATAGGCTCATCCGATTATGAATTTTACACCGAACCCTAACTGCGTGTGGAACTTCCTCGTGTCGCCACCCCACAGGCAACGCTCACGCAGGTTGGCAAGCAAGGATATACGGTCTGCCACATAGCACTCCACATCGAGCGTCAGCGCACCGCCGTAGATGAAGGCGTCCCGGTCGTGCAGCGTGGAGCCGTCATGCAGCACTTTTTTACCCCAATTCACCGATTCATATCCGGCGAGAGCCGAAGCCCCGGCATAGACAAACACGATTTTTCGGGCATCCGACAGTATCTTGAAGTAATAGCCGCCCTCCGCCGTGAACTGCGCCACGGGTATCTTGGTGTCCTTGTAGGGGTTGTTCTTCAGTAGGTATTCGCCACCGAACACCCACTTGTTCCCTTTCTTTGTGTAGGTGGAGAGTGCCGCCCCGAAGCTGTACCCGCCGTTCTTGCCACCGGGATTGAAGCCGTCCGCCATGTTCGCCCTTACCTCGATGCCCTGCATCTTCGGCAGGCATCGCTGGGCGTGCGCCTGCCCCGTGAAAAGGGCAAGCGACGCGATGATTGTTGCGATGTACTTTCTCATGGTCAGCGCACTTGAAGTTCGTTGATGGTATTGGCGCGTACCAAATCCTCGTTCTCAATCACGAAGGATTGGTGACGGCCGCCGTTCTTCTCGTTCAACTCCACCACGAGGCACTTGTCGTCGGGGATGGTGAACTTCGCCATCGTGAAGACCGTGCGCTCACTCTTCTTGCCCGGCACGAGTGTGGCGTAGTTCTGCGCACGGAGCGGCAGGATGATCTGCTCCTGCACGGCGATACGCTTCGCCACCTTCTTGTCCACGATTTTCCAAGTGATGTAGTCCACATCGAAAGGCACGTTACTCTGGTTCTTTATCTCCGTGTGGAAGTAGAGCAAGTCGTTGTGCGTGTAGATGCCTTTCAAAAGGTACTGGATGCCGAAACGCTTGCAGCCGATATGCTTCACCTCGCGCTTGTTCTGCTTGTGGATGGACTTCATGATAAGGCGTACCAGCATCGGGCTTTCGCTGCCTAATTCTTTCAGATAGATTTCCTGCGCGTTGTTCGGACGGTTCACCGTGCTGCCGTCATGGATGAAGTCGCACATCTCCACGTTGAGCAACAGCGGTTCGGCGGCATACTTCACGTTGAAGGTGTAGAAACTTCCGTCCTCGGTGATTACGGACATATTGGTTTCGTTGGGGAAATTCCGCACGGTAGCCTTCACGCGAATGATGTTCTCGGCTCCATCGGCTTTTCCGGCAATCAGGTCGGGCGAGCCTAAATCGACGTAGCGCACCTCCGCCGGAAAAATGACGTGGACGGTCTTGTCGTAGGTCACTTCCAGACCGTGCGGCGGTATCATGCGGTCGAAGGTCAGCTTGCGCGACAGACCGTGATACAGGTCGCCGTCCGCCTCCTTCTGCGGATAGACCTCTTTTGTCAAGGTCGGCTGTTCATTACTTCCGTTGTTCTGTTCAACGGTTACATTCTCCTGCGCGTTGGCAGATGCGATGCCCATAGCGAGGGCAAACATGATGATTACTTTTCTCATTACTTTTGGATTTTAGTGGTAAATATTTTTTGATTGATTGTTGTTTTCAGTCCTTTTCCTGATAGAGCATGACCCTGTATCCGGCTTTCAGATGCACCTTGACGGTTCGCATCTTCTTGGCGATATACTGGCTCGTGCCTTGTATCAGCCCCTTGCCCAAGTCGGAGGCGAGTTGCGCCCCGGCGTTGGTGGAGATGTTGATGCTGCTCCCTAACGAGCCGCCCATGTTGGCGGCGACCTCCCTGACGGCGTTCATCTCCATCGAGTTCGGGATGAAGATGCCGGACTGTCCGTCTGTGTCATAGACCGCAAGTTCCACGGGGATAATCGTGCCGTCGTATTCCAGCGAGGTGATCCCGATGTCGAGCCGCTCTCCCTGTATCTTTCCCGTGCCGACCACCACCGCATTGCGGGGGATTGTCCTGCCCGCCACCGCCATCGGTTCCAGCAGGCGGAGCCTTACCGTCTGCCCGTCCGTCACGCTCTGCGCTCCATGCACACACGCCGGGATGGTGTTCCTGTCCGATACCTCCGCCGTGCCGACAGCCGTGTTGAAATTCCGGTTGCGCTCCTGCGAGAAGGTGGCGACAAACTCCGCGTTGCTCATGGGCTGTGATAGTGAGGAAACCACTTGATGCTCCACCTTTTTGATAGGCATTGCCGTGTTCTTCTTTCCTTTCTGTACGGTGGCAGGCTCTGCCGACTGTTCCGCTGATGGTTGTCTGCCGTTCTGACCGCCCATATACTTTGCAGCCAGTTCGTAGGACTTTTCCATAAGTGCCACTTGGTCGTCCACGGCATTTGCCTTGCCTTTCTCGCTCTCAAGTTCCGATTCCAGCGAGGTGATGCGCTCCAACAGTTCTTCCATCTCGAAGTTGTCCTCCTTCGGCTGTTCATAGAAGTTGCCGAGTGTGGCGTTCAGGTCACGGTAGGCGGCAGCGGAGGATCGGATGGTCTGCGGCGTGGCTGGCTGTGCCGTTTCCTCCTTGCCGCCCGGATTGGCGAGGTCGAAGTCCTTTCCGTCCTCCATCTGCGCCACCTCACGGTCGAACATATCGCCCAACTGCCCGATGGCACGGTTGCGGCTCTCCAACCGCTCTTCCATCTCCCCATGCTCGTAGGCTTTCAGCTTGTCGCCGATAATCAGCCTGTTCTCCTTGTCAGCATCGGGCATCTCGGTGTTGTAGCCGTCCGTTCCCGGTTTCTGTTCCTTACCGGTGGACGGGGCGAATATCAGCCACATCGCCCCGATGAACACCAGCACCATAGCAGGCAGGACTATCATCTTCTGCCGTTTCAGCCGTTGCGCCTCGGTCAGCGGTTCGCGCTCCTTTTTCGGTTTTCCAGCATCGGGAGCGGCTTTGTTCTCTTTCGTCGGTTCATTCTTCTTCTGTTCCATATAAATAAGGTATTAAGTGATTGTCTGTTTCTGCCGGGGTCGGCAGTTCCACCTGTCCGGCGTGTCCCGTTTCCATGCGTGAGCCGTCGTTTCTGCCGATGTCATAGACGGCTCTGCCGAAGGTGTAGAGGGCAAGCACCGCGAAGGCGGCAAGCATCCCCAGCACGATGCGGCGGCGTGTTTCCGGCGGCAAACCGTCAAGATAGCCTTTGACTTTTGCCACGATTTGTTTTCTCTTGTCTTGAAGTTTCCGTTTCATAATCCGTTACCTTTTGATTGTCTGTAAATCTTTGTTCTCGATGATGGTGAACCCCTCGATGGTGAAGCCGTTGGGGTTGTCGTCCGACCGTGAGGCGTTCAGCAGGCGACAGGTGGTCACGAGGCTGCGCTCGGTGACGTTGCTCTGCCGGATGATTTTCTGCGTGGCGTAGGTCACGGCGCGGTAGGGATAGGCGTTGAAGTCGCACACCACGCTGTCCACCTTCAGCACTTGGTTGATGTTCCCGGCGATGACGCGGTTGTAGTACCCCTTCTCGGCGAAGTCCGAATAATAGTGGTACACGCTCTTGTCCGCCAGCAGCAACGCACGCTTCACGTTGTGTTCAATCGCGCTCTTTTCGGGCGAGAGCGTGAAGAACAGCTCGTGGAAGCGGCGTATATGCTCCCGTGCCTCCGCCGGACGGTTCTGCGACAGGTCCTGCGACAGCGCGAGCATCAGCGACTTGCCGTTGTCCAGCACATAGATCTTCTCCCGTTGCTTCTCGGCGAAGCGGTAGGAACTCCATACGCTCCACACCGTCACCACGGCGCACAACGAGAGGAAGACGATACCAAACAGGCGTATCTGCCTGAACGACGATTCGATGTTTCTGAGTGATTTGAATTCCATTTTACTTTTTCCGTTTTATGATTACACATTGGTTATTTCAGCAGCTTGCCGATGCGACCGACCGCGTTTCCTGCCGTTGCCCCGGCGACTCCGCCCGCCATGCCCCCGGCGCGTCCCGCCATCTGGTTCATGGTGCGGTTGTAGCTGCCCATGCCTCCGGCTTGGATGATCCAGCCCGCCACGGTGGGGATGGTGAAGTAGCCGATGATGCCGATGCAGAGGAACACGATATACACCCCGTCGCTCGAATCCAGCGAGAAGTTCGGGTCAGCCTGCATCCGCTCAATGTCGCTTTGCAGCATCAGCACCTGTATCTTAGCCAGTATGGTGCTGAACATATCCGATACCGGAAGCCACAGATAGACCTGTATGTAGCGGCATATCCACTGCGTGAGCGTGCTTTGGAAGCCGTCCCACACCGATATGGCGAAGGCTATCGGACCGAGTATCGCCAGCACCACGAGGAAGAAGGTGCGGACGGTGTCTATCACGAGGGCGGCGGCTTGGAACAGCAGCTCCAGTATCTCGCGGAAGAAGTCGCGGATGCCCTTCTTCATGCTGTACATACCACGGTCGATATACATCCCCGCCATCGTCACCATGTCGGCGGGCGACCAGCCGAGTTCCTCCAGCTGTTTGTCAAACTCCTCGTTGGACACAAGGTAGGCGGTTTCGGGGTTGCGCATCATCGCCTCGTATTCCAGTTTGTCCTTCTGCTGCCGGTAGGTGTTCATGTCGAGCGTTTCCGCCTCCAGCATCTTCGCCGTGCCTTGCACCACGGGCGAGAGGATGCTGTTTATCGTGCCAAGCACCACCGTGGGGAAGAACATGATGCAAAGACCTATTGCAAAAGGACGGAGCATCGGGAACACGTCTATCGGTTCGGCTCTCGCCAGCGACTGCCATACACGGTAGGCGACGTAGAACAACGCGCCCAGCCCGGCGATGCCTTTCGCCACGCCCGCCATGTCCTCGCACAGCGGCATCATCTGCTCATAGAGCGAGCGGAGTATCTGGTGAAGGTTGTCGAACTCCATAGGCTACCAGTATCTTTCGTTCATGTTCCCGTACAGCCCCATGATGCGGTCGAGGTCGTTTTTCTTCTTCGCGCGGAGGTAGCTCACCGATATGTTCTTGTTGGTGTAGTACGATACCAAGTTTCGGTATCGCCGCATCTTCGAGTGGCAGCGTTCCACCACGTCCATGCGCTCCTTGTCGGTCATGGAGAGCGTGGTGATGTTCACCACGTTTTTCAGTTCGGTCAGCACATCGTTACTCTCTTCCAACAGCTTCGTGTAGCCGAAGGCGATGGCTCCTAATTCCTCCACCGTGAAGTTGTCGTCACGCATCATCCGCTGGAAGTTGGTCACATAGATGTCGGTGATGTCGCCCACCATCAGGATGGTCTGCTGCACCTTGCGGGCATCCCGGACAAGGTTGTTCACCGATTTCAGAGCGTCGTAATACTTCTTGCCCTGCTCATAAATCTTTACGGTTTCCTGAAAGTTCTTCACCATGTTCTGAGCCGTCGTAGAGGTATGCACCACGTTCTTGGAGGTGTTCACGATGCTCTGCGCGATGTTGGACGGGTCTATCACCGCCCACTGTGCGCTTGCCCTGCCTGCGAGAAGCAGGCACAGGAAGACAATCATTGTTGTTCTTGTTCTCATGTTACTTTGGATTTTAGTGGTTGTTGTTATTCTTCAATCGGGTTTTCCGGCTGTGGCTTCACCCGTACATAGTCCCCGTTGGGCGAGAAGGTCAGCACGTCGGTAGCCTCGTTGTAGGATACGTCGATGCGGAAGCCTGTGTTCATGAACAGGTTGCCGTTCTCTTCCTGCAAGAGATAGGTTTCCGGTTTCAGCTTGCGGCGCAGACCGCTCCGGCGGAACACCGTCACCTTGTAGGCTTCGCCCTCCTTGTAGATAAGCACGTCGGGCTTCCCCTCCACGCTCTCCCAGTTCCCGCACAACATATCGCGGCGGTTTTCCTCCACGTCACAGGATTGCAGCATCACGACCGCCAATCCGATCAGACATTTGCTGACTTGCAGCATTTTCACTTTTGATAAACTCATACGCATTTTTGTTTTTAGTTGGTGATTAATGATTAACTGTTGTTTCTCCGCCTTTCGGCAAGCTGCCGGATGGCGGCTTCGATGTCGCCGCCCAACTTCTCCGCCAGACGGTAAACCTCCACTTTCTCCGTTTCCTCGGTGGTGTACGCCAGATACTCTTCAGCACTGACCTCTGTGGCATAGACCGCCGACTGTGTGCCGCCCAAGCCTATCCACACCTCCTTGTAGAGCCGTGAAGGGTTGTTCGCCATGTTGATGGAGAGTATCTGCCCCTTCTCCTTTTCCGTCAGTCCGAGCAACGCCTGTATCTGGTCAAACTTGTTCATGTACTTGCGCTGGTCGAGAAGTATCTTGCAGTCGGAGTTGTTGATGATGCTCTCCTTGACCACGGGAGAGGAAATGATGTCGTCCACCTCCTGCGTCACCACGATCGCCTCGCCGTAATACTTCCTGACGGTCTTATACATATAGCGCAGATACTCAGCCATGTTCGCTGAAGAGAGAGCCTTCCAAGCCTCTTCCACGATGAGCTGTTTCCGCACCCCTTTCAGCCGTCGCATCTTGTTGATGAAAGCCTCCATGATGATGATTGTCACGATGGGGAATAACTCCTTGTTATCGCGGATGGAATCAATCTCGAAGACAATGAACCGCTTGTTCAGCAGGTCGATGTTCTCCGTGGAGTTGAGCAGGAAGTCGTAACGTCCGCCCCGGTAATACTGCCGCATGGTGGTAAGCATATTGTCGATGTTGAAGTCGGACTTCTCCACCTTGATGTCACGCTCAGCCAGCTCACGGCGGTAGTCGTCACGCATATACTCGTAGAAGGTGTTGAACGACGGCACGATGCTACGGTCGGTCTTGATGCGCTCGATGTAGGCACTCACGGCACTGCCCAGCTCTCCGCTCTCGGTCTTCGTCACCTTGTCGTCCTCCGACTTCCAGAGCGTCAGCAGCAAGGTCTTGATGCTGTCTTTCTTCTCCACGTCGAAGACGTAATCGTCGGTGTAGAACGGGTTGAAGCTGATGGGCTTTTCTTCCGTGTAGGTGAAATACACCCCGTCCTCGCCGCCCGTCTTGCGCTGTATCATCCCGCACAATCCCTGATAGGAGTTTCCTGTATCGACCAACACGACGTGCGTGCCTTGTTCGTAGTATTGGCGAACTAAGTGATTCATAAAGAAAGATTTGCCGCTGCCTGACGGTCCTAACACGAACTTGTTGCGGTTGGTCGTGATACCCCGCTTCATCGGCAGGTCGCTGATGTCAAGGTGCAGCGGCTTCCCCGTGAGCCTGTCCACCATCTTGATGCCGAAGGGTGATAGCGAACTGCGGTAGTTGGTTTCCTCCGTGAACAGGCACACCGCCTGTTCGATGAAGGTGTGGAAACTCTCTTCCGCCGGAAAGTCAGCCGCGTTGCCGGGTATCGCCGCCCAGTAGAGTGTCGGGCAGTCGATGGTGTTGTGGCGCGGCACGCACTCCATGCTCGCCAGCTGGCTTCCCACGTCGTTCCTTATGTGCTTCAGCTCTTCCGCGTCGTCGCTCCACGCCATGACATTGAAGTGCGCCCGTACTGAGGTCAGCCCGTAGGAATGGGCTTCGTTCAGGTATTGGTCTATCCACTCGCGGTTGATGCTGTTGCTCCTTGAGTAGCGGGACAGCGACTGCATATTGCGGGCGGACTTCTCGAACTTCTGCAAGGCTTCCTCGCTGTTGTCTATCAGCACATACTGGTTGTAGATGTGGTTGCAGGAGAGCAGCAGCCCCACGGGAGAGGCGAATGACAGGCGGCAGTCGCTCCGGTCGGTGGAGAGTTTCTCGTAACGGGTATCGGTTGCCACCTTGCCCGGCAGGTCTTCCGCATCGGAGAGGGTGTGCAGGCACAGGCGGTTGTCGCCGATGCGCATATCCCTTGCCGAAAGTTCGATGTCCTGCAAGGTGGTGTCGCCCTCCGGCATGAGCGAGAAGTAACGCTCAATCAGTCCGACGGACTTTTCCGTTCCCACAATCTCGTCGGTGGATAGGCGGCGCAGGCGGACAAGCCCGCTGTCGTTCATGATGCGCTCGAACTGTTCGCAGGCTTCCAAGAACTTGGTCGTGGTTTCCTTGTCCAGCTCCTTCGGGATGATATGCCCGCGGCACAGCGTGCTGAAGTTACTCTGCATCCGGTTACGCTCCTTCGTCGTCTTGGTCAGATAGAGGTAGCAGGTGTGTTTCAGGTACGGACGCTCGTTGAAGTGACGCTCGAAGGAACGGCTTAAAAAGCTCATGCCGTCCTTTTGCAGTTCCGGCATGTACTTCTCCTTGATGAACCAGTCCTGCTTGTGGACGACGGAGTAGTCCGGCAGCACCTTGATCGCCTTGCACCAGTAGCCGTGGACAGCCTCGTACTCTGCGCCCGTCACGGTGTAAAGCTCCGGCAGTTCCACCTCGAAAGCCACCGTGATGTCGGCGTCCTTTGAGATGATGCAGCCATGCTCCACCGCAAGCAGGGGGAACTTGTTTTCCAGTGTTGTCATTTTCGATGTATTCCTCATTGTCTTTCTTCCTTTCGTTGTCGTTTGAACAGTCGGGTTATCCGCCGCCGGTTGATAAGGTATCGGGGATGGCTCCGTGCCGCTCCCAGTTTCATCAGCCCGTGTTCGCCGTACCGGGCGTTCAGCGCGAAGGTCTGCCACACAAGGAGGGAGGACGATGCCGCGCCGAAGCCGATACATATCCATTGGTCGATACCGACCATATAGAGGATGATGAACAGGACGAAGAGAGCAAGCAGACCTCCGCAGAAGATGAAGAGGTACTGAGCCTTCAAGCCCTTGAACTCTACCGGACGGCCGATACCCTTGTTTACCGGGTATTCAGCCATACGTTGTTTATTAAAGGAAGAATGAGCGCAGGATGGTGGCGGCAACAATCAGGAAGATGCACGCGCCGAACCACGAGGCGGCTGTCTTGCTGGTGTCGGGGTCGCCCGATGAAAACTTGCCATAGACTTTCACGCCCCCGATAAGCCCGACGACCGCGCCGATGGCGTATATCAGTTTCGTGCCGGGGTCGAAATAGGAACTCACCATAGAGGTGGCTTCGTTGATGCCCGCGATGCCGTTTCCCTGCGCGAAGGCGGAGGCGGTTGCGGCGATGATGAGTGCCGCAGAGAGGATTGCTTTTCTGTTTTTCAAAATGTTCTTGTTCATAAACTGTTCTTTTTTGTGCCGTCGAAAGGGTGGATGGTCCTTTGTCGGGCGGTTGATACTCTGTTACTTTACTTTGGTTTAGTGGTCGCCCGTTTGTTTCCACGGACTTGGGCTGTCCGTTGCAGACCGGATGCGCCTTGCGCTTCCTCGCCGCGTGGGTTGATGTCATTCTTTCATGTCCTTTCCTTTTTCTGTCGTCACACATAGTTGCGGATGTCGAACTCCTCGATGTTGTCCGGCACGACGAACACCTTTTTAGGCTTTTTCATCCGTATTTCGATAAGCCCCCTGATACGGATGCCTATCTCCGAAGAGCCTTCCATCATTTTATCGTACAGTTCCGTGCCTTCCATGTCGGTGAACACCTTTGCCGCCTTTTCACGTTCCGCCTGTGTCGCGTCCGGGTTCTTGGCGGTCTTGCAGGCATCGTCAATCTCGTCAAAGCTGTTGCCCGAAGCCTGTGGTGTATCCGAAGCGTCCTCCTCCGGTTCATCCTCGCCGAACTCCAGTTCCTCCGGCGGTATGCTCGTGAATGTTTCATCGAGTTTTTCCTCCGGGACTTGCGCTGTCGGTGAGGCGGTTTCCGTGTTTCCGTCGTCAAAAGTAGTGTCTTCCGCCGACAACTCAATGCCTTTTTCCGAAGTGGCGGCTTGTTGCGTCGGTATGGCAGCGGTTGTCCGGGTTGAAGCCATCCTGAAACGGCTCTTGCCGATGATGTCCGCATTTTCCGCAGGGGCTTCCTCTTGCGCTGTTTCCTGCTTTATCTCCGTGCTGCCCGACGACCGCCACAATCCGGCGATGCCCTTGAAGAAGCGGACAATCCGCGTGTCCATGATGCGCTCGTAAAGGAGCAGGAACAGGAACCACAGGTTGCAGCCGACCGATACCGTCAGCAGAATGTCTGTTATGCTTATTGTTTCATTCATACGCTTCCTGTCTGGGTTAAAATACCGGGTTGTAATTCTTGGCGTAAAGGCTTCTTATGGCATCCTCGCACTGGTCGAAATGCTGGGTCAGCACATGGTCGATGTAGGCGGACAGGGTGAGCCTGTCATGCCCGATTACGCGGATGATGCGCATGATGCGGTCGTGGTACTCCGGGCGCACATACGCCATCTTTCCCGCTCGCGCCTTCACTTCGGGTTCACGGATGAACAGACGCTCATAGTCTTTCTCACTGCATTTGCAGATTTCCGTGGCAAGCGATATGATTTCCACGCTCGTCTGCATTTGGGCAACCATGCCCTTGCCGTCTTGCTGCGGCACTCTTCTTTTTTTGTTCTTTTCCTTTTTCATGTCAGATTAAATCTTCCCGTTGTTTTTTATACAGTTCGTTAATTCTCTCCTTGTGCTGCTCCAGATGCTGACGCAGCACGGTATCCACATAGCCGCCTACCGAGATTTCACCTCCGGCGATGTCGTTCACGATTCTGAGGATTTTGCCGTGGACATCGCGGCTGATATAGACACACTGGCGGGTCTTTATCTCGTTGCGGCGCAGGAACAGCTCGTTATAGTCCTCGTCCTGCCTTTTCCGGCGGTTGCCTTCCCTCTGCGCTTTTTCCCGTGTGGCGGGTTGCGCAGGAGGCGGTTCCGGTGCGGCGGTGCTTTCTTCGGTCGGTACGGCTGCGGGGACTTCCTGCGTGGGGCGTGCCACCTCCTGAGTGCGTCGCCCGATGGAGGCTAACAACAGTTCCTCGTCGATGCCTTCCGTGTTCACTTTCCTGCTGCCCATGCTCACTGCGGTCTGATGATGTCGCTTATCTCTTCGGAAAACTCACGGATGCCGCTCCCTTTCAACAGTGCCGTGTCCATCGGGAAGATGGTGGAGCGGAACACGCTCCTGCGCTCTTCCGAAAGGTCGCGGCGGAACTTCTTGCTGTCGGGCAGACGGGTGGAAAGCACCGGGAAGCCCATTTCGGCGATCACTTCCTCGTAGATGCCGTACAGGTCGTTCCTCTCCCTGCCGTCCACCATCGTCCAGAACAGATAAAACCCCTTTGTTTTCGCCTGTCCGGTCGTCATCAGCCTGTCGCGGAACATCGTGACGAATTTCAGGGTACTCTCCACGACAAAGCGGTCGGCACTCAGCGGAGTGAAGATGTAGTCCATCTGCGAGAGCGTCTTTATCACGCCGTTGCTTCGGAGTGTGCCGGGCATATCGAAGAACACCACATCGGGTTTCACATCTTCGGTGGCGATCATCCTCTCGGCATCGTCGAGGGCGTCCACCGCGTTGCTCTTGACGATGGTGTAGGCGTTCTTCTTGATTTTGCGGAAATGGTCGCAGGCAAGAGCCTTGAAGTAGGTGCTGCTGTCAATCAGCCCCGTTTCGTGTTCACGCAGCCCGTGGATGCTGTGCTGGGGGTCGTCGCAGTCCACGACGGCGACATTGTAGCCTTTCACGTTGTGCAGGTAGCTGGCGGCAAGTGCCGTGACGGTGGATTTGCCGATACCACCTTTCTGTGTTGCGAATGCAACGAAGATTTCCTTACTCATAGTTCTATACATTTTATTTGTTGATGATTTGTTTTTCTGTTTCCATGCGGATTTGGCTGTCGCACCATCCGCTTCCTTGACTACACGCGCAGGCGGGTCGTCGCGTATCCGGTTCTGTGGTGAAGCGGTGCGGCGGACAAGTGATGAATGACGACATTGCGTCATGAAGTCATTGAATCCATACGTCACCGAATTGTCGGAGAACCGGGTTTCCGACGGTTCGGACATCCGCTTCGGCAAGTATCCGCAGAAGCGGGTTTCCGGGTATTTTAAGGTTCCTTTTCTCATATCTTCAAATCGTTCGTTTCTTGAATCATGCTGCAAATAAACAAGTATATTCTGGAACTTGTATCACTTCTCCGGCAAGTGGCAGCACGTTGCGCTGGTTGGCAGTCATTGACCGAGTCAAGCATCTGTCCGATACCGCGTTAAGGGTGTAACTTTGCCCCCGGACAGCAGGGTTCGCCGATAGTGGCGCAGCCGGAGTCCTGAAAGGTATCTTTTCCATCCGTCCCCTGACGGATTTTTATGTTCACCTGAACATAGCAAGATGTCTTTTCAGCCGCTCAAAATATTTTGAGCAGCCACGAAAAGCACTTGCCCTTGCAGGGGGCGGGCTTTCCCTCCGAAGTCGGGAAGCCTTTCAGAACTGCGGTGCTGTAATCCGAAGCGGCGGCTTATGCCGTCAATCCGCTAAATCCAAAGTAATATGAAAGAGAAAAGGAAAAGCAAATCAGGGAGAAATCCCAAACTTGATCCGGCGGTGTACCGGTACACCGTCCGTTTCAACGAGGAGGAACACAACCGTTTCCTCGCCATGTTCGGAAAATCGGGTGTCTATGCACGGTCTGTTTTCCTCAAAGCGCACTTCTTCGGGCAACCGTTCAAGGTGCTGAAGGTGGACAAGACGTTGGTGGACTATTACACCAAACTGTCGGATTTTCATGCACAATTCCGTGCCGTGGGTACGAATTACAACCAAGTCGTGAAGGAACTGAGGCTGCATTTTTCAGAGAAAAAGGCGATGGCGTTGCTCTACAAATTAGAGCAACACACCGTCGAACTCGTGAAACTGAGCCGCCGGATTGTGGAACTTTCAAGGGAAATGGAGGCAAAATGGTCGCAAAAATCAGTGTAGGAAGTTCGTTGTACGGCGCGATTGCCTACAACGGGGAGAAGATTAACGAGGCGCAGGGGCGGCTTCTCACCACCAACCGCATCTACAATGACGGTTCGGGAACGGTGGACATAGGCAAGGCGATGGAGGGTTTTCTCACCTTCCTGCCACCGCAGATGAAGATCGAGAAGCCGGTGGTGCATATCTCTCTCAACCCGCACCCGGAGGATGTGCTGACCGATATTGAGTTGCAGAATATCGCCCGCGAGTATCTGGAAAAACTCGGTTTCGGAAACCAGCCTTATCTTGTATTCAAGCACGAGGACATCGACCGCCACCACCTGCACATCGTGACGGTCAACGTGGACGAGAACGGGAAAAGGCTCAACCGGGATTTTCTCTACCGCCGCAGCGACCGTATCCGCAGGGAACTGGAACAGAAGTACGGATTGCATCCGGCAGAACGTAAAAATCAGAGATTGGATAATCCGTTGCGCAAGGTGGCCGCATCGGCAGGTGATGTGAAGAAGCAGGTAGGCAACACCGTGAAGGCTCTGAATGGGCAGTACCGTTTCCAGACGATGGGCGAATACCGTGCGCTCCTTTCCTTATATAATATGACGGTGGAGGAAGCGAGGGGCAACGTGCGCGGACGGGAGTATCACGGGCTGGTCTATTCCGTCACGGACGACAAGGGTAACAAGGTGGGCAACCCGTTCAAATCCTCGCTTTTCGGGAAGTCCGCAGGCTATGAAGCCGTACAGAAGAAGTTTGTCCGTTCCAAATCGGAAATCAAGGATAGGAAACTGGCAGACATGACGAAACGCACCGTCCTTTCCGTGCTGCAAGGCACTTATGACAAGGACAAATTTGTATCCCAACTCAAAGAGAAGGGCATCGACACCGTACTGCGCTACACAGAGGAAGGGCGCATCTATGGGGCTACCTTCATCGACCACCGCACGGGATGCGTGCTGAACGGTTCGCGCATGGGTAAGGAGCTTTCGGCGAATGCCTTGCAGGAACACTTCACCCTGCCATACGCCGGACAACCGCCGATACCGCTATCCATCCCTGTGGATGCTGCGGACAAGGCACACGGGCAGACCGCCTACGACAGTGAAGATATATCGGGCGGTATGGGCTTGCTCACTCCCGAAGGTCCGGCGGTAGATGCCGAGGAAGAGGCTTTCATCCGGGCGATGAAGCGCAAAAAGAAGAAAAAACGCAAGGGCTTGGGTATGTAATCAGAGTATCAACAATTAAAAAATCAATGTATGTCACAACAAGAAGACGATTTGAGGGCATTGGCGAAAATCATGGATTTTCTGCGTGCCGTGAGTATCATTTTAGTGGTCATGAACGTGTACTGGTTCTGCTACGAAGCCATCCGGCTGTGGGGCGTGAACATCGGCGTGGTGGACAAAATCCTTCTGAACTTCGACCGCACGGCGGGGCTGTTCCATTCCATTCTCTACACGAAGCTGTTTTCCGTCCTTTTGCTTGCCTTGTCCTGTCTGGGTACGAAGGGTGTCAAGGGTGAGAAAATCACTTGGGGGAGAATCTGGACAGCATTTGCCGTCGGGTTCGTGCTGTTTTTCCTGAACTGGTGGTTGCTGCCCCTGCCGCTGCCGCTTGAAGCGGTGACGGGACTGTATGTCCTTACCATTGGAACGGGCTATGTCTGCCTGTTGATGGGTGGTCTGTGGATGAGCCGCCTGTTGAAACACAATTTGATGGAGGATGTTTTCAACAACGAGAACGAGAGTTTCATGCAGGAAACGAGGCTTATCGAAAGCGAGTATTCGGTCAATCTGCCGACACGTTTCTATTACAGGAAACGCTGGAACAACGGTTGGATCAATGTAGTTAATCCCTTCCGTGCGTCCATCGTGTTGGGTACGCCGGGCAGCGGCAAGTCCTATGCCGTGGTAAACAATTTTATCAAGCAACAGATTGAAAAGGGCTTTAGTCAATACATCTACGATTTCAAGTATCCCGACCTATCTACTATTGCCTACAACCATTTGCTGAACCACCCGGACGGCTACAAGGTAAAGCCGAAGTTCTATGTGATCAACTTCGACGACCCGCGACGCTCTCATCGGTGCAATCCCATTCACCCGGATTTTATGGAAGATATTACGGATGCCTATGAGAGTGCCTACACAATAATGCTCAACCTCAATAAAACGTGGGTGCAAAAGCAGGGCGACTTCTTCGTGGAGTCACCTATCATTCTGTTTGCCAGTATTATCTGGTATCTCAAAATCTATCAGAACGGGAAGTTTTGCACGTTTCCCCATGCTATCGAGTTTCTGAACCGCCGTTACGAGGATATATTTCCGATACTGACCTCTTATCCGGAGCTGGAGAACTACCTTTCGCCGTTCATGGATGCGTGGCTTGGAGGGGCTGCGGAGCAGCTCATGGGTCAGATAGCGTCGGCAAAAATCCCGCTTTCGAGGATGATTTCACCGCAGCTCTACTGGGTGATGTCAGACAGCGAGTTTACGCTGGACATCAACAATCCCGAAGAGCCGAAAATCCTCTGCGTGGGTAACAATCCCGACCGTCAGAATATCTACGGTGCGGCACTCGGTCTGTATAATTCCCGTATCGTGAAGCTCATCAACAAGAAGGGGATGCTGAAGTCATCGGTCATCATCGACGAGTTGCCCACAATATACTTCAAAGGGTTGGACAATCTTATAGCTACCGCCCGAAGCAACAAGGTTGCCGTGTGTCTGGGCTTTCAGGATTTCAGCCAGTTAGTGCGTGACTACGGGGACAAAGAGGCGAAAGTGGTGATGAACACTGTCGGCAATATTTTCTCCGGTCAGGTGGTGGGGGAAACAGCCAAGACGCTCTCCGAGCGGTTCGGTAAGGTGTTGCAGAAACGGCAGTCCATCTCCATCAACCGGCAGGATGTTTCCACCTCCATCAACACGCAGATGGACGCGCTCATTCCACCGAGTAAGATTTCCGGGCTTACGCAGGGAATGTTTGTCGGTTCTGTATCCGACAACTTCAACGAGCGTATCGAGCAGAAGATTTTTCATTGCGAGATTGTGGTGGATGCCGAAAAGGTGAAACGGGAAGAAAGTGCCTACAAGAAAATTCCCGTCATTACAAACTTCACGGACGAGGACGGCAACGACCGCATGAAGGAAACGGTGCAGGCGAACTACCGGCGCATCAAGGAAGAGGTGAAGCAGATTGTGCAGGAGGAACTGGAGCGTATCAAAAACGATCCGGTGCTGTGTAAACTGCTACCAGATAATGAGACTGTCTAACAAGTCCCCAAAATTGAAAATTATCCCTATCGAAGTTTGAAGTGCCCCCCAAAAGTTGGATACAATTTTTTTGGGGGGCACTTCAGTTCTGACGGGTAAAATCGTAAAATTCGGACTTGTTAGACAAATACTTACGCGGTTTCAACCTCAGGTACTGAATCTATCGAATTGACAAATTTAACCAATTGCGGATCTGAATCTTTTTGTATGAGGTTTCGGAGACTCTTTTTCAATTCATAAGCATCATCCCCTGCTGTATTTATTAAATCCATATAAAAATCTTTGTTTTGCAGAATCAATGAACGGCATGCCCCATCGGAAATTACAGGTTTCACTATTTTATCAATAACGTCTCCAGCTTGACTTTTCAAATTACCATGCGATCTAAGCCATGTTTCGAAAAATTGAAACTTTATTGCATTGATAGTCTTTTTACCGATGCAGAAATCATTTCTTATATCGGTAACTGTCGATTTAATTTTTCGTTTATCCAATCTTTCAACTATATTCTTGAAACAATTAGGGAAAGGATTCAAACTTTGAGTTCCAGAAGCAATATCCATCAGAATCTTTTTGCCAAATTCAGTCAAGTTATCTGGCAAGGATTTGATTTTAGCCAGTAAATGTTTTATTGCGACAAACCAATAATATGATGTATGTGCTGTTCTTTGGGCGTATAATGTATCAACACTTATTTCAGACAACGCTTCGAACGCTATTTTATTGATATGATCGGTCAGGACATTGCTTATTTTAGTGGTCAAATCGTAAAAAGATGCGTCAGGAATTACATCTTTAATATTGTTCTTAGTGATATACTTATCCAAATCGGTATTCCACTCTGCTAAATGCTCGATAAATACCTCATCCGTTACACCTATTCTGTTCTTAATATCTTCAAATTGGGGCAATATGTCTGAGAGCAATAATTTATAGCCAAGTTTATGATTTACCATGTATTGTAGTGTTTCATTTAATAGCGGTATATTCCATCCCACACTATTTACTAATAAGTCTCCATGATCCACATAATAGTCCATGAGTTCTGCAACATATTTTATATCTCCACCCTCTATTAAGGAAACGGAATGACCATGTGCCAATTGCATGGCGACTAAATCGTAATATCCAGACTCTTTAATGTTTCGGCCATCAGTTTCTAATTCAGAATGCAACTGATTTATGTAGGTTGAATCTAACGTTACAGGTAAAGGTCTTTCTTCGTCAGATGCCAATAAACGATAGGTTGTAAATATAGCCCCTATATTATCTTTATTTACATTCTGTTCATCAATGCAATTCGTGATCGCTTGCAAAAGCGTTGGAAACGTATAGGTAGAATTATCTTTTAACGTTTTTACAATATCTGCATGGTCGAAATTATCGGGTAGTAAGTTTGCCAAATAATTATCGAGCGCCTCCGAATTTGTTGCTACTTGATAATATTTATATGCTTTAGTTGTCGCGTTATCCCGATAGGCAGCATCTGTTGCATTTGCAGCTTGAATATAATCGATAAATGTATTTGGCTTGACTGTTTTTGCTTCAATCAATGACGTAAAATCGCACGCCAACTTATTTTGCGCAATAAACCTGTCTATTGCATCTAACGTTTTGAAATAGTCGCCGCCATTGAAGTCATTGAACCGAACTATCTTCTTATATAATTGAGCAATCACATGGTTTTGGCTTTCCGTGTCTAAATGCAACAGCAGTTCTTGGTATTCGACAGGGAACACCTGCTTCTCTATGGATTCTTTTAATTTCAATTGTGCTATTCTTTGCCATACACGCAGAATAACATCGCTCTTTCGAGTTAATTTATGCAAACAATGTATAATCTTATCGATAAGCGCATTGTCCATACATTGTATAACTTCTTCTAATACAGTGTCAAATTGTTTATTAGTCTCTGCATATTGATTTATGTCGTGGTCTTCTTCTCCGTTGATGCAGCCTTCAATATATTTTTTCAATGGAATTTGTCGAGCATCTTCAACATCGACACCATATACCAAAGCTGCAATTTCGCGTTGTGTTTGCAGATCATTGTTAATTATTGTTTGAATGCCATTCAGATAGTCGCCGGACAATATTTGTTCTACTGGATTTGCCAGAATATCCGTCTTCTTCAAACAGAACAATGCTATGTTTATCATCAAAATTTCGTTACACCACTCTTGTTTAAGAGCGACCATCTCATTGATATATGATATAATTTCCCTAACATTGGCATTAGGATTTACCAATCTGAATATCCGATTTATAGTTTCTTTCGCTTCATTTTCTGTTTCTCCAAATGCTTCAACAAACAGTTTGTTGAATATACTTCGATAGTCGGTAATAACAGGAGGAGCAACACGATAAACAATAGGGAAAGTTTTATTGATAAAATACTTGGTCAGTTGTTTCGTTTGTTCGTCGGTCTCATCTCCGAATGCACAAGCTAAATGTGTTTCATCGAAAGGAATAACAGCCCAAACATTTTCAAAACCGCTATCGGCGAAGAACGTATGGATAGAAGACCATAATTCTTTTACTTTTTCAGCGGGGAGACGATCCATGTTGTCAAAAACAAGGACTAATTTACGTTGTCCTTTTTCCTTGATAAAATCAGAAATGTCTTGCATCCATGTTTTGAACTCGTAAACCGTTGGTTCGTCTTCGCTCAAAGTCTCATAGCAAACGTCCTTTTCGACTTTATCTTGATAAATAGCTAACATATAACTCCATCCATATTTATGATCTTTGCTATATGCCCATTTCCAAACGCACAATGCAATAAGAACTGGCAGTGCAGCTATGATAATAGACAATAAAGAAAACCACCATGTTGTGGGTGTAGGTTTTACTGCATACGCAATAAATGTAAATATCGGAGTTAAAACTGCAACCAAAAATGCCGCAACCATACCATTACTGATAAGGGGATATTTTTCGGTTACGGTCTCCGTTTTACGGGCTAATAAATATTTCAGCTTTTCAGACCATGATACGGTTTTCGTACCTCCACCTTTGACTTTTATTGTTGCATTTCCAGATAGGATACCATCATCAATAAGTTTGCTTGTAAGCAATTCCAATATAGAGCGGCGTTGCAAGTCCTCTTGATGTCCCCATGCGTCATACTCAAAAAAGTAATAGTCGTCTGATAATTCACGTTCCAACATTTTAACCACGTTGGATTTTCCAGATCCCCAAATACCTTCGATGCCGATAATTCGAGGTAAAGTACATTCCTCATCCAATGAATCATTCTGACAAAAATGGCGAGCAATAGTTTTTGCCAACCTTTCTTGCGAACCTCCATCGAATTTGTCAATACCACACGGTTTATTTTGGATAAACCGCGGATATTGCTGTTTGGATTGTAGTTTTGTTTCCATATACGTAATTTATTGATTATACGAACTCCAAATAATTCTCCCGATTTACCACATGAAACTCGGCATAGGGATAGGCTTCTTGGAAGGCTTTCGGTGCGGCCGGCATTTTATTTCCCCACTTGAACTCCAAGGCGGTAAGACTGTCGGCACTCTCCTCAATCAGGTCGATTTCCTGTTTGTCGTAGGTGCGCCAGAAATAGAACTCCCTGTGCAGTCCCTCATTGAAGTTCGCTTTGCGCCGCTCTCCGATGATGTAGTTCTCCCACAGCGCACCGACATCCTGCCGAATGGCCAGCGGTGAGAAAGCCCCGATAATGGCATTGCGAATGCCGTTGTCGTAGAAGTACCACTTGCCAGCTTTTGTAACCTCCTTGCGTAGGTTACGCGAATAAGCCCCCAGACGATAGATAACGAAGACCTTTTCCAATAGGTCGAGGTATTTTTCAACGGTCGTCTTGCTCATGCCGAGTTGTTTACCTAACTCTTCGTAAGAAACTTCGCTGCCCAACTGAAAAGCTATCAATCGCAGTAGATCGCGCATCTTGCTCGAATTTTTTAAGCCGTCAATTGCTAAGATATCTTTAAGCAGGTATGCACCGACAATATCACGTAGGTAGTCTGTTTTACGTTCATAGTTCTCCATCATTACTACTTCGGGATAGGAACCGTAAATCAAGCGCGCTTCGAGGTTCTGGCGGGTTTCAAGTGCCGTTTCCGTCTGTGCGATTTCCCGTTGCGAGAATGGTGTAAGGAGAAATTGCGTACTGCGGCCGACCAACGGTTCACCAGTCTTATTCAGCAAATCGAATGACGAAGAACCACTTGCCAAGACACTTATTCCCGGTATTTCATCAACTATCAACTTCAGAATACTACCGATTTGTGGTATGTTCTGTGCCTCATCAATAGCCAGCAAATCAATACCATCCAATAAATGCCGATAATTGGCTATTGAGCGATTCTCCAATAGTGCTAATGTGTCGTAGTCTTCGCCGTTGAGCATCATCGTCCTACCTGAATAGTTGTCCACAATTTTACGCATCATTACCGTTTTACCAACACGGCGAGCACCAAAAATCAGTACTGCTTTATTGGGCGCGATTCGTGCTGTAATCTTCTCTTGAAGTATTCTATTTACTGTTTCCATACCTTATAAAATATAATGCAAAGATAATCATATTTTTTTAATTGGCGAATTTTACAAAAAAAACGGGCTATTAAATGGCGATTTTTACAACCACAATCTTATGGAAGTTGTTTCATTGTTTTTAGTAATGATATATGTTCATACTATGATGACTCAATAATTTACCAGACATACGTTTCTGAAATTTGTCCTTATAGGAATGAAAAACTCACATATATTGTGCTAATTAATATATAATTAAATGAAAATAAAAAGACAGGATACGAGTATTCCTGTCTTCTCATATGTAATGGATATTTTTTTATTTTCTCATCCGCTCCAACTCCTCATCACGCAACATTCTCTCGTTCAGTTTTTCCTGCATCCTGTCAATGAAATAGGTGCGGCTTTCGTTCTTCCGGCGTTTGATATCAGTGTAGAAGCGGTAGCAGTCTTTAGAATCAACCCCGAATATCTTATAGAGAAGTGGGGCGAGCTGTTTGAGCGGCATATTGCCGTTGTTGATGCAGCCCATCACGTCTATGCCGTAGATAAGTTCCACGAGGTCGATGGCATTGCCCGTCCATTGAAGAAGGCTGGCGGTGGTTTCTGTTGCGTTGTTGGCGGATATTAGTGGTGGCACTTGGGGCGTGGCAAGGAATTTCTGCATCTTTCTTACGAAAGACAGAGCCTTGCTGACGTAGGCGGCAATCTCTCTTTTTTCTTCTGACAGATTACGTACGGGATGGTGCTGCAACTCGATTTCGATGTAGGCAAGCGCGATGACGGTAAGGTTCATGTCCATGCCGCCGTTGCACAGTTCGATCACTTGGGTGGCGAAAGCCGTGTATGCCGTTTCCATATTGCAGTCGCCGGCTTCGTTTATCAGGCGGAAAAAGTCGGTTTCCGCCAGCAAGAAATAATTCATGGTTCTGTCAATTTTGAAAATTACACTTTGTTTTCTGCGTGCGCACATGAATATAATTGGCAAAAAACGCGGCAGAAAATAAAAAATCCAACACTCAATTTTACAAAGTGCTGGATTTCAGAGGTATAAAATTCAGTATTTTTTCACAAGGACAAATTATCTCCGACTTAAATTGTTTGTAATCGGAACATTTATTCTATTCCTGAAAATAGAAATGTATGCTTGCCGCACATTTTGGCTATCTTGCTTTTTTATCAAGGATATAGATAATGCGACATACACCGTTGGGATAGCTTTTCAAAGAGGAAAGCGTCCAGTGTTGCTCTGGCAGAGCCGACTTAAAAAAATGTCGTCCGCTTCCGGATATGAAAGGAACGGTGTATAGTATGATTTCATCCACAGCGTGCATCCGCAGCAGTCCGTTTATATAGTCTGCCGTGTCCGGTGTGGCTTCCGCGAGGTAACGGATGTTTGTGCAGTCTTTTCTCCATTCGTGCAGCATTGAAATGGAATAGTCCGGTGTCACACGGTAAAAGGCTTTCTTCCTGATTTCATCAAGACCGCAACGGTCAAGGCACAAATCCTGATGTGCTTTATCATATAACTCTGAAGAAAGACATCCGTCCATCGTCAGTACGGCGAGAATCTGAACTTTACCCATAATCGTTTCCTTTCGTTAGGCAAGGGTAAAAAAGTAGCGTGCAATTCACACTACCTTCAAGCGATGGCTCTGGTAAAGCCTTTACGGAGAGTACGTGAATGCACGCTATGCGTAAGCATAGCATAAGCATCACGCAATCGTCTCCGTAGTTCCAATTTACCAGATTTTCGCTTGAAACGCCTTGCGGTCTTATCCTATATGTTGGCGGCGAAAAGCTCCTGCCAATCGCCGTTTTTCTCAAATGTTATGCAAAGATAGCCAAATTCAGTGAATTACGGGCTATGATTGCTTGAATTTATATTTAAGTCCATACTCTTCAAGTTTGCTGTATAGTGTTGTCCTGCCTATGCCGAGCAGTTCTGCGGCGACACTCCGGTTGCCGTTTGCCTGTTTCAACGCACGCAATATCCGCTCCTTATCCTCCGCGTCATTGCGCAAGGCGAAGCTGACAGTAGAGGTCGGTTTCGTCACGGCAAGTTCCAGATGCTCTTTCATGACAACACCTTCCTGCGCCTGCAATACAGCACCCATAACTTTCTGCCGAAGTTCCCGCACGTTGCCCGGCCATGCGTGTGTCAGCAACGCTTTACGTGCTTCGGAACTGAACCCGCTCACGCTACACTCCAGCTCTCTGTTTGCCATATCACGGAAGAACTCTGCCAGCGGCATAATGTCTTCTTGACAGTCACGCAACGGAGGAACGGTTATCCCGAAGTCGTGCAGGCGGTACAGAAGATCCTGCCGAAAACGCTTTTCATTCACCGATACCTCCAAATCTTCATTGGTAGCAGCGATGATGCGGACATTGAAATTCCGGTCTGCCTTGTCTCCGACCGGGCGATACCGCCTCTCCTGTATGGCACGGAGCAACATCTGTTGGGTTTCCAACGCGAGGTTTCCTACCTCGTCCAGAAACAACGTGCCGCCTTCCGCCTCATGGAAATATCCTTTCTTGGCATTGTCCGCACCTGTAAATGCACCTTTGACGTGTCCGAAGAAAGCCGACGGTGCAAGCTCTTTGGAGAGTGAACCGCAGTCCACCGCCACAAATGGCTTGCCTGCACGTTTGCTCTTGTCATGCAACAGGTGGGCAATATGCTCCTTGCCCGTGCCGTTCTCACCAAATATCATCACGCTCATATCGGTGGCGGCTACCAGCCTTATGCGGTGCATGATTTTCTGAAAGGCGGAACCTTCACGGGCGAATATAGGCATACGGCGTTGTCCTGCCTGACGTTCTTTCAGTATGGAACGGATCAGGGGGACAAGTTTATCCTCCACAAGCTGTTTGGGAATATAGTCTATCGAGCCGAGTTTCATGCTTTCCACGGCGGTATTAACTTCGGCGTAGTCGGTCATAATGATGAAGGGCTGCATCTTTCCCTCCTTTCGCATCCAGCACAAAAGGTCTATGCCACTGCCGTCAGGCAGACGCAGGTCGGCAACCACGATATCATTATCTGTTGCCTGTTGCAGATGTTTCTTCGCGGTTGAGAGGTGGTAAGCCTTCATATTGCGGTAGCCCTCCCGTGACAGCATATTGCAGACATATTCGCAATACACGATGTTGTCTTCCACCACAATTATTTTTGTCTTATTCATCTTCGTATTTTCTCCTTTCCTCTTCTGCCAACCGTATTATTTCCACTCCCTTATCCAGCACGGCAGTCACGGCATGGCTTAACGCTTCACCATCCGGGAGAGCATCGCCACGAAGCAATCCGTAAAGTACATTCAGCGGTTGGTCGGCACGGAGCACCTCCCACGAACTGCGCAGGTGGTGGATCAGGGAATCCAGCTTTTGCAGGTCTTTTTCTTTTGCTGCATCCCGTACCGCCTGCATTTCCTTTTCTGTTTCAGTTATCAACTTTTCCAGCATGACGGCTTCATTGCCATAGGACAATAAGGCGGAAAAGTCCGGTTTCCCGTCCGGTGTCGCTTTTATGGCACACCTGTCGGAAACCTCCATCAGTTCCGATATGGAGAACGGTTTGAACAGGCATCCGGCAAAGCCTTTTGCCAATAGTTCCCCTTTGTTACAACTGCCCGAAGCGGTTGCCACAACCACCGGGATTGTTGGTGAATTGCCCACGTTGGACGAACGCAACAGTTCCAGCAATTCGAAACCGTTTATATCGGGCATATTCAAGTCTGTCAGCAACAGGCTGTATTCTTTCTGGCGTATCATTTCCATCAGTGCCGCAGCATCGGTGCAAGTGTCGCAGTGTATTCCTTCTTGGGAATACATCTCTTTCAGCATCAGAAGTAATACCTCATCATTGTCAATGGCGACAACATCATGGAATTTATTGTTATGATAAACAGGTGTATTGCTTGTATATCCAAGCTGTTCTTCAGCTTCCTGCATAGAAATTTCAACTGTGAAACGACTGCCTTTCCCTTTCTTGCTGTCTAAACGGATTGTTCCGCCAAGCATCGACACAATATTACGCATTATGGCAAGCCCAAGCCCGAAACCCTCCTTTGCGGCGGCATTTGATAGACGTTCAAACGCACCGAACGCTTGTTTCTGTTCCTCTTCTGTCATGCCTGTACCTGTATCTTCAACGACCAGTGTCAGAACTCCATTATCATATTCAGTAATCAAAGAAACACCGCCTTCTTCTGTGAACTTGACAGCGTTTGACAGCAGGTTATTCCCGATTTGTATTATTCGCTCTTTGTCGGTCAATACAATGGCATCGTGTCCAGTCTTCACGGACAAGGACAGCCCTTTGTTCACGGCAACAGGCATGAACTCCGTTTCAAGTGTGTGCGTGATTGCTGAAATCCGGCAGGGTGACAGACGGGGCTGTTCCTTGCCGTTGTCCAGGCGGAAGAAGTCAAGCAAAGTGTTAAGCATATCCCGCATACGGTCGGAGGATTGCAGTATGTTTTGGATATACTGCCCGGACTTATCCTCACACTGTTCTTTCCGTATCAGTCCGGCATAGCCTGTTATTGCTGTCAGCGGTGTGCGCAGTTCATGGGTGATAGTATGTACCGCCTTCTTCCTTGACGTTATCAGTGCCTCGTTCCGTTGTACGGATTGTTCCAGTTGCCTTATCAAATCAGTTGTCTTGTGCTTGTATTGTTTAATGCTTTTTGCATCACGATGTATGATGATGTAGGAAATTAACAACAATAGAAGAACGAATCCCATTAAACCGCCTACTTGCATAAATGACTTTTCACGCATGGCAACTATTTCGTTTTCCCGGCTTTGCAGTTCGGTTTGTACCTTTTCTTCTATTTGGCAAATCAATTCTTGCAGTTGTCTGTTAAGTTCTGCATTACGAGCTGCAAGGCTGTCGGCTTGTTCCGACAATTGGCGATCCTGCACTTTCTGTTCGCTGATTACGTTTCTATTGACCGAATGAAGGATAGTGGTTGATACTGCTGGAGTTACTTCCTTTTTTTTGCCGAATATGCCTAAGAAACCTTTTCGTTTTGGCTTTTTGGACTGTTCCTGCACACTTTTCTGTACAATAACCGGAATTTGATTGGCTATCTTCTTGTTAATAGATTGTTGTTCATCCATTAACCGGACTATCTGGAACATCTGTCGTTCCTTATCCTCTAAAAGACTGCGCACACTATCGATGCGCTCTGCTGGATAGGTGGCCTTGAAACGGCAGAGCATACTGTCCATTGCCATACGCCGTGCATGGTAATGCTCGATATCTTTATCGTTCCATTCCAGTATTGTTTCACCCAATAGAGAAAATTTTATCATTTGAATATTGATATTGTTTATTTCTTTTCGGAGCTCGTCTATTTTTTTATTGCCAAGTTCTAATGCTTCTATCTCCTGCCATTCATAGAGGCTATTATATGCCATACATCCGATAAGAATGGAGATAAGTATATATCCCAACCGTATTGCCTTATAGAAATTTCCTGACCGCTCCATTATTTTAATGACATTGATTTTTGGAACATGAATAAAAGTTTATCTTTTTCGTTCATGCGGATATTATCAGAATAACCGTCTTTTGTTATTTGATACCCACATGGCTTAACCATAAAAATGCCTAAGCCCTTAGTGTACGAACTTACTTCTGAGGCATAGTCTTTACTTGTATTTAATGGAACTTTCCCTTTAATATGACACCACTCATTATTACAACTGATGTCTTCAATCTCAGACATCAGTTTTTGCAAATCTGTAATAGCTTTGGAACTCGCTACTTGGGGTATCTGCAACTCAAAACAGAGCATCGGTTCGAGAATGTCCACACCTGACTGTTGCAAAGCCAGCCTGAAGACATAAGGGGTCAGCTGTCTGAAATCAGCAGGTGTACTTACCGGGCTATAATACTCGGCTTGAGTAAAAGTTACTTTCAGATCTGTCACTTCCCATCCATGTAAACCAGATTGGCAAGACATACGAATCCCTTCAAAAACGGCATTTTGAAAAGAATGGTTCAGATAACCATAGGAGATGTCACTTTCGATTTGCAACCCTGCCCCTAACGGTAAGGGTTCAAGAGTCAGCCCTATTGTGGCCCAGTAAGGGTTGGGTGGTACTTCGATCTGAATAATCTTATTGACCTTTTTTATAGGTCGTTCTTTGTAGATAGTCTTGATCTCATCAAAATGGACCTTTACGGAAAATCGTTCTTCCAGCAATGTCTGTATGATTTCCTTTTGGGTCAAACCATATAACGAGATTTCCAATTCATCACTATATGAGTTTATGGAAAAGGACAAAGACGGGTCTTCAATCCACAATGTATTCAGAGCGGATATCACCTTGCTTCTCTCTTCGGGCTTATTTGGCCGGACGGAGGATTTGAGAGCGGGATGCTGATGAGATAATCCTTGAATCAAACAAGGTTTAGCACCTAAATAATCTCCGATTCGAAAATCTTCTATATCTTCTACAATCGCGATATCATTGGCACCCACTTCATCAACATTTATCTCTCTGCCCTGATAAATAGTCTTTAGATTTTTAATCTTGATGAATTTTTCCGAATCGTTGATTCTTACAACGTCTCGAAGTCTCAGACTTCCGTCAATTATTTTAAGAAAACTTCTTTTATGCCCTTTGGGGTCATGCTCTATCTTATAGAGATAAGCTGAAAGTCTGTTTGAGACTGATGCCGGAGGAAGTATAAAAGAAGAAATGGCGTCCAACAACTCATTGATACCGATATTGAACATTGCTGATCCATGTAGCACCGGATAGACTTTGGCTTTTGCCACAAGAGCGATTATCGTATTCCAATAATCAGCCGGTGAAATTTCGCTATCCGCCAAATATCGTTCTAATATATCGTCGTCATGGTTGCATACAAATTCTTTGTATTCTTCCTTTATATATGTTTGGGAGCAAACCGGATAAACCGATCCATCGACAACAGTTTGCATAAACAGGACATCTTGCGACAGATTTGTTTTTATATCCATATACAAACGCTCCAAATTCACACCGGCACGGTCAATCTTATTGATAAATATAATTGTCGGGATTTGCAGCTTTTGTAAAGTACTGAACAGCAACTTTGTCTGCGCTTGTATGCCTTCCTTTGCGGATAAGATGAGGACTGCTCCATCAAGCATTTTGAATGTCCGCTCCACTTCCGCAATAAAATCCATGTGTCCCGGAGTGTCAATGATATTGCATTTCACTCCATTCCAGATAATAGATGTCGTAGAAGCCCGGACAGTAATTCCTCTACGTTTCTCTATATCCATAGAGTCCGTTATGGTGTCACCATTATCCACACGGCCGCACTTTTCCGTTGCTCCACTGGCAAACAGCAGATTCTCGGTTACGGAAGTTTTTCCTGCATCAATGTGAGCAAGAATTCCTAAATTTATAATATTCATTTGGATTAAGCAATAATATACTACAGTAGATGCATTGTCGAAACGCACCTTTTAATACCTCCTCGTAGCATATGAGAACTACAGGATTACTAACTCGTATTAATATGTATATTATTACTGCCGCATAACGATTACAAAATTACACAAAAAAATATATCTAACAAAAGTGGGAGGATTTTTTAACTTTTTACCATAGACATTTTATTAGGGAAGCGTAGGTTCAACTGGCAAGTACAAATAAGTAGAAATGTTTGAACAACACCGTTTTAGGAAGTTGAAAAATCAAGTTTCTCTCTCGGTATAGCGTTTATTTTGGCCAATATCTTCTTTAGTTTAGCATTTGTGTATTTCCCATTCGTGTTCTATTTAGCTCCTTATTATGAGTATGTAGCAAGTTACTTATCAAATTCAGCCTCTTTGAGGGTCAAATATGGTTTTGCAAATGGTGACTGACAAGACATAAACAAGGTCAGCAGGAATTTTTTACATAAATGGACATGAATGTATATAACCTAAAATAAGAATAAATTTTAATAAGGGCTGCCCAAAAAGAAAAAAATGCAGTTGCCATCCTATAGATACTTGCAGAAAGGATAAAATTTACTTTTAGACCTTTTGGGATAGCCCTTATTAATACTTCAGATAAAATTCCTTAGGTTATATTTTCAATCCTTTGGACCGGGTTTCCTCCTTGGCATACAGTCCCGGACGCCCGATTATGACATGGTTGGCAACGATACTATCCGCCGGACTGCGTATCTGCGGCGGTGCATTTTCGGGATATTGCGCCTGCCTGTTCCTCACATCTTCCGCTTCCGGCTTGAGCTGTTGCCCTTCATTCTCCTTTTCTGCGACTTCGGGCGTGGGTGGCGCAAGCTCCAGCTGAATTTTTCGGTCAAGGGCGGCAAGTTCGGACTTCAACTGCTTCAGCTCGTCCTCCTTCTTCCACACCTTACCCGCTATCTCCTGTAACTGCGGTATCTCCATCTCCAGCACCTCGTTCTTCGCCTTGTACTGGTCGATGATGGAGGGTATCCTCTCCATCGCGTTGAGGAAGTTGCGGGCGGCGGCCAACGGGTCAGCCATCGCCAGATGCCCGTTGTTGTAGGTGTACTTGTAGTTCCCCTCGACCACGAAGCGGTTGTCGGTGAACTCCAATCCCTCTTTGAGTATCCTTTCGCTCACCACCTTTATCGGAAAACCGTAAAGTTCACCGACCTGCGTGTACAACCCTCCGGTCGTGGCATTCTTGGCTATCTCCTGCAAACGCTTTCCGATGACCTTCTCATCGGCGGAATCCACTCCGTCCACCTTTATTATATTAAGGCGGTTGCCCTCCTTGTCGGTCTGCACCACCGACAGGAAGCGGTTCCAGTCCTCCGTCATGGCATCTATGAAAGCCGTGTTGTTGCGCAACTCGCCGGTCTTTGACTCCAGCTTGAACTCCGAATCACGCTTGCCCTTGTTGAACGACTTGCGTTCCCCTTCGAGCGATGCGATCCGCTTTTCCAGTTTCGCCTTGTCCAACAGGTCGGTATTGCCGGAGAGCAACGCCATGTATTCCGAGAAATTCATGCCCGATTTTTCGTCCATTGCCCCCTCGTCGATGGTACGCGCACCCATCGCACCGCTTTTGAGCTGGCTTATGAAAGTCTGCTTGCAGTGCAGGAGGTTGAACTTGTAGCTGTCCAGTGACTTCTCCACCGCGTAGATGATTACATCCACGTTGTTCCCGGCGAAATGTTTGGCAATCTCATTACCTGCCCTAACTCCGCGTCCGTCACGCTGTTGCAAGTCGGACGGTCGCCACGGCGTATCGAGATGATGGATAGCCACACACCGTTTCTGGGCGTTCACACCCGTTCCGAGCATAGAGGTAGAGCCGAACAGCACACGCACCGTCCCGGCGTTCATGGCGTCTATCACCGCCTTCCGCGCCTTGTCGGTCTTGCACTCCTGAATGAAGCGCACCTCGCTTGGCGGTATACCGTAGTCCTCCGTCAGTTTGCGCTTGATTTCCGAATAGACGTTCCACCCGTCGCCCGGCTGGTATGTCCCCAAATCAGAGAAAACGAACTGCGTGCCTTTCTGGGCGTCGTATTTTTGATAATACTCCGCGATCATCTTGGCACAGTGACTCGCTTTGTTGTCGGGATGATCTTCGTAATTCGGGTCTATCATGCGCATGTCGAGTGCCATTTTCCGGGCATAGTCCGTGGCGATGAGCATCTTCGCCTTTTCTTCCGTTTCCGAAAGCGGCAGCCTGCCCAACAAGGTGGCATCGCCCGTCTTGGCGAACTGCATCAGTTTCTGTATGAAGTCCTCCTGTTCCGGCGTGGGCGGTATATGGTGCAGTATCTCGTTCTTGGCAGGACGGTCAACGCCCACATCCTCCGCCGTGCGGTAGTCCGTGATTTCATTATAGAAGGCGGCAAGCTCCGGCACTTTGATGAAGTAGCGGAAACGCTCCTTCTGGACCACATTGTTCGTCACGTTAAATTCAAAATCCGTCGTCTTCTTGGCAAATATCGCCGCCCAAGCGTCGAAACACCTTATGTCCTGCCGTTCCAGCTCCTTCGGGCGCAGGTACTTGAACAGCAGGTACAATTCAGTCAGTGAGTTGCTGATAGTCGTGCCGGAGAGGAAGGTCGCACCCAAGTCTTTTCCTGTGCGCTCCTGTATGGTGCGTATGGCAAAGAGCATGTTAAGTGCCTTCTGGCTTCCCTCGCTGTTTCCCAATCCCGCCACACGGTCGTGGCGCGTGTTGAAAGTCAGATTCTTGAACTGGTGGCTCTCATCTATGAAGATGTGGTCGATGCCCATCTGCTTGAAATCCACCACGTCGTCCGTGCGTGACTTTATGGCGTGTTCCACCTTCTCCAGCTTCGCTTCAAGGTTGTGCTTGCGCTTCTCCAATCCTTTCAGCATCGCCCGCGACACGTTCTTTCCCTGCTGCCGTAGCACTTCGAGGTTTTCCTCCACCGTGTCAAGCTCTGCTTGCAGGATGCGCTGCTGCAATTCCGGCGACTGCGGTATCTTGCCGAACTGGTCGTGCGACATGATGACGCAATCGTAGTCGTTGTTCTTTATATTATTGAAGAAGCGCACACGGTTGGCGGTCGAAAAGTCCTTCTCCGAAGCGTACAGAATACGTGCGTTGGGATATGCCGCCTGATAGGTGGCTGCAATCTCCGCAACGTTGGCTTTCAGCCCGATAATCATCGGCTTGTGTGCCAAATTCAGACGCTTCATCTCATGCGCGGCGATGCACATTATCAGCGTCTTACCGGTTCCCACCTCGTGGTCGCAAATTCCGCCGCCGTTCTGTTTCAACATCCAGACGCAATCCATCTGTGAGGGATAGACGCTCTTGATACCCCGGCTTGCCAGCCCTTTCAGGTTGAGGTCGGGAAAGGTCTGATGGGAGCCGTCGTAGCGCGGGCGCACGAAACAGTTGAACTTGCGGTTATACATCGTCACAAGCCGCTCCTTGAACTGCGGCGACTGCTCTTCGAGCCATTCGGAGAAGCCGTTTCGTATCTCGTCAATCTTGGCGTTGGCGAGTTGTATTCCCTCGCTGTCGCGCATCTTGATGTCGTTGCCATGCTCGTCCTTGCCGATGGACTTCATCATGTCAGGGCAGGTGTTGTGCAGGGCGTGTTTTAGGAGGTGCATACCGTCATAGTTCCGGTAATACCCCTTCACCAGAAACTCGTCCGTGATTTTCATGGTGCGGTAGCCGCACACCACCGAAAACTCGTCCATGCTTGCGGAATAGGCGATTTTCACCTCCGTGTCGAACAGCCGGCTCATGTAGGCGGCATAGACACCCGTCGGAATCCAGCGTTCCCCGAAATTGAAGTCCAGATCCTCGAAGGCGATGCGCTGCGGCTCGGCATCTTTCAGAGCCTCCAACGCCTGCTTCACCTCCGGCATACGCTCATTTTCGGGATTGTCACCCATCCATGCCTCTATGCGTTCCGCTTTCTCTATGACATTTCCGGCGATGAAACGGTCTTTGATTTCGTAACCGGTCACGAGCGGATTGTAGTAGATGCGCCCTTGCAGGGCAGTGAGCAAATCCTCCGCCGTGCTGTCGGTTATCTCCCGCATATAGTCGAGATTGACCGTACCATATTTGTTGAGCGACGCAGACAGGGCTTCTTCGGGAGAGCCTACGTTGGCATGGCTCTCCACCGCGAAGGAAACAGGATGCTCGAAGATGTCCGCCTTGACGAACTTTCCGTTTTCCATCCGTTCCAGCGAAAGGATGTCGCGCCCGCCCGCATCCATCATCACTAACTTCACGTTCTGCTTGGCGTTGAGGTTGCCGTAGCGCATGACAAACTCATCGTAACAGGTATTCAGATGCTCTCGCCACGGAACATTTGCCTCGCGCCGGAGCGATTCATAACGGTACAGACGCTCGTAGGCGTCACGCAGCGACACATACAACAACGCCTTTTCCTTCTGGTATCCTTTCAGGTCGAGCGGCTGGAATGTCGCCCCGTATGGCGTGATGTCTTTCAGGTAGCCGATGTTATGACGCCCCCGGTCAGCCACCAGCGACCCTTCGCGCAGGTGCATCTCCGGCGTGCGGTGGTAGGCACGCGGAGAAAGGTCCACGACTTCCTCCTTCGGCTTTTCCGCTTCGATGTCGGGGAAAAGGAAAGTCCCCACCGCTTCCGATGGGGTATCTGTAACGGCAGGTGCGGCGACTGCCTCCGGCTGTGTTTCCTCCTGTCGTGGCTGCTCACGGGAAGTTTCCGGCACGGCTTTCACTTCCGTCTTTTCCGCCACTTGTTTCTCGTTATGCTGCCTTGCCAGTTCCCGAAGTTCTTTCCTACGCTCCGGCGTCAAACCCATCATCATTTCATAGAAACCGTTGATGGGAGGATTGGTATCCCAGTCCAGTGTGGCATAGATGTCGTCCGGGTCGGCAGGCTTGGCGGTGTTCTCCGCTTTCACCTCCTTATTCTCCATTGCGGGTTTTGCAGTTGGAGCTGTCGGTGTAACCGTGACTTTCGGTTTGGGCGGAGTGGACTTTGCCGTAACTGCCTTTTTCACCGTCTTTTTCTTTTTGGAGGTTTTCGGTTGGCTGACCTCTTCCGTCATCCCCCAGAGGTCAAGCAGGGTGAGCTGCACGCCTGCGGAATATTGCGGGCGCGGTTCTATCTCCGGCTTTTCATCTGCGGGTTGCGGCTTTTCTGTCGGAGTTTCCACCGTCTGCGCCGAGGATACTGTTTCCAATTTTATGGCAGGACGCTCTACTTTATTTTGAACGGCAACTTTTTCTTCCGTTCCTGCCTGCCGGATTGAACCCGAATACAAGCGCATGGCAAGCCTGTAATGGAAATCCTCGTCGAGCATACGGCGCAAATCCCCGGCGATGCCTGCTGCCTTGCCCTCGTGCAGATAAACCATAGCGGGCTTCCCGTAGGGGTCTGTGTCAAGTTTCGCCATCGTATGCACGATGCGTTCCGGGTGGTGGATGAAATAGGCGTTGTCGGTCAGGGCGGTTTTCGTGTCCGTCTGTATCACGGTCATCAGCCGCTCGTCCTGCGACATTTCCTTCTTGCTGAGGTTCTTTTGCAGGACAATCAGGTCACTGCCCACCTCCGTGCCCGCGTTGTCCGTGAACAGGTTGTTGGGCAGGCGTATCGCGGATACCAGATTGGCCTGACTGAACAGCTCGTTACGCACGGAGGTCTTGGTGCTATTCAATACCCCTTGCGAGGTGATGAACGCCACGATACCGCCGTCACGCACGGCATCCAGTCCTTTGAGAAAGAAATAGTTGTGGATGGTTTTCTGGGCGGAGCGTCTGCCGAAAGAGTCGCTCCGCTGAAACTCCGCGTCGAACACGGCAATGTCACCGAACGGAATGTTGGACACCGCCAAGTCGAAATAATTGTTGAACGGTCTTTCGATTTTCTCAAAACCGCAGGTGCGCATTTTCTGGTCGGGATAGAGATGCCTCAAGATTGTACCCGTGAGCAGATCCTTCTCGAAAGCCATCACATCCGCATTGGGGCTGTGCCGCAGCATGGAATCCACGAACACGCCGACACCTGCCGACGGTTCGAGCATACGGGCGGGGCGGACGCTGTAATCTGCCAGCACGTCCGCGATGGTGTCGGTTATCTCTTTGGGGGTGTAGAAAGCGGTCAGCACGGACGCTTTCAGCGAATCCACAAACCGCTTGTACTCTGTTTCGTCCTTGCTGTTCTCACGGATAAGCCTGTGCAGCTCCACCGTCGGGGCGAACAGTTCGAGGTCGGATTTCGCCCACCGGACGGCATCCGTCAGTTCCTTTGCAGGGTTGAGGATACATTTCAGACCGCCGAAACCGCAGTACCTTTGAAGTATGGCACGCTCTTCGGTTGTCGCTGTCCTATTTTCCCTGTCAAGGATGAATGCCGTCCGTATCGCCTCGATGTTGTCCCGCAGTTTCTGTTTGCGGTTAAACGCCATATTCGTCTAAGTAAAGGACGGTTGCTCCCGTCAGCTCCGTGTAGAGCAGGTCGTAATCGGAAGACAGGGCGAAATTGTCATCCGAGAGGTCATAGACGGAGAACACGTTGCCGACAAGCGGCAGCAGTTTCAGGACAAAGGCTTCACGCTTCTCTTCCGGCACTTCATCGGCAAACTCGTTTTCCACGACTTCGCGGAGGATGGCGTAACGGGAATAATGCAGCCCGCGCAGCAGCGTGTCCATCGCCAGTTCCTGCGCACCATCGGCGGGATAGCCTTCAAGCCGTGCCCTCTCATACGTTTCGGCGGCACGGTCGGCCCGTTCCCGTATGAAAGCGGTGTCGTCAGCCTGTTCAAACTTGTTCGTGCGGAGATAGTCCAGCAGGTACAGACCGTAATAGGAAAAGTCGGTCTGACCCTCGTTTTTCTTCTTGTTGTTCATTACTTTGGATTTAGCGGATTGATAATTAACGGGATAATCGGTTGGAAAAAGGAAGAAAAAGGCACTCGGTATCCCTCCGAGTGCCACCACTAAATCCAAAGTATGAGTGTAATCCGGTATCGAAGAACAATTCATTACTCTGAACAAGTGGCAAAGTTAATACTATTTCTTCCGTCCTGAAAATTTCTTGTCCTTTTTAGCCTCCGGGAACACAAAAGTCGTGTTATATTCCCCGTCAAAGGCGACAACAGCATCGAAACTCTTGCCCTGTTTGCTCTTGAACCCTTTGAGCAGCTTGGTATGCCCTTCGGTGAGCAGGTCTTTGATTTCATCGTCGGACAGGGTGCGTCCCGCTTTCAGCCGGAACACGGGCAGTCCGCACTCCGTGTTGTCGCAGCGTACCACCTTGCCGTAGAACCGCATCCTGCCCGTGCCACACTTGGGACACGCGCAGCCGGAGTCACGGCTGCCGAAGAGCTTGTCGCACGAGATCAGTTCGGAGGTTATCTCACGTGTGTACGCCTCTATCTCCTTGCGGAAGGTGTCGTCGGACAGTTCCCCGCGCTCGATACGCGCCAGCTCCTTTTCCCATTCGCCCGTCATGGCAACATCGGCGATGCGCATCGTCTTGACGACGGAATTGAGGGCAAGTCCTTTTTCGGTGGGAACAAGCGACTTCTTGCAGCGTTCCATGTAACCGCGCTTGAAAAGCGTTTCGATGATGGAGGCGCGTGTGGCGGGAGTACCGATGCCACAGTCCTTCATCGCCTGCCGCAGTGCGTCGTCCTCAATTTCCTTGCCCGCCGTTTCCATTGCCGAGAGCAGGGTGGCTTCGGTATGCAGCGGCTTGGGTTTGGTCTTTCCTTCGGTAATGGACGAGCCTTTCGGTGTCAGCGTGTCGCCTTCCTGCCAGCCGGGGATGGTAATTTCCTCTTTTTCCTCGCCATAGACGGCACGCCATCCGGTTTGCTTCACGACGCTGCCTTTTACGGTAAACTCCACTCCGGCACATTCCGCCGTGACAGTGGTCACATCCTTGACGCATTTCTCAGAGAATGCCTCGACCATGCGCCCGGCAATCATCTGATAGATGGTATTGTCCTCTTTGGAGAGGAAGAGCGGTTTCTCACCCGTGACGAGCAGGGCATGGTGGTCTGTCACCTTGCCGTCGTCCACGCTGCGGCGTGTCGGGGCGGCTTTTGCCCGCACCTTGTCTTTCCATTCGGGCTGTGTGCCGATGAAAGCGAGCAGTTTGGGAATTTCGGCAAACACGTCTTCGGGGATGTAGCGGCTTCCCGTTCTCGGATAGGTTATCAACTTCTTTTCGTAGAGTTTCTGCGCGATTTCAAGCGTCTGTTCCGCCGTGAAGCCGTGCTTGGCGTTGGCTTCTTTCTGGAGCGTGGTCAGGTCGTAGAGCAAGGGAGTTTCCTCCGTCTTCTCCTTGCGCTCGGCTTTCGTGACAGTGGCGCAACCTGCCGCCTTTACCTTATTATATAGTTCCATCGCCGGTTCTTTCTCTTTCCATTTCTCGGAGGATGAGAATTTCACGACTTCGCCGTCGCAACCGTCCGTTGCGATATGGAGCTGCCAGAATGCTTCGGACGTAAAGCGGCGGTTCTCCCAGTAGCGTTCACATACCATAGCCAACGTTGGTGTCTGCACCCGCCCCACGGAATACGTGCCGTGTCCGGCGGCGATGGATAACGCCTGTGTGCCGTTGATGCCCACGAGCCAGTCGGATTCGCTCCGCGCTTTGGCGGCGAGGTAGAGGTTGTCGTATTTGCTGCCGTCTTCGAGTTTCCGCAGTCCCTCGCGGATAGCTTTGTCGGTGAGAGAGCTGATCCACAGGCGCACGAAAGGAGTGGTGCAACCCGTATAGTGGTAGAGGTAGCGGAAGATAAGCTCTCCCTCGCGTCCGGCATCGGTCGCCACGATGATATGTTCGCTTGTGTCGAACAGTCTTTTGATGACTTTTATCTGCGACACCACGCCGCTGTCGGGCTTGTAACCTTTCTCCGTCCTGACCTGACGGGGGACGAGCGTGAATGTGTCGGGAATAATCGGGAGGTTGTCACGGACAAATCCGCGCACGCCGTAGCCGTCGGGCATGGCAAGCTGAACGAGGTGTCCGAATGCCCATGTCACGGCATAACCGCCTCCCTCGAAATATCCTTCCTCTCTCTTTGTCGCGCCCACGATGCGGGCGATTTCACGTGCCACGGAGGGCTTTTCTGCAATGATTGTCTTCATGTCTTCTTCTTTTTTGTTGATACTTTGGATTTTATTTTGGATTCAGTGGCGGACACGGGATTACATTTTCATGCCCTTGCCCGTTTTCTTCTGCGGCTTCTCCTGCTGCTGTTGCTGGCGGGCGTCCTTCGGGTTGGTCTGACCTTTCTGCAACGGCTCTCTCAGATTCTTTGTAGCCTCGTTGGTCTTGCCATCGTTGTTCACCGCCACCTGCGTGCGGCTCTCGTTGGACGGAGCAACCTGCTGTGCATTGTCAGGGTTCGTGTCGTAGCGGTACGGGCGTCCCTTCTCCGGGTTGAACTTGATATACATCGTGGCATGGAAGCCCTGCTTGTCGGTCACGTTCTCCAGCTTCACGGCTTTACCCGCCACATAGTCGGCTTTCTGCTGGTCGGTGAAGCTCACGCCGCTCCATTTGCTGATGGGGCGGATGCTGCCGTCCTCGTTCGTCCACGTGTTGCGGCGTTGCTCCTTCTTGGTCTGTGCGGCATTTTCCCCGCCCTGCGCCTGACTTTTCGATGTGTCGCCTTTGGTTTCCTGTGTCTGTGCGGTACGGGGCGACTTGCCGGTTCCCGGCACGAACTCCACGCCGCGCTGCTCCACGTTCACTTGCAGGGTGGTGACGAACTTTCTGCCGTCGTTGCGCTCGATGAGCTTGTCGCGTACGGGCAGTCCGGCGCGGAGCATGTCCCGCTCCTGCGTGGTGATTTCCGTCTTGCCGATGCGCTCCGGGATGCGCACCCTGCTTGCTGGAATGTCCGTGATTTCATTCGTCTTGCGGTCGATGCTGATGTAGGAGGGGATGATCTCGCCCGTTTCCCTGTCCACAATGTCCACGACCCTACCGAGATTGCCCGTTTCGCGGAGGTTCTTCCGGTCATTGTCGGAGAATTTGTGTTCCTTGTACTCATCCAGCTTCTGCTCCTTGCGGATGAAGTGCGGCACGAGGCTGATGTTTCCCTCACCGTCCTTCTTGAAGGAGAGGCGGGCGTCCAGCTCGAATGATTCGCCGCCGAAGGTCGGTTTGACCTTTACCAAGTCGGACTTGCCATAGTTGAGCATCTTCGTAAGGTCGCCGGACTTTTCAAGGTTGTCCCGCTTTACGCCCCATCTGTCCTCCAGCTCCTGCCAGTTGATTTTACTCTCGTCGATGGGCTGGTAGCCACGTTTGCCCTGCATCTGTTCGGATTTGTCCTGTTGCTGTTCTTTCCGTTGTTCCATGTTCTCCTGTTTTTGAGGTTCTTGTTTCTCTGTCTGTTGTGCTGCCATCTCTTCCTGCACCTTCTTCTCATAGTCGGAGGTGTCCACCTTGTGAGGGGCGAGCAGCTCCTTGTTCGCTTCGGGGTCTTTCAGCAGTTGCTTCATCACCTCTAAGAGATTTTCAGCTTGGTCTGCCGCAATGCGGTAGAAACCGAAGCGGCTGGGTTCCTTGCACTGCCGGAAGAAGTTCTTGAAGAAGTTGTCCAGCACGTCGCCATGTCGGTCGAATTGCAGGAAACTCTGCGCGTTCTCCGCTTTTGCGGGGGTGCGCTTGGGTGTGCCGTCCGCGTTCAGCCCGGCTACCACGCTGATCTCGCCTGTCTTCTCGTCACGGACTACCAGCACGTCCTTTTCGTCTTTTTTCTTTGCCATCTGAAAAATGTTTTAATGGGTTATTTATGAAAGAAATTATGGATACGAGCCTTGTAGAAGGCTATATCTTCCTTTTTGAAGTCCTTGATATGGTTGGAAAGGAATGTCAGCACGTCCTCCTCGCTGTAATAGGTCTTCTTGCCCAGCGTCTTGTAGGGCAATGCGCCTACGCTGCGGTAGCGTTGGAGGGTGCGTTTGCTTATCTGGAGCAACATGCACAAATCCTGATTGTCGAAAAGGCGGATGCTTTCCGTGATAGTGGGCTGTTTCCCCTCAGCCTTCATCGCCAGCAGCAGTTCGTCCTGACGGTCGAGCCGTTCCATCAGCTTCTGCATCCAGCCCTCGAAGTTGTTTCGTGTGAGCAGTTCCATGACCTATGTCCTCCTTCCTTTTGGTTTGCCGCCCGTGCGCAGCGTGTGGTTGTGGAACAGGGTGTCTATTGTCCCTTCCTCGTTCCTTACTGTGTTGTCCTCCAATAGCCGCAGTATCTCGGAAAGGCGGTAGCGGCAGCTTCCGCGTACCACCACATACTCGATACGGTGGTCGGTGCGCATACGCTGCATGGTGCGCTTGCTCACGTTGAGCATCTTCGCCGCCTGTGCCGTGTCAAGCAGCTTGTCTTCGGTTTCCCGCTTCCGTTTCTTCTCGTCCCTTGCCTCGCGGATGTACCCTGCGATGTTCGCAATCTGCGCCATCATCTCCTTGTAGGCGGAACTTTCCATTGTTATCACTTTCATGTTCAGTCCTTTCTTTTTGTTTCTGCGACAAAATTCGGCAATAAACAAAAGGGGCTTTAACAACTCACTACGTGACTCACGTAAGATTTTTGCGGAAGATGGCTCCGTAACCCGGTCAAACGGCGCAACAGGCAGCCTTTCAGCGGAAAACGATACGTCTTGTATGCCGTTTCGTTACCTTTGCGGCAAACTCTAAATGACATGAATATGGAAATAGTATCTATCGAGAAAAAGACTTTCGAGATGATGGTGGCGGCATTCGGCGCACTCTCGGAGAAGGTCGCCGCCCTGAGGCGCAAAAGCGACACGGGGCGCATGGAAAGATGGCTCACGGGCGAGGAGGTCTGCGGGCAGTTGAGAATAAGCCCGCGCACGTTGCAGACGCTGCGTGACAGGCGGCTTATCGGCTACTCGCAGATAAACCGCAGGTTCTATTACAAGCCAGAGGAGGTGAAGCGGCTGATACCGCTTGTCGGCACGCTCTATCCGCACGGCAGATGATTTGATTTATTCACCCACTGAATCCGAAGTTATGATGAACGAGAACAACGATGTTTTTACGATGGAAGACGAGCCGATAGCCTCTGTGGTGCAGGATATGCGCAAAGGCTCGAAATGGCTGTCCGCATTTCTGGAAAGCTACCGTCCTCCGCTGGACGGGGAACGTTACCTGACGGACGGCGAGGTGTCGGAACTGCTCCGTGTGAGCCGGCGCACCTTGCAGGAATACCGCAACAACCGCGTGTTGCCCTTCATACTTTTGGGAGGGAAGGTGCTTTACCCGGAAACGGGGCTGCGCGGGGTACTGGAAGCGAACTACCGCAAGCCGCTGGAGTGAGGCGGTTTCATGAAAAAGTAAACGGGTGACACCTTTTGTGGTGCTACCCGTTTACTTGTCTTATGGGGTATGTGCAATCAGCAATACCCGGCTTTTCCGTTCTGTATGAACATCACGTATGTCTGCCGTTTCTCTTGTGAGAGTGCCTTTCCCACCAGCCATGTGCGGAACAGGTGGGTGTTGTAGGTATTCACCCTGAAAGCGACCGGGATGATGATTTCAAGGGCGTACACGTCCGCGTGCAGCCCGTTTTCAAGCTGCATGTAGCGGCACACCTCGTAGTCGTTCAGCACGTCCGACTTGCGGACGGCTCTGATGGCGGCGTTCACTGCCGGGACGGTCGTATGGAACAATCCGGCTATTTCGGTGGCGGTCATCCACACGTCGTTACCGGTTACGCTGACTGCCTTGTCCTCGATGATGATTGTGTCACGTTTCATGGCTTTTCTTTTTAGATGGTGCAACCTGCAAATTCCTCGACGCCGTTCAATCTTGCGGCAAGGTTCTCCATGTCCTGATTGAGCTTCTCTTTGGTTATCTTTGCGTAAATCTGCGTCGTCTTTATGCTCTTGTGTCCGAGCATGGAGCTGACCGTTTCGATGGGAACACCGTTGGAGAGGAATATCGTCGTGGCTGCCGTGTGGCGGCTCTGATGCCACGTGATATGCTTGGTGATGCCGCAACGCTTGGCGACGGCACGGATACCGGCAAGGCACGTGTTATAATGCGGAACGGGAAATATCCTGCCGTCCCCGCACAGTCCCCGGTATTTGCCGATTATGCGGTTGGCGATGTCGAGCAGGCGGATGTTGGACACCACGCCCGTTTTCTGGCGGTTGATGTTTATCCACTCGTGTTCGTCGAAGTAGGTGCGGATATTCTCTTCCGTAAGGTTGCGCATATCCGCGAACGACAGCCCCGTGAAGGCGCAGAACAGGTAGAGGTCGCGGTACAATTCCTGTTTGGCGTTTTTCAGTTTCCCCTCCATCAGCAGGCGGATCTCATCTTTGGTCAGGAAACTGCGTGTTGTTTCCTCCTTCTTGATTTCATACTCGCGGAACGGGTCGCGCGTCAGCCACTCGTTGTTGATGGCGATGAATACCATCGTCCGTAACGGGCAGACGTACAGCCACACGGTATTGGTGCAGCAGTGCTTGTCCGTGCGCAGGAACATCTCGAAGTCGGAGATGAAAGCCGGGGTAAGCTCTTTTAGGGCGATGTCCTTCACATGGTAGCGGATGTCGAGGAACTCTTGCATGTGCTTGTAAACGGTGCGGTACTTCAGCAGCGTGCCTTTGGCTTTCATGCCTGCCTCCACCTGCTTCTCGTAGTCCTCGTTGTGCTGGCGGAACACCTGCATCAGCGTGTGGTAGCGGTGTTCCAGTCCGAGAAAGGCGTTCTTCACCTTCTCCGCCGTGACGAAGTTGTCACGCTCCATGATTTCCTGATAATGCCTGTTGATGCGTACCCGCATCTTGTCAAGCATACGGTTCGTTTCGAGTGCCGCCGTGCTTCTGCCCGTGACACGTCCACCTTTGGTGTCCCACAGTTTCGGATCGACAGTCAGTTTGCAGCTGAACTGTGTCTGGCTGCCGTCCACCGTGATGCGTCCCATGACGGGAACTGTCCCGTCCTTTTTCACTACCTGACGCTTGAGGTAGTAGATTACTGAAAATGTACTCTTCATTGTCCTTAATTTTTGGGTTTCAAAATTAGTTGGTGAAGAGTCCGGTGTTGGTACGCAAAACGGGGAGGAACGGCGCAATCTTTTTCCGTAACCTGATTTTTCGCATGAGTTATGGATAACTCACTATTCCTTAGAGCCTTGTTTCGCTATTCGTACCCGTTTGTCGCATTTTCGGGCATGGTTACGAACAAGTAACGTAGCGGCGTCAGGATTTGGCTTCGGCAGGGATTGTAATGGCTTCACGGATTATCGCCACTTCAACCAAAACCCTTGTAACTCAATTCTATCACTATATCTTTCCGCATTTCACTTTTTTGTAGTAACTTTGCAGACAAAATATACATTATTCATAAAGGGAAAGATATGGAAAAGAACAAACCGATAAGCGTCGCATTCGAGGACATCCGCAACAATCCGGATTTTATAGAACATTCCGAATACAGATTTATAAACGACGATTTGGGAATGGTCATCAGTTTTCAAGCAATGGGATTCAAGCTATTCCGCACCCAGCAACCTTATCGTGCCAAAGAAGGAAGGATTGTACGCATCATGCAAGGTAAGGGCCGAATCTCCATCAATCTTATCGAATATGAAGCTACAGCCCACGATATTATTATCATCCCTGACAATTCGCTGATAGAAATATCGGAAGTCAGTCCCGACTACGAATTCCAAGTCATCATGCCCACTGCCAATTTTCTGCCCGTACTACAGAATTCCATTCTTTCGGAAGCTTATACACGAAACGGAATCCGCCTTTCATGCAACAACGAGGAATGGGCACACATCAGCAGCTTCTTCTCTTTATTGTGGAATATACTACATTGTTTGCCCTACCGCCGCGGAGCTGTACAGCACTTGATTGTCTCACTTCTCTATAACCTTAAGTATATCCACGAGCACACATGCAAGTCAACTCCGTCACGCCTTTCACGCCAGGAAGAGCTATTCCGCCGCTTCATCGCTTTGGTGAACCAACACAGCAAGCACGAACGCAGCGTCAACTTCTATGCCGACAAACTATGCCTGACACCGCACTATCTGAGCTCGGTGATACGTGAAACAAGCGGACAAACCGTGATGCAATGGATTAATCAAGCAGTTATCCTCGAAGCCAAAGTATTGCTGAAACACAGTAATCTACTGGTGTTTCAAATATCAGACGAACTGAACTTTCCCAATCCGTCGTTCTTCTCGAAGTTCTTCAAACGTATGACGGGGATGACACCGGCGGAATACCAGAAACAAACCTGACCTCAAAACAGCTGTCCTATACGGGAGCCTGACGGTCCGTCGCAAGAGTCCGCTTCCAATGCCAGCATCCCTTGTTTGGCTGCCAGTCCACCGGCATAGCCTATCAGCGTATGGTTGCTGCCCACCACACGATGGCAGGGGATGAGTATGGAGAGGGCATTTGCCCCATTGGCAGCCGCCACCGCACGTACGGCTTTCGGATTGCCCAGCTTTCGTGAAAGCTCGCCGTAGGACACTGTTTTTCCGTAAGGGATGTTCTGCAACTCCTGCCACACCGTCCGCTGGAATTCTGTTCCGACTGCAAGCAGTGGAACATCGAATATGGTCCGCTTACAGGCAAAATACTCATCCAACTGAATGATTGCCCTTGCAATCACTTCCGAAGTGCCTTCCTCATAATCGGCATGCAGCGCCTGCCGTATGCGCTTATCAACGGTTACTCTACGTTTCTCGTTCAGCATCCAGTCGCATAGGCAGAGTTTATCGCCGAAAGAGCCGAGGAGCAACTCGCCATAAGGAGATTGATAGTATTGGGTCAAAATTGTTTCCATCGAACTTAGTTTTCAGCAAAGATAGCAAATTAAATTATCATTTGTACTCCGCCCACGACTTGATAGCCAAATCATCCGGCGTCATCGTGCAGAATGCATTGATGAACGCACTTGCCAGACGGGCATTCGTTATCAACGGAATATTGAGGTCGATGGCGGCACGGCGTATCTTGTAGCCGTTATCCAACTCGCCTGCGGTGAGGTTCTTCGGAATATTGACCACCATGTCTATCTCCTTGCGGTGCAGCATGTCGAGTGCCTGCGGCTGGCGTTCGGGTTCGCTGGGCCAGTAGACGCGCGTATTCTCCACACCGTTCTCCGTAAGGAAGTTGCTGGAACCACCCGTGGCAAATATCTTATACCCCTTCTTCTGAAGCATACGCGCGGCAGAAAGCATGTCCACTTTCTGCTTCGGAGTACCGGTAGAAAGCAGGATATTTTTCTCTGGAATACGATATCCCACGGAGAGCATCGCCTTGAGAATGGCGCAGGAAGTATCGCTGCCGATGCAACCCACCTCGCCCGTGCTTGCCATATCCACACCCAGTACCGGGTCGGCCTTCTGCAGACGGTTGAAGGAGAACTGGCTCGCCTTGATGCCTACGTAATCCAAATCGAACAGATTCTTGTCCGGCTTCTGTACCGGAATGCCGAGCATCACCTTCGTGGCAAGTTCAATAAGGTTTATCTTCAGCACCTTGCTGACAAACGGGAACGAACGGCTGGCACGGAGGTTGCACTCAATCACCTTGATGTCGTTCTCGCGTGCCAGATACTGGATATTGAACGGACCGGAGATGTTCAGCTCACGGGTAATCTCGCGGCTGATGCGCTTGATGCGGCGCACCGTCTCCACATACAACTTTTGTGGCGGGAACTGGATAGTGGCGTCACCGGAATGCACTCCGGCAAACTCGATATGCTCGCTGATGGCATATGCGATAATCTCTCCATCTTGCGCCACAGCATCCATCTCCACCTCCTTGGCATGCTCAATGAACTGGCTCACCACTACGGGATGTTTCTTGCTGACATTCGCCGCCAGCTTCAGGAAGCGTTCCAGCTCCTCCCGGTTGGAACAGACGTTCATCGCAGCGCCGGACAATACGTAGGAAGGACGGACCAATACCGGGAAGCCCACCTTATCCACAAAGGCGTTGATGTCCTCCAGGGAGGTCAGCGCCCGCCATTCGGGTTGGTCTACACCAATGCGGTCGAGCATGGCGGAGAACTTGTCACGGTCCTCGGCATTGTCGATGCTCCTGGCGCTTGTGCCGAGAATAGGTACCTTCTGCGCATCGAGGCGCAGGGCAAGGTTATTCGGTATCTGACCACCGGTAGAGACAATCACCCCGTGGGGATTCTCCAGTTCGAGAATATCCATCACGCGCTCGAAGGTGAGCTCGTCGAAGTAAAGACGGTCGCACATGTCATAGTCCGTAGACACGGTTTCGGGGTTGTAGTTTATCATGACACTGCGGTAGCCTTCCTGGCGGATGGTGTTCAGGGCCTGCACGCCGCACCAGTCGAACTCTACGGAAGAACCGATGCGGTAGGCGCCGGAGCCCAATACGACAATGGACTTGCGGTCGCCGAGGTAACGGACATCATTTGCCGTGCCGCTATACGTCAGGTAGAGATAGTTGGTCTGTGCGGGATATTCGGCGGCAAGGGTATCTATCTGCTTCACTACGGGCAGAATGCCTGCACTCTTGCGGAAATTGCGGACGGCAAGGATGGCTTCTTCGCCGTCCATTGCTTGTTCCAAGCCGAGGGCACGGGCTATCTGGAAATCAGAGAAGCCTTGTACTTTGGCTTTACGCAATAAGTCCACGGGAATCATTGGCAACTCTCCATCAGCCATAAAAGAGTGCAGTTCCCTGCTGGTATCCATGATGTTCATCAACTTCTCCAGGAACCAACGGTCTATCTTGGTCAATTCGTGCACCTGGTCCACCGTATACCCGGCACGGAAGGCTTTGGAGATGACAAAGATACGCTTGTCCGTCGGTTCGCGCAGAGCCTTGTCCAAATCGGCAATCACCAGTTCCTTGTTCTCTACGAAGCCGTGCATGCCCTGGCCTATCATGCGAAGCCCCTTCTGGATGGCTTCCTCGAAAGTACGGCCGATAGCCATCACCTCGCCTACCGACTTCATGCTCGAACCCAGCTCTTTGTCCACCCCGTGGAACTTGCCCAAATCCCAACGCGGTATCTTGCAGACCACATAGTCCAGGGCGGGTTCGAAGAAAGCGCTTGTAGTCTTTGTCACAGAGTTGTTCAAGTCGAACAAGCCATAGCCCAAGCCGAGTTTTGCCGCTACAAACGCCAACGGATAACCCGTTGCTTTAGAGGCAAGTGCAGACGAACGGCTCAAGCGTGCATTTACCTCGATTACCCGGTAGTCCTCGCTCATCGGGTCGTAGGCATACTGCACGTTACACTCTCCCACAATGCCGATGTGACGGATAATGCGGATAGCGAGTTCACGCAATTTATGATAGTCCGTATTGCTCAACGTCTGTGACGGGGCAATAACGATGGACTCACCCGTATGGATGCCCAGGGGGTCGAAGTTCTCCATGTTGCAGACCGTGATGCAGTTGTCGAAGCGGTCGCGCACCACCTCGTATTCCACTTCCTTCCATCCCTTCAGCGATTTTTCCACCAACACCTGCGGGGAGAAGGAGAAGGCTTTCTCCACCAGCACATTCAGCTCTTCTTCATTGTCGCAGAAGCCCGAACCCAGTCCGCCAAGCGCGTATGCGGCACGGACAATGACCGGATATCCCAGTTCCCGGGCTGCGCGACGGGCATCTGCCGCATTCTCCACAGCTTCGCTCTTGATGGTCTTTACATCAATCTCATTCAGTTTCTGCACAAAGATTTCACGGTCCTCCGTGTCAATGATGGCCTGCACGGGAGTGCCGAGAACCGTCACACCGTACTTCTCGAAAATCTTGTCTTTATAGAGGGAAACACCGCAGTTCAGTGCCGTCTGCCCACCAAAAGCAAGCATGATGCCGTCCGGGCGCTCCTTCTCTATCACCTTCTCCACGAAATAGGGCGTGACGGGCAGGAAGTAAATCTGGTCGGCAACTCCTTCCGAGGTCTGTACCGTGGCAATGTTCGGATTGATGAGAACCGTGCAGATACCTTCCTCCTTCAATGCCTTGAGCGCCTGCGAACCGGAGTAGTCAAATTCTCCTGCCTCACCGATTTTCAGTGCACCGGAACCGAGCAGCAGGACTTTCTTTATATTGTTTTCTTTCATTTGCATATCTGTTTATTAAAAATGTAATAGTAGTAATAAAACCTTATCTTTCTCTTACCTTACACAATCAGTCACTAATTGAATGGCATTCAGTATAGGACTGAAAGGTATTCACTCTGGGACTGAATGACATTCAGTATGGGACTCATTATACCGTCTTTTACATACTGATTATCAAGAGATTACGAACGCAACCATTCTTGATAAAATTCTCTTACTAAAGCAACTTCACAAAGTCATCAAAAAGAAACTCCGTATCCGTCGGCCCGCTGGCAGCTTCGGGATGAAACTGTGCGGAGAACCAGGGATTGCATTTGTGGCGGATTCCTTCATTAGAACCATCGTTCATATTGATGAAAAGCGGTTCCCAGTCTTCTGTCAGCGTGTTGTTGTCTACGGCATACCCATGATTCTGTGAGGTGATGAAGCAACGTTCCGTACCCACCATACGCACCGGTTGGTTATGGCTGCGGTGACCGTATTTCAATTTGTATATCTTGGCGCCCCCAGCCTTGGAAAGCAGCTGGTTTCCCATACAGATGCCGAAGATGGGCAGTTTCTCGTTCTGCATTGCCTTGCGGATATTCTGCACGGCAGCATCGCAGGTATCGGGGTCACCAGGGCCGTTGGAGATGAACAGCCCGTCGAACTCCATCCCAGTATAATCATAGTCCCAGGGAACGCGAATCACTTCCACGTCACGTTTCAGCAGGCAGCGGATGATGTTATGCTTGACGCCGCAATCCACAAGGAGCACTTTCTTCTTACCGGTTCCTTCGTTGTAACGGATAACCTCCTTGCAGCTAACTTTATCCACATAATTCACATCGGCATAAGAGGCCTCAGGCATTTCATCCGATTCATCATCAAAGGCGATACGTCCCATCATCACCCCATGCTCGCGAAGCACCTTTGTCAGTTCGCGGGTATCGATGCCCGTGATGCCCGGAATCTGTTCGCGTTTCAGCCAGTCACCGAGGCTTTCCACCGCATTCCAATGGCTATAATTTTCGCTATAATCGCTTACAATAATGGCTTCGGCATGGATATGCTCGCTCTCCATAAAAGTGGCAAGCCCATTCGGTTCGAGAGTAAAAGGCGGCACACCGTAATTGCCCACCAACGGATAGGTGAGCGTCATCAGCTGTCCGGCATACGAAGGGTCGGTCAGGCTTTCGGGATAACCCGTCATGGCTGTGTTGAAGACCACCTCTCCCGCTACCGGTTTTTCAAAGCCGAACGACTTGCCGTGGAAGCGGCTCCCGTCGTCGAGGATTAGAGTTACATTTCTCATTGATTCAATTAAAATTGATAAACTTGTTCTATATAATCAATAAATGCCTTATTCAGCAGCTTCACACCGCCCGGCGTAGGATAATCGCCGCTGAAGTACCAGTCACCCGGATGCTTGGGGCAGGCTTCATGCAGCCCCTCGAGAGGCTGGTAGACAATCTGCACTTTGGCTTTCGTCCCTTTCGGAGTAAGAAGCTCCACCATCTTGGCAGAGATTTCCTCATCAGTGAAAGGAGCATAAATCTCCTTCACGTAATTCACCATCTGTTCTTTGGGCAGGCCTACCTGCTCCTTGGACTTGCGGTAGGCGGCGGCAATCACATCGCGCATCTCACGCTCCTTCAGCAGTTCCACAGCAGCCTTGAAGGCGATGAATTCGCTCATCTTAGCCATATCGATGCCGTAGTAGTCGGGATAGCGTACCTGCGGTGAAGAGCTTACAATGACTATCTTCTTTGGCTCCAGACGGTCAAGGATGCCGATGATGCTCTGCTTCAGGGTGGTTCCACGCACTATCGAGTCGTCGATGATGACCAGATTATCCACTCCCGGGACAAGGCTTCCGTAAGTGATGTCGTACACATGGGCGGCAAGGTCGTTCCGGCTGTTTCCTTCGGCTATGAAGGTACGCAGCTTGATGTCCTTGATTGCCACCTTCTCGCTCCGTATGCGCCGCGACAAGATATGCTCCAGTTCGTCGTGGCTGGGACTATGCCCCAAGGCGGCAATCTGCTGCACCTTCTCCTCGTTGAGGTAGTCGTCCAATCCTTGCAGCATTCCGTAAAAAGCAACTTCTGCCGTATTGGGGATGAAGGAAAAGACGGTATGGTCCACATCGTTGTCGATGGCTTTCAATATGTTGGGTACAAGTTTCTCACCCAGCAGTTTACGTTCCCGGTAAATGTCCACATCACTGCCCCGGCTGAAGTAGATGCGCTCGAAGGAACAAGGTTTCACCTCGCGCGGCTTGTTGATTTGCACGGTGCGCACCTTGCCGGCCTTGTTGATAAACATGGCTTGTCCGGGTTGCAGCTCCTTGATGGATTCGACAGGAACATTAAGGGCTGTCTGTATCACGGGACGTTCGCTGGCAAGCACCGCTATCTCGTCGTCCTGATACCAGAAGGCTGTACGGATGCCCCATGGGTCGCGTACGGCAAAAGTCTCTCCGCTGCCGGTAAGTCCGCACATCACGTATCCCCCGTCCCACTCCTTGCTCGAAGTGCGCAGCACGTTGGCAAGGTCGATGTGGTTTTCTATATAACGGGTGATGTCCATGCCTGCCAGCCCTTCCGCTTCGGCAAGGTTGAAGAGGCGCTCCACTTCGCGGTCGAGGCGATGTCCCAACTGCTCCAGCATGATGTAGGTATCGGCATATTTGCGCGGATGCTGGCCGATGGCGGTAATGCGTGCGAAGATTTCATCCACATTCGTCATGTTGAAGTTGCCGCAGAGGGCAAGATTCTTGGCACGCCAGTTGTTTCTCCGGAGGAACGGGTGCACGTACGAGATGCCGGACTTTCCGGTAGTGGAGTAACGCAGGTGTCCCATATAGACCTCCCCTGCAAAGGGCAGCACACGCTTGGCATAGTCCGCATCATGCAGCTGTTCCTTGGTCAAGTCCTTGAAGTGACCCTGCACCGTACCGAAAATTTCGGTAATGGCGCCCGAGCCGAGAGCACGCTCACGGAACATATATTCCTCGCCGGGACTGGCTTCCAGTTTCACGCAGGCCAGTCCGGCACCTTCCTGCCCACGGTTGTGTTGTTTCTCCATCAGGAGATAGAGCTTGTTGAGTCCGTACATCCATGTTCCGTACTTCTCTTCATAGTACTCCAGCGGTTTCAGCAGGCGTATCATGGCGACGCCGCATTCATGCTTCAGTTGTTCCATCTATCTATTTACAATTTACCATTTACAATGTACAATTTTAAGTGTACAATTTTCTTTTCCTTATTATAGCATACAATTACCATTTACATTTACCCCTCCCAAGCGCAGCCCCATTGTACATTGTAAATGGTAAATTGTACATGTCCTCATTCTACAGTCACCGACTTCGCAAGATTCCTCGGCTGGTCCACATCCATTCCCTTGCACACGGCAATGTGATAGGCAAGTAATTGCAGAGGTACCGTAGTTATTAACGGATCAAGGCACTCCATTGTTTCGGGAAGCTCGATGCAAGTGTCGGCTATTTTACTGATGACCGTATCTCCCTTTGTCACAATGGCGATAACCCTGCCTTTACGCGCCTTTATTTCCTGGATATTGCTCAGCACCTTTTCATAAAGCCCATTCCGGGTGGCAATGACCACTACCGGCATTTCGGCATCCACCAGGGCAATGGGGCCGTGCTTCATTTCGGCGGCAGGATAGCCCTCGGCATGGATATACGAAATCTCCTTCAACTTCAAGGCGCCTTCCAAGGCTACGGGATAACTGTATCCGCGTCCCAGATAGATAAAGTTGTGTGCATAGGTGAATATCTTGGAAAGTTCCGCTATACGGTCGTTCAGTTTCAAGACCTCCTTCATCTTGTCGGGGATATGTCCCAATTCCTTGACAATTGCCAGGTATTGCCCTTCGTCCATCGTCTTTTTCTCTTTGGCAAGTGTCAGGGCCAGCATGGTAAGCACCGTTACCTGCCCGGTGAAGGCTTTGGTGGATGCCACCCCTATTTCCGGTCCCACGTGGATATAGGAACCCGTATGCGTGGCACGGGGAATACTGGAACCGACGGCATTGCAGATGCCGTATATAAATGCCCCACGGTTTCTGGCAAGCTCCACGGCAGCCAGCGTATCGGCCGTTTCACCGCTTTGCGAGATGGCAATCACCACATCGTTGCTGTCAATCACCGGGTCGCGGTAACGGAACTCACTGGCATACTCCACCTCCACCGGAATACGGCAGAAGCTTTCAATCAAATGCTTGCCGATGAGGGCGGCATGCCATGACGTACCGCATGCCACGATGACGAAGCGTTTGGCCGCCAGCAGACGTTTCTTATAATCAATCACTGCAGAAAGAACCACGTTCGTACCCTCCACATTGATACGCCCGCGCATGCAGTCGTGAATGCAGCCGGGCTGTTCGAAGATTTCCTTCAGCATGAAGTGCGGATAACCGCCCTTCTCCAGCTGGCCGAGATTGAGCGCTACCGTCTTTACCTCGTGCGGACATTCCACATTCTTCAGGTTAACAACCTTCAGCTTCTCTCCCCGACGGATGAGGGCAATCTCTTCGTCTTCCAGATACACCACCTTATCCGTGTATTCCACAATCGGCGTGGCATCCGAAGCCAGGAAAAACTCTCCTTCACCGATGCCCACCACCAGCGGACTGCTCTTGCGTGCAGCGATTATCCCATCCGGATTGTCCTTGTCGAGCACCGCAATGGCATACGCCCCAATCACTTCCTGCAAGGCAAGTTGCACCGCCGTCAGCAGGTCAATATGGTTTGTCACCTGAATGTATTCAATGAGCTGTACCAGCACCTCGGTATCAGTGCTGCTTTTAAATACATAACCTTTGGCTTGAAGTTTTTCTTTAAGGACGGCGTAGTTTTCAATAATGCCGTTATGGATGAGGGCGAGGCGTTCGGAAGAGGAATAATGGGGATGGGCATTGACGGAACAAGGTTCTCCATGAGTGGCCCAACGTGTATGTGCAATACCAATGCTACCGGAAATATCTTTTTGAGCAACGAAAGTTTCAAGTTCCGAAACCTTACCTTTCGCTTTGTACACGTTCAACTGTCGGTTATCACTGATTAATGCTACCCCCGCACTATCATATCCACGGTACTCCAACCGCTTCAGACCCTTGATAAGAATGGGGTAGGCTTTCCTTTGACCTATATAGCCTACTATTCCACACATAATGTATCAGTATTTGATTTTGCGTTGCAAATATACATATTCTTAAGAACATAAAGTTAATCTTTCCACTATTTATTTATCAAAAGAATAGAAAAAAGTTGTTTTTACATCAAAAAGTTAAAGAAAGTATTATTTTAAAAGCAAAAGGCTTAATTTATAAATCCAAATCAAACCGTCTGATTTTGATTTAGGATTAAAAGAAAACAGAGGGTGTTTTCTATCAATTCATAACTTCATCTTCTATCGCAGGAATTTTGCAAGAAAGAAGGCAGGAATACATATTAGCATTTTGCAATTAATACCATATATTTGCCGAACATTTTGAAACCACAAACAATATTATACAGCAATAAAGAAAGCTTATAATCATGAAACAAGAACTTTTTAACAACAAAACAAAAGCAGAGGATTACCAGCGACAGCCCAAACAGTTGGGCTTGTATGAGGCATCCCATGAGCACGATGCCTGCGGAGTAGGCATGCTGGTCAATATCCAGGGAGGAAAATCACATGAACTGGTAGAATCGGCATTGAAGGTACTGGAAAACATGCGCCACCGTGGAGCGGAAGGGGCGGACAACAAAACCGGAGACGGTGCCGGCATCATGCTGCAGATACCGCACGAATTCATTCTGTTGCAGGGCATTCCCGTTCCCGAGAAAGGAAAATACGGCACCGGCCTGCTTTTCCTTCCCAAAGACGGAAAAGACCAGGCTGTCATCTTGAGCGTCATTATCGAAGAGATTGAAAAGGAGGGATTGACCCTGATGCATCTGCGCAACGTGCCCACTTGCCCCGAAATATTGGGAGAAGCGGCTCTTGCCAACGAACCGGACATCAAGCAAATTTTCATCACCGGATTTACGGAAAGCGAAACCGCCGACCGCAAACTCTATATAATAAGGAAAAGGATAGAGAACAGAATACGCAAGTCGGACATCCCCACCCGCGAGGATTTCTACATCGTCTCGCTCTCTACGAAGAACATCGTCTACAAGGGCATGCTCTCTTCCTTGCAGTTGCGCAACTACTTCCCCGACCTCACCAACAGCTACTTCACCAGCGGACTGGCATTGGTGCACTCCCGTTTCAGCACCAACACTTTCCCCACCTGGGGACTGGCACAGCCTTTCCGCCTGCTGGCACACAACGGCGAAATCAATACCATCCGCGGCAACCGCGGCTGGATGGAAGCCCGTGAGAGTGTACTCTCCTCTCCCGCCCTGGGAGACATCCGGGAGATACGCCCCATCGTGCAACCGGGCATGAGCGACAGTGCCTCGCTGGACAATGTGCTCGAGTTTCTCATCATGTCGGGCCTGAGCCTGCCGCACGCCATGGCCATGCTCGTGCCGGAATCTTTCAACGAAAAGAATCCCATCAGCGAAGACCTGAAAGCTTTCTATGAATACCACTCCATCCTGATGGAGCCGTGGGACGGACCGGCGGCACTGCTTTTCAGCGACGGGCGCTATGCAGGCGGCATGCTCGACAGGAACGGACTGCGCCCTGCACGCTACCTGATTACGCAGGGCGGCATGATGGTAGTGGCCAGCGAAGTCGGCGTGATGGATTTCGAGCCGGGAGACATCAAGGAAAAAGGACGCCTGCAACCGGGCAAGATACTGCTTATAGACACCGAGAAAGGCGAAATATATTATGACGGCGAACTGAAGAAACAACTTGCCGAAGCCAAACCATACCGCACTTGGCTGGCCGGCAACCGCATCGAGCTGGACGAACTGAAAAGCGGTCGCAAAGTCTCCCATAGCGTGGAGAACTACGACAGCATGCTGCGCATCTTCGGCTACTCCAAAGAAGACGTGGAACGGCTGATTGTCCCGATGTGTACCACCGGTGCCGAACCCATCAACTCCATGGGCAATGACACCCCGCTGGCAGTACTCTCGGACAAGGCGCAACTACTGTACAACTATTTCCGCCAGCAGTTTGCCCAAGTCACCAACCCTCCTATCGACCCGATACGCGAAGAACTGGTAATGTCGCTGACCGAATACATCGGAGCCGTAGGCATGAACATACTGACACCCAGCGAAAACCATTGCAAGATGGTGAGGTTGAACCATCCCATCCTGAACAACGCCCAGCTGGATATTCTCTGCAACATCCGGTACAAAGGCTTCAAGACCGTGAAACTGCCCCTGCTCTTCGAAGTGGCAAAAGGGTGCCAGGGATTGCAGCAAGCATTGGCAACCCTCTGCAAGCAGGCGGAAGAATCCGTCAACGAAGGAGTGAACTACATCGTGCTTTCCGACCGCGACGTAGACGCCGCCCATGCCGCCATTCCGTCACTGCTTGCCGTGTCGGCGGTACACCACCATCTTATCTCCGTGGGCAAACGGGTGCAGACGGCACTGATTGTAGAAAGCGGCGAAATCCGCGAAGTGATGCACGCCGCACTGCTGCTGGGCTTCGGAGCCAGCGCACTGAATCCGTATATGGCTTTTGCCGTCATCGACAAACTGGTGAACGAAAAGGAAATACAGCTCGATTACGCCACTGCCGAAAAGAAATATATCAAGTCCGTCTGCAAAGGCTTGTTCAAGATTATGAGCAAGATGGGCATCAGCACCATCCGTTCTTACCGGGGCGCGAAAATTTTCGAGGCCGTAGGACTGAGCGAGGAGTTGAGCAATGCCTACTTTGGCGGACTGAGTTCACGCATCGGAGGCATACGCCTGGATGAAGTGGCACGCGACGCCATCGCCTTCCACAAGGAAGGGATGGAGGTTCTTAAAAAGAAGGGGGAAGCGGAGCTATTGCCGAACCGCGGACTGTATGCCTTCCGCAAGGATGGTGAGAAGCACGCCTGGAACCCGGAAACCATCAGCACACTGCAACTTGCCACACGCCTGGGAAGCTATAAGAAATTCAAGGAGTTCACTGCCATGGTAGACAGCAAGGAATCTCCCATCTTCCTGCGCGATTTCCTCGACTTCCGCCGCGCTCCTATCAGCATAGACCGGGTGGAACCGGTAGAGAACATCGTACAGCGCTTTGTCACCGGCGCCATGTCCTACGGCTCCATCAGCCGCGAAGCCCACGAAGCCATGGCTATTGCCATGAACAAGCTGCATGGCCGGAGCAATACGGGCGAAGGAGGCGAAGACCGGGCACGCTTCATGCCGCGCGAAGACGGCACCAGTCTGCGCAGCGCCATCAAGCAGGTGGCCTCAGGACGTTTCGGTGTCACCGCAGAATATCTGGTGAATGCGGACGAAATACAAATAAAGATTGCCCAAGGCGCCAAGCCGGGCGAAGGCGGGCAGCTGCCGGGCTTCAAAGTGGATGAAGTGATTGCCAAGACACGTCACTCCATTCCGGGCATCTCGCTGATTTCTCCTCCACCCCACCACGACATTTACTCCATCGAAGACCTGGCACAGCTCATCTTCGACCTGAAGAACGTGAACCCACGGGCAAAAATCAGCGTGAAGCTGGTGGCAGAAAGCGGTGTGGGCACCATTGCCGCCGGTGTGGCAAAGGCAAAGGCCGATTTGATAGTCATCTCGGGTGCAGAGGGCGGTACGGGAGCTTCTCCTGCATCATCCATCCGCTATGCAGGTATCTCGCCCGAACTCGGTTTGAGCGAAACGCAGCAGACACTGGTGCTGAACGGCCTGCGCGGACAAGTGATGCTGCAAGTGGACGGACAGCTCAAAACAGGCCGTGACATCATACTGATGGCAATGCTCGGAGCCGAAGAATTCGGTTTCGCCACCAGCGCCCTGATCGTACTGGGTTGCGTAATGATGCGCAAATGTCACCAGAACACCTGCCCCGTAGGGGTGGCGACACAGAACGAAGAACTGCGCAAGCGCTTCCGCGGACGCAGCGAGTATCTGGTGAACTTCTTCACTTTCCTGGCCCAAGAGGTACGCGAATACCTGGCGGAAATCGGGGTGGAACGCCTGGACGACATCATTGGACGTACAGACCTTATCGTCCGCAAGCCGGATGACGGAATCAGGAAACATCAGTTGATAAGCTTCGACAAACTACTGGCACGCGTAGACAATGAAGCCGCCATCCGCCACGTCACCGACCAACAGCATGGCATCGACCATGTGAAAGATGTAGAGATGCTACATGCCGCCGCCGAAGCCGTAGAGAACCAGAAGGAAATCTCGCTGGAGTACACCATCGCCAATACCGACCGTGCCTGCGGCGCCATGCTCTCTGGTGTCATTGCCGCAAAATACGGAGAAAAAGGGCTGCCCGAACATACGCTGAACGTGAAGTTCAAAGGCTCTGCCGGGCAGAGTTTCGGGGCATTCCTTGTCCCGGGTGTCAACTTCAAGCTGGAAGGCGAGGCCAACGATTATCTGGGCAAAGGTCTGAGTGGCGGACGCATCGCTGTCCTGCCTCCGGTACGGAGCAACTTCGAGGCAGAGAAAAACACGATTGCAGGCAACACCCTGCTTTATGGCGCCACAAGCGGTGAAGTTTACATCAACGGCCGTGCAGGCGAGCGCTTTGCCGTCCGCAACTCCGGTGCCACAGCCGTAGTGGAGGGTGTAGGCGACCACTGCTGCGAGTATATGACCGGCGGGCGTGTGGTAGTACTCGGACAGACGGGACGCAACTTTGCCGCAGGCATGTCCGGCGGTGTGGCCTACGTATGGAACCGGGACGGCAACTTCGACTATTTCTGCAACATGGAAATGGTAGAACTGAGCCTCATCGAAGAGGCCTCCTACCGCAAGGAACTGCACGAGCTCATCCGCCAGCACTACCTGTACACCGGTTCCAAACTGGCACGCACCATGCTCGATGACTGGCCACGCTATGCCGACCAGTTCATCCAGGTAGTCCCTATCGAATACAAAAAAGTGCTGCAAGAGGAGCAGATGCAGAAATTGCAACAGAAGATTGCAGAAATGCAACGCGATTATTGAATCGCGAATTAATAATGAAAGAATGAAAGACTGAGGAAATTCCCCTTTCATTCTTTAATTCTTTAACTTTTTAATTTGTTCATCATGGGAGATCCAAAAGCATTCCTCAATATCCCCCGCCAAGAGGCGGGTTACCGTCCGATACACGAACGTATCACAGACTTCAGCCAAGTGGAACAGACACTGAACAGCCACGACCGCAAGCTCCAGGCCTCGCGCTGTATGGACTGCGGCGTACCCTTCTGCCACTGGGCATGTCCGCTGGGCAATAAAGACCCGGAATTCCAAGACGCGCTCTACCGGGGCAAATGGCGCGAAGCCTATCAAATACTGAACAGTACGAATGATTTTCCGGAATTTACGGGACGCATCTGCCCTGCCCTTTGCGAGAAGTCGTGCGTACTGAAACTCTCGTGCAACGAACCGGTCACTATCCGCGAGAACGAAGCCGCCATTGCCGAGGCTGCTTTTCGCGAGGGCTACATCACCCCCCTCCAGCCCGAACGCAACGGAAAGAAAGTAGCCGTCATCGGCGCCGGCCCTGCCGGATTGAGCGTTGCCGTACGGCTGAACGCCAAAGGTTACGAAGTTACCCTATTCGACAGCAAACCGATGCCGGGAGGACTGTTGCGTTACGGCATCCCCAACTTCAAACTGGACAAAGCCGTCATCGACCGCCGCATGAAAATCCTCAAGGCCGAAGGAATCTTGTTCAAGATGGGAGTCCATGTCGATGTACAGAAACTGCCCGTCGGATTCGATGCCTACGCCATTTGTACCGGTACGCCCACCGCCCGCGACCTCTCCATTCCGGGCAGGGAGCTGAAAGGCATCTACTTTGCCCTCGACATGCTGGCACAGCAGAACCATATTCTGGATGGAGATACCTTCCCGAAAGACCAACTCGTCAACGCCCGCGGCAAACGGGTACTCGTCATCGGCGGCGGCGATACCGGGTCTGACTGTATAGGCACCAGCATCCGCCAGGGAGCCGTCAGCGTAACCCAGATTGAAATTATGCCCCAACCACCCATAGGACACAACCCGGATACTCCCTGGCCGCAATGGCCCGTCGTACTGAAAACCACCAGCAGCCACGAAGAAGGCTGTACCCGTCGATGGTCCCTCGCCTCTACCCGGTTCATCGGGAAGAATGGCAAGGTATGCGGTGTGGAAGTGGAAGAAGTGGAGTGGCTTCCGGCAACAGACGGTAACCGCCCTACCATGAAATCTACGGGTAAGAAAGAGGTCATCGAAGCCGATATGGTGCTTCTTGCCATGGGTTTCCTCAAGCCCGAGCAACCGAAGTTTGCAGAGAACGTATTCGTGGCAGGCGATGCCGCCCACGGCGCCAGCCTCGTGGTACGTGCCTTGGCCGACGGACGACGAGTGGCAACAGAAATAGATCGTTACCTCGAACCTCTAAAAGAAAACAAGAAATGATTTCCCTTTCTTTAATTTTTAACCTTTAATTTTTAATTCTCATGTGTGGAATAGCAGGAATCTTCAACATACAGTCTCAAACTCCTGAGTTGAGAAACAAAGCGCTACGGATGGCGCAGAAAATCCGTCATCGCGGACCGGACTGGAGTGGTATCTACGTAGGCGGATCCGCCATCCTCGCCCACGAACGCCTCTCCATTGTCGACCCGGAATCCGGTGGACAACCCTTATATTCACCCGACCGCAAACAGGTGCTTGCCGTCAATGGCGAGATTTACAACCATCGCGACATCCGTGCCCGCTATGCCGGAAAATACGCCTTCCAGACAGGTTCCGACTGCGAAGTCATCCTTGCCCTTTACAAAGACAAAGGCATCCGCTTCCTCGAAGAGCTGAACGGCATCTTCGCCTTCGCCCTCTATGATGAAGAAACGGACGATTACCTCATCGCTCGCGACCCCATCGGCGTAATCCCCCTTTATATAGGACGCGACAAAGACGGACACATCTACTTCGGCAGTGAGCTGAAAGCTCTTGAGGGTTTCTGCGACGAGTATGAGCCTTTCCTTCCCGGCCACTACTACCGTGGGCGCGAGGGCAAGATGCACCGCTGGTACACCCGCGACTGGATGGACTATGCCGCTGTGAAGGACAACTACACTCCTGCCGCCGAACGTAATGCCGCGCCGGCTTCGATAGGCCGGACAGCCTACAGCACACAAGTCACGGCTGTGCACGACGCACTTGAAGCCGCCGTACAGCGCCAGTTGATGTCCGACGTCCCCTACGGTGTCCTGCTCAGTGGCGGACTCGATTCTTCCGTCATCTCTGCCATCGCCAAGAAATATGCCGCCAAACGCATCGAGACAGACAACAAGGCAGATGCCTGGTGGCCACAGCTCCATTCCTTCGCCGTCGGCTTGAAGGGTGCTCCCGACTTGATTAAAGCCCGCGAAGTGGCCCGTCATATCGGTACCGTGCATCACGAGATAAACTATACCGTTCAAGAAGGCCTCGATGCTGTCCGCGACGTCATCTATTTCATTGAGACTTACGACATAACCACTGTCCGCGCCTCCACCCCCATGTATCTGCTGGCGCGTGTCATCAAAAGCATGGGCATCAAGATGGTACTCAGCGGCGAAGGTGCAGACGAGGTGTTCGGCGGTTACCTTTACTTCCACAAGGCGCCCACACCGCAAGCCTTTCACGAAGAAACCGTGCGCAAGCTCTCCAAACTACATCTGTACGACTGCCTCCGTGCCAACAAAAGCCTTGCAGCCTGGGGAGTGGAAGGACGTGTCCCCTTCCTCGACAAAGAATTCCTGGATGTTGCCATGCGCATCAATCCGGCAGTCAAGATGTGCCCCGGCAAGGAGATAGAAAAGAAAGTAGTCCGCGAAGCCTTTGCCGACATGCTCCCTCAGAGCGTTGCCTGGCGGCAGAAAGAACAGTTCTCCGACGGTGTGGGCTACAGTTGGATTGATACGCTGAAAGCCGTCACTGCCGCTGCCGTCAGCGACGAACAGATGGCACATGCCGCCGAACGCTTCCCGATACATACCCCGCAAAATAAGGAAGAGTATTACTACCGTACCATCTTCGAAGAGCATTTCCCCAGTGAAAGCGCAGCCCGGAGTGTTCCCAGCGTACCCAGTGTGGCATGCTCCACCGCCGAAGCGCTGGCATGGGACGCCTCTTTCCAAGGAAAGAACGACCCCAGCGGACGAGCAGTAGCGGGGGTACACGAAGAAGCATACAAGGATTAAAAAAAGAGCTGCCGACAGATTTCCTGCCAGCAGCTCTTCTCATTTTTTATTTATCAAATCCTATCGGACTAAAACATCATTGTCTGTCCGCCAATCACACCTGCCACAGCACTCGCTACGGCAATAATAAGTTTCAAAATCACATTCCACGTTTTCTTCATAAAGATTATCCATTATCTGATTAATAATTCATAGCTACTGTTATCCCAGTGGATTCTCACCTTGGTCTCCATCCGAATCCGAGCCTCCTCCTTCCGAACCGGAGCCGCCATCTGTAGAAGTCTTCCCCTTAAGATAATCATCCAAACTCACCAAATCCAGCCTTTCTCCAGCACGGGTAGCAGCCTTCGATATCTTCAGTTCCCTATTCGCCTGAAAACAGATACGGACGCTCTCCACACTCTTGGCTGTCACGTCATCAGCCTTTTCCTCACCTTTCGATTTGGCTGCCAGTATAAAGACACCCAGCCCGGCTATATTAACCGTCTTTCCTTCCAGCAACTGCTCTTTCAGCTTTTCCACAAAGTTCTGCATCGTACTCTTGATGTCACCGATAGACAGAGAAGAGCGGTCCTGCATCTTCTGTGCAATAAACGCCAAATCCACGCTTTGCCCCAATGTCACCAACTGCGGATAATACTTCTTGGGAGAGTTTTCAACCCTGGGGTCCGACGGTCTCTCCACCGTCCTGAAAATTACACTCATACTTTTTTTCTTTAGAGATTTAAATTCGTTTTCCTATTCACACGTTTCGTTGATCAACGATGCAAAGGTGAGGATTAAAAACTATGTAGCCAAAGAAAAAAGGTGCTTGGGAGTAGTTTTTCTGAGAAAAGTGATAAAGTATTAATTATAAGATACCTTATTTAATCACGTTTAAAAATATCCCTCGTATAGACTTTGTCAGCCACATCATCCAAACATGCGTCATAGCGGTTGGCAATAATGGCCTGCGAGATACGTTTAAACTCCTCCAAGTCATTCACAATAAGCGAACCGAAGAAAGTACTGCCATCTTCCAATGTAGGTTCATAAATCACCAGCTTGGCACCTTTAGCCTTGATACGTTTCATCACCCCTTGAATGGAACTCTGGCGGAAATTATCCGAATTTGACTTCATGGTCAACCGGAATACACCAATGGTCACCTCCTTTTCTTTCTCCGCATCATATACACTGTTACTTCCGTATGCACCGGCAATGTGCAGCACCCTATCGGCTATAAAGTCCTTACGCGTACGATTACTCTCCACAATTGCCGACATCATATTCTGAGGCACATCGTTATAGTTGGCAAGCAACTGTTTGGTATCCTTGGGAAGACAATACCCACCATAACCGAAAGAGGGATTATTATAATGTGTACCGATACGGGGATCCAGACCTACACCATTGATTATGGCTTGCGCATCCAGCCCCTTCATCTCGGCATATGTATCCAGTTCATTAAAATACGACACACGCAGTGCCAGATAAGTATTGGCAAAAAGCTTCACTGCCTCTGCCTCTTTCATGCCCATGAAGAGCGTGTCGATGTTCTCTTTCAATGCACCCTCATGCAGCAGCCGGGCAAATATACGTGCAAGTTCTTCTGCTTCAGGATTTCCGATGGCACGAACTGCCGCATTCTCTTCCGCTGACACCCGGCCTTCCAAATCAATCATCTTCGGATAACCAACGATAATACGCGAAGGATACAAGTTATCATAAAGTGCTTTGCTCTCCCTTAGAAATTCCGGAGAGAAAAGTAGGTTAAATTTCTTTCCTTTCAATTCCGGCTTATACTGGAACATTGGGGCATACTTCACGTAAAGCGAACGGCAATACCCTACGGGAATGGTTGATTTAATCACCATCGCGGCATCCGGATTCACCTCAAGGACAAGGTCTATCACATCTTCTATATGGTGCGTATCGAAAAAATTTTTCTGAGGATCATAATTGGTAGGTGCCGCTATTACCACAAAGTCAGCCTCCTTGTAGGCAGACCTGCCATCCAGCGTAGCTGTCAGATTGAGTTCCTTTTCCAAAAGGTACTTCTCGATATATTCATCTTGAATAGGCGACTTCTTATTATTAATCAGTTCCACCTTTTCAGGTACCACATCCACAGCAATCACTTTATGATGTTGTGCCAGCAGTGTCGCAATAGACAGTCCTACATATCCGGTACCGGCTACAGCTATTCGCAAATTCGCAAAATCTTTCATATCAATTCAATTGGGTTATCATAAAATCAATAATGGATTATTCCATATAAAAGTCCTTATACCATCCGGCAAACTTTCTGAGGCCTTCCCGAAGCGGAGTACTCGGTTTGAAACCGAAATCCCGTTCCAAAGCAGAAGTGTCTGCATAAGTCACCGACACATCACCCAGTTGCATCGGTACTAATTCCTTATGCGCCTCGAAGTCATAGTCGGCAGGCAATACACCTGCCCTTATCAGTTCCTCCTGCAATATTTGGACAAAATCCAGAAGGTTTTCAGGATGATTATTACCTATATTATAAACTTTATAAGGCGGTACAGGCAGACCGTCTTCACCCACCTTACGTTCAGGAGCTTTTGCCATCACACGCATCACGCCTTCCACAATGTCATCCACATATGTAAAGTCACGCTTGCAATTCCCGTAGTTAAATATCTTAATTCTCTCACCTCTGAGCAACTTATCGGTAAAGCCAAAATAGGCCATATCCGGACGTCCGGCGGGACCATATACCGTAAAGAAACGGAGACCTGTGGACGGAATATCATAAAGTTTAGAGTAAGCGTGCGCCATCAGTTCATTGCTTTTCTTTGTAGCAGCATAGAGGCTCACCGGATTATCCACCTTGTCATCGGTAGAATAAGGCACCTTTTTATTCGAACCATACACGCTCGATGAAGAAGCGTAGACCAGATGTTTTACCCCCTCCCTGCCCTCATCATACGAATGGCGACAAGCTTCCAATATATTATAAAAACCTATCAGATTGCTTTCAATATAAGCATCCGGATTGGTGATACTATAGCGCACACCCGCCTGTGCTGCCAGATTCACAACGATTTGCGGCTGATATTCATCAAATATCTTATCGACAAGTGATTTATCGGCAATACTTCCCTTGATAAAAATAAACCGTTCTCTAAACTCGGTCAATTGCTCCAACCGCCATCGCTTGATATTCACATCATAATAAGCATTCAGATTGTCCAAACCCACTACAAGGGTATCGGACAGTTCCTCCAATAGGCGCATACAAAGATTACTACCGATAAAACCGGCAGCTCCAGTTACTAATACGTTCACGTTTATGATTGATGGATTAATGTGTTTCGCGCAATTACATTAAAAAATAGCTTCCTTTATCTTTTCAACGATGTATTCCACATCCGCATCCGTCACCCACGGACCTGCCGGCAGACAGAAACCAACCTTAAATATCTCCTCCTCCACCCCGTTGGTGTAAACCGAAGCATCCGCATACACAGGCTGCTTGTGCATGGGCTTCCACACCGGACGGGTTTCAATCCGGTTTGCCGCCATAAACACACGCAATGCCTCCACGTTGTCATTGGGCTGACAGTCTGTCGTGGCACTCTTCACAGCTTTTATCACACCGGCAGCACCGCCTACGGCTGTTTTTATCACCTCTTTATAGGCATTCTCCTGACCTTGTACCCTCACATTGGCATCCAGCGTAGCCGTACAGAGCCAGTAATTAGAGTCATAACACGAATCGGCAGGTTGCCGATGGATATGCACGCCCCTCACCTCTTTCAACAGTTCCTCATAAAGAACCTGCACATGCTTGTGATGGTCGATATGTTTCTGTACCACCGTCATCTGTCCGCGACCGATACCTGCACAAATATTACTCATACGATAGTTGTAGCCAATGGCCGTATGCTGATAGTAAGGATAAGCATCACGCGCCTGCGTGGCATACCACATGACGGTATTCTTGTCCTCCACGTTCTGACAAACCAAGGCGCCACCACCCGAAGTCGTAATCATCTTGTTCCCGTTGAAACTCAACACACCGAACTTACCGAAAGTACCCAATATCCGTCCGTCAAACTTAGAGCCAAAGCCCTCGGCAGCATCCTCCACTACCGGAATGTCGTAACGGTCGGCAATTTCCATAATCCGTTTGCAATCGTAAGGCATACCGTAGAGAGCCACCGGAACAATCGCCTTTGGCTTCTTTCCTATCTTGGCGATACGGTCTTTTATCGCCTCCTCCAGCAGCACAGGGTCCATATTCCAAGTTTCCGGTTCAGAACCCACAAACACAGGCTTGGCACCCAGATAAGTGATAGGATGCGAAGAGGCACAGAAAGTAAAGCTCTGCACCAGCACTTCATCTCCCGGACCAACACCGCAAGCTATCAATGCCAAATGTACTGCTGCCGTACCCGCACTCAGTGCCACCACTTCATGTGTGCCGCCCGTAAACTGTTTCAAATCCTCCTCGAAAGCATTTACATTAGGTCCCAAAGGTACTACCCAATTGGTATCAAATGCCTCCTTTACATATTTCTGTTCATATCCGGATTCGCTCATGTGGGCGAGGCAGAGATAAATTTGCTTGTCCATAAAATATATATGATTATTCTAAATGATTCACTTTCCTCACATAGTGAGGGACAAAAAGAAAGGAAAGAGCTTTATAAATCCTTCCCAAGTACTGTATAAATGATGATTTTGATATCATACCAGAAAGACCAATTATCCAAATACTCTATATTGATTTTCACTTTATCCGGAAACAGCACTTCATCATTGTACTTTTGAGGGTCTTCCTGCTTTGCCAACAGTTCCTCTTCATTCCGGTACTTCAAACTGGCAGGGCCTGTAATCCCCGGTTTCAAAAGAAGCATCCTCCTGTCAGCCCCCTGTAGCTTATCTGCGTACCCCGGAACATCCGGACGGGGACCTACAAAACTCATGTCGCCTATCAACACGTTCCACAACTCCGGCAATTCATCCAACTTGTATTTCCTCAACTTGGCTCCCCAAAGAGTAATACGCCTCTCGCCTTTTACCGATACGGAACTTCCAGAATGGTTGGCAGTCATCGAACGGAATTTATACATGGTAAACAATTTTCCGTGATGCCCCACTCTCTTCTGCTTGAAGATAACAGGACCACCGGGCATCTTTGCCCTCACTAGAATGGCAATAACCACCAATACTGGCCACAAGACCAATAACCCAATCAGAGACACCAATCGGTCCAAAATCCATTTTAGTATCATATTAAGAAATATTATTTATGTTCAACTATTTCTCTTTCTCTCCAGAAAAAAATCTTCCCAACTTGATTTTACGCTTGGTTAGGTTCCACAGATATAATATATTGGCTCGTATATTCTATGATGGCATATTCAAATGTATCATCAGCAGATTCAGTTCCGGTTACATTCGTATTGTTTCTCCCATTGAACAAGTAGAAATTAGAAACAATCAAAGATTCCCTAATAAAATCCTTATAGAGTTCTTTCAACTCATTCATTGAAACAAATAAGTTGAGCGCTTTTTCGATAAGTGGGGTACCGTCGCTTCTTGTTGGCGGTCTATTCTTTCGTCTTCTCAATTTCAACTTAAACTGCCTCTTGTCAGGAGTGATTTCCATAATGATGGAATATTTCACGGAAAATTCCCAAAGAGCCGTTTGCTCATTGGCTGCATAGCCAATGTACTCCTTAAGTTTTTTCTTTAGTTCGATGAAGTGCGAATCCAATGTGCTCGCCTCTCTATCAGAACGTAGTTTTACCCTATGTTTTTTGAATTCCAAGAGTGACATCACAGACAAATGTTTGATAAGATTAAACTGATTGACAAAAGATTGCATTTTCTCTCCTCTATCCGTCAAGCAATTATACCTTAATAAAAGCATCTCGCCTTCACAGAGTTGTCCTCTTATACTTTTAGCATATTCCACTCTATCAGTTTCTCTAATTTTCAGATTGCCTACCTCATCCACATTATCAGTTTCCGCTACTAATTTGGCGAGCAAATAGAGATTTCTGAAATGCACCGACATCTCCCGTCTGTGCTCAGAATAAAACTCGTCAAATACGTTTTGTGCGCTCTTTACACGAGAAAGATAAGTACGTTTGTCTGTATAATTTTTGTCTGTAAACTGCTTGCCCAATAAATCGAGAGCTTCCGCATCGTAATATGATAAAGGTTCTGTAGTCACGACTTCCTTCTTTTCACCATCTGACTGTATAAGTACCTGTGGTTGTTTCCGCGTACTCTCATATCGGTAAGCCTGTTTCGCTTCTTTGTAGTTGTCAAACATCGTATGAAACTTATTATCAAAAACTTGAAGGAAAGATTGATATATAGCGGTATTATTGGTTTTCACTATATTTCTGTTCGTATCCATTACATCACTATTCACAGAGATTTGGCATCCTAGAGTCTTCACAAGGAGATATGCTGAGTATAGTGCTACCAATGTACCTATTACTCCCCCTATAAAATCCCCATAAGTACCTACCACATCATGGCTGACTTTCCATTCCTCCCACCATCATAGATGTTGTTATGACCAAAAATCCAAGCGAAAACAACTATAACCAATAGTGTGATAAAAACTGCTATAATAAAAAGCCTCCGATTAACGACATTCTCGCTTTGCGCATTTTTTGGGTTTACAGTCAGTCCTGTTTCTTGGTCTATTTCTGAATACTGAGTCGCCATCTTCTGATTCTATATATATTATCAAATCCTTTGGAGGTGATACATGTTTCAATCTCAAGATAGTTAGTACCTTTTGACTTGTTATTACGCCAATGCAGAGCTTGAAGATTATCAATAGAATCATCTCCACCCGCCGATTTAGGCTTTATATGGTCAATTTGCCAACCAAACTTACTGAATACTCCATAATGGTCACGCCTTATCCAAGCACCGGCAAAATCTTTTCGCCATACATCTGGATTTCTGCCCTTCGCTACAGTGGCACCACTCCATACCTTATCAATGAGTTCATCCATAGAATACACAAAAAAAATTGAAGTAACCTATTCTTTCTTATTTATTGCTTTAGCCGGAACACCAACCACTATTGAATTATCTGCAACAGACTTATTCATCAAGCTACATGCACCTACCACCACATTCTCCCCTATCACTACTCCTTCTTCACTGCGAGCGATAATAGAAGAATTCATACCAATGTATGCGCCATCTTTTATAATCAATTTATTATGCCCTTGCTTTCGGCCATGACAGGCAAAAAAGACACCATAGGAGATTGTCACATTATTCCCGATTTCTATTTTGTCGTAACACATATCATCCAAATAGCAACGCATTCCGATGAAAGTATTTTTACCTATCTTATAGCCACACCATCTATAGCATTGCACCCTTAGATTAGAAAAAGGGATTGTTGGTATCAGCACTGCCGAGAACCATTTCCTTATAGGCTTTGAAATGATAGTAAGTAAAGAATAATAACAATGATAGGGAGGGGGGGGGGGGGGGGTAGATTTTCTTTATGAGTTTTTCTCCATAGCCAAGAAAAGAGTGTTTCTTTAGGTACAACATTCATAATTAAATCCTCTTTAAAACTGCATTTATTGCATATCCACAAAAACAATAAGCCGCATACAATACAGATAAGCCTTCAATTTCCCGATATACCTTCCATACATCCTTTGCTGCTTTCCATTTCTTTGCTGTATTTGATGTGGAAACCAAACGATAACCGGCTAACACATCTTTCAGTCCATACGCCTTAAATCCACGTTTCATTATCAGCAACCACAAAGCCATATCATGGCTACTTTTTATCAAAGGCATTTTGAAATCACCGGTCTGTTGCCTGTCAATTATTACTGTCAAGCAGCCAATAATCGTATTTCGCAAATATTGATGATAGCTTAACGATGAAGGGACTTTTACAATATTTTCCGTTTTTTTCCCATTTTCTTCCATTACATAATAATTGGAAAATGTAAAGACATAAGAATATTGCTTCATAAAGGCCAGTTGCTTCTCCAATTTATATTCATCCCACACATCATCACTATCCAAAAAAGCGATATATTGTCCTTGTGCATGTTCTATAGCCACATTACGAGCCGCAGCCGCTCCTACATTTTTTTCCAACGAAAACAATACAACCCTTTTATCTATATTAGCAAACTTACGAACCACCTCCACAGAATTGTCTTTTGAACAATCGTCCACAATCAGCAGTTCCCAGTTGGAATATGTTTGCAACAACACGGAATTTATGCTTTCACCTATAAAACGTGCAGCATTATACGATGGCATTATTATGGAAACCAAACCCTCTATCATAGCAACTATCCAATTTTCAAATAATCAATTCCCTCCAATTCCGAAGCACCGAACATATTCCTACCGTCTATCAGTTCCGGATTCCCCTTCATTCCTTTCTTTATCATTCCCCAACTAGGCATGCGGAACTCTTTCCTTTCTATCTTCTGTGTATTCACATCTACACGCGTTACATTGGCACCCAATTCGGCAAAACAGGTGCCAGATACTAAGCCTACATAGCCAGTACCTACGATTGCTATATTCATAAAAATATCAATAAATGATTTTATATATCGAGCGTAAGGCCAACATTTTATAGGACGTGCATATAACACTCCATTGTCTTCCTTCCAATGTTTTCCCAATCATAGTATTGTTTGACACTTTCCCACCCAATCCTATTATTTTTCTTACATAGTATTTCCTCAGGATGTTGCACTAAAAATTCCAACAAAGAAGAAAATACCTCTGCTGAATTCATAGGAATGCTCCAACCTATAGGAGCTATATGAATGGGATCCAACAGCCCTCCAACATCGGTTGCAATATAGGGTATTTCTTTTTCTATAGTCGACAGTAACACACCACTTTGAGAAATAACCCGATAAGGTAACAATTGAACATCTGTAGCATCCATTATAGCTTCCAACTGTTCCGTTGGAATAAAACGATTTATAACTAGCAGATTATTATATAAGCACATTGTTTCAGAAGTAAAAACATTCCCTTTTCCTGCCACTATAAACAACACCTTGGAATTATTCTGTAAAAATGGATTATTCTCCAAAATAGATTTAACAATATCAGTTCCCTTATAATGATTTTGATATCCGATACACGAAAACACAACTCTATTTTGCACATTCCATTTGTTTTCCAATTCCATATAATACTTGTCTACAAGCGTACGGTCAACATTTGCACTTAAAAGACCATGAGGAACTACATAAATCTTTTCTGGAAGAATACTAAACTCATTAATAAGTTGCTCTTTGGTTCTTTCTACATGGACTATCAATTTATCAACTTTGTTATAATATTTAGTGCAACGCTTTTTATATGCAGTGCCACTATCATGTGGCATAACATTATGGACTGTAAATACAATACTGCCACAATATTTTTTAAAATAAGACAACACTATATAATCTATAAACCATAATCTCCACCATTGTATATGAATAACATCCGGTCGTACTTTACATACAATAAGCATTATTTTAAATATAGATATGATATAGCTTAATGCTTTTAATGCTTGCAACGAATATTCACTATATCCAAAGACATACTTATAGTTGACCTTATCTAGAATCTTTGCATCATATTTAACATTGCAACAATAGGTTATTTCAGCATTGACATTATTCAATAAGTTATAATCATATTGTGCCAAATTATAAATGGATTGCGGATCTATATATAAAACTTTCATACACAAATATGTTTATCTGAACCAGCCCCGTTGCCCCAATTTATATTTAAGGCAATCTTCCCTTTTACCAATCACTTTAGCAGGATTTCCTACTGCTATGCACATAGGAGGTATATCTTTCGTCACAACACTGCAAGCTCCAACCACAGCCCCACGTCCAATAGTGACACCCGGTAACACTGTTACGCGAGAAGCGAGCCATACATAATCTTCAATAATAACCTTACCACCTTTCGTCGCATAAGCAGGGCTATTATAATCATGTTGCAAAGACCATATATTTACATCTTGCGCTATATCAACACAATTACCAATCACAATACCTCCTCGGCCATCCAACACTACATGTTTATTTATTGTAGTGTATGCCCCAATAGATATTCGGTATGGAGTTCGAATATCCACACCTCTACAAATAGCTGTATATTTTCCTATCTGCATACGCAAGAAACGAAGAAATGAAATCCTTATATAATGGATAGGAAATATCATCACTATACTCATTATATAATGGTAAGTATCTGATATAAATTGCTTCATTGGGCAGTATTTGTCCTCTATATTTCTCGATTAAAAACTTGCTCCCATTTATCTATCACATTTTTTTCACTAAAAGCATTAAAACGCAATTTAGAAGCAATAGACATTTTTTGCCACTGATTAGAATCAGAAAACATAGATAATACACGAGCCGCATAAGTTTCAATATCTCCATCTTTAACTAAATACCCTGTTTCACCTTCAAGAATAAGATTCCTAGGGCCTACTCTAACATCAAAAGCCACTTGCGGTAAACCATTACCCATAGCTTCTAAAAGAACCATAGAAAAAGCTTCAGTGAAACTAGACATACAATAGATACGTGATTTTTGCATCCATTCAGCTACTTCAGAATTTGGTAGCAGCCCTAATAGTCTTACTGCATTGTGAAGTTTCAATTCTTTTATTCTCATTTCAAGATGCATGCGTTCGCTCCCCTCTCCAATTATATATAACTGATATTTACCTTCACTTTGCTTATCAACTAGTTTCCAAACATCCAAAAGTCGCAAAAAACCTTTTTCTGTTGACAATCGCCCTACAGCAAGAGCTATTTCTGTTCGTTTATTACTCCTTAATGAAATTTGTCTAGGAATAAAATTTGGAACTGTCACACATTTAGTATATGTATTATTACCTTTCATTATATCCATGATTTCAACACGGACATCATCAGTTAATATAAAAAAATAATCAATGCGGTTATATTTATACTTAAAATCATTTATAATTCCTTTTCTATCAATATAATCATGATGAAGCTGGGCAATCTTCAAATTATCAGAAGAAACTAATTTTGAAACCATAACACTATATTCATTCCTTGTTGAAATCACGATAGATTCTCTAATCTTTCTCAATTTCCTATACAAGGCAACTCTACATAATAGTTTTCTTCTAAGCTTATAAAACACAGAGAAATTACTCCCCGCTTTCAATGGAGTCAAATAATCTATTTTCACCAAAGGGTCAATGATTTCTGCCAACTCGTTATTTTGCAATAAAGATAAAAAGACCACTTGGTATCCTCGCCTTACTAATGCATTAGCCACGTTAGTTACACAAATCTCAACTCCACCAGTACAAAGATGTTGTAGTATAAAGTAAACCGTTTTTTTCATAAAACATTATCTCTAAATTTTAAATAAAAGTTTCTCCTTAGAAGAGAAAAACAAAAAGGCCACTACTATAGGTATTATATTATTATTAAATACTTGAACATCCCCTTTAAAGTTAAGTACCAAAAAGTTTATAAAAAAAGCATGCTTCGTATATATATCTAAATCAGAACGAGTACAATAAATTAAATAATATAAAGTATAAGTAATAAGCAGAAAACCTATTATACCATAATAACCCAACATACGATAGTAACCTATATCAACCCCTCCAAAATAATGTCCATCTGGATTGGTATATCTTCCTGCTCCTAACCAGAAATATTGTTTAATATCATCTTCCTCATACATCTCCAATAATCGATCTGTAGAAGAAGTCTGAAACGAATCTTGAAACAAAACAGAATCTATCGGATCTATCAAATAATGTTGTACTACCTTGTACATCAAAGGATCTTCAATATTGTCTACATTATTATATAATAATGCAATAGCACTTATTAATAAAGATATCCCTATCGCGCAAACCCAAATCACATTACTAAATTTTCCGTTTACAACATTTTTTACTATAAGCATACCTACACCAATAAAAATGCCGACAATTGAAAAACGGCCACTACAAATGGAAGCAAAACATATAGGTAACAATAACAATATACCATATTTGAAATCTTTCAAATGCAATATCAGATAAATAACAATAAATGTGAACATAGTAGCAATTCCAAAGAATTGATACCCACATACAGCGTTCCCCCTCAAACGCCCATAAGCTAATTCATGATTATCATTAACTGCAGATCTAAGAGGAGCCGTAAAAGAAAAAAAAGATTCACTAAATATAGCCAATATAATAATGAAGCTCTGTACTAAAAAACAATAAACAACGACCTTGCTGACATCCAAATATTTATTAACCTCAGTAAAAAAAAAGAATGAAATAATATAAAGCAAAAAACTAGAAAACACTTTAGATACTAATGACATCTCAATAGCACAAGCAATAACCGTTACTACTATTGTATAAAAAAAAAGTAAATAATAGATTTGCGGAAAAGCCTTAAATTGATACACAAACATTGCTATTCGTTCCTTGAAATTCTTAAAATAAAGAATTTCAAATACAATAAATAGCATAACCAATTTAGCGCTACTTACCATAGGGAAAATTGGAAATGCGAATATGAGAAAAAAAGCAAGAATACTATAAAGAACAATGCTACATCTTTTCTTCTGTCCTTTTTTACTAATACAAAGTATTATATCAGTCATAATACATTTCTTTTCAAAAATCTTAAAGTGTTAATCCAAGAAAAACCTGAATATATTTCTGATTTCCTATAAACTTTATATGATATATTTGCATTTAAACAAAGTAATGCCCAACGAGCGGCAATCAGTTGATTTATATATGAAGTCTGGCTGGAATAGCGAACCGACAAAAATTCCCTCAATTTCAACAACCATTGTTCTGCAGCAGCAACATCACAAATCCTGCCATTACAAATCTCATTATGCAAAACAAGTTCCTTCTCTGAAAAATCTATTCCCAGATACGCCAATAACCCCTTTCGTACTTCTTCTGCAACCCTCGCCTGTTTTGAAAGAGTTTCTGTAGTTTGTGATTTTTGAGTAATTCGATATTTAAGTAAACAACAAGGTATATTACACAATATAATATCATGCAGCAACAATCTTCCCCACAAATCATAATCTTGTGCCTTACGCAAATTTACATTATACATATAATTACGCACAACATCACTTCTCAACATAACCGAAGGATGTATCATTGGAGAAGCAAATAAAGAAGCAACCTTTACTTGTTCAGGTGAAACCGGAGTTTCATACTTTTTATAAGAAAGCACAGGGATATTACCGAATTTCTTGCCCCATGTTCCACAAACTGCAACATTGGGATGCATTTCTAGATAATCATATTGCATCTGAAATTTCGAAGGAGCTGCTATATCATCTGCATCCATGCGAGCAATATATTTTCCTCGTGATATTTCTATTGCCTTATTCAAAGAATGAGCAAGTCCCACATTTTCTTTATTAAAGACAAGTTCAATTCGACTATCAATGTTTTTATAATATTGAAGAATATTTATCTGCTCATCTCCCCGTGGATTATCATCCACAATAATAAACTCAAAATCCTTAAATGTTTGATTTAATATTGAAGCTATAGCTTGCTTAATCCAAGCAACAGGCTCATTATATACACTCATTATTACCGATAAAGTAGCCATAGAATTTTTTATTTTTGATGTCCTATCTTATAAAAACAAAAACTCGCTATTAAGTACAGCCTCTTATCCTTTACCAAGTTCTCTTATCCTACACAAAGAAGATTCAAATTCCTTCATTCTTTCACAAATATTCAAATACTCGTTATAATTTCCATACATTTGTTTCAACAAGTTGTCATAACCAACTGGAACACTAAGTAACATACCATTTTGCAGTGTCACCAAATCAATACTATCAAAAAATTTTTTTTCCAATAATAATCCATATTCATCAATATAAAAAGGGGTATCATTTTCAGCCAAAGAAACTGCTTTTTTTTGTAATCCATCAACATACCATATTGGAACAAAGCTCATAACCTCTTTTTTAAATCTTGCATATAGCCGTTGAGGTTTTCCCTGCCTCCATTCTAAATATTTTATCGGACAAAGTTTCCAAAGTCCCCACACCTTACATTTATTATAAAGTTGTTTCATTCTTTTCAACTTAATAGGGGATGAGGGGGCTCCCCAAAGCCAAAACACATCAACATGCAGTACTTCACTACTATACCCCTTAGGAGCAATACGCATCATAAAATGCCTGTGTTTTTTACTTTTATACCTTGTTACATAATAATAATCCTCTGGCAAATTTTCGTCAAGAGCACTAATAAGTCTTTCAACATCTTCGTATTTTACCCATAAATCCACATCGTAATCCCAAGGTATTTGTCCTTTATCCCTTATTGCTCCCAATAAAGTACCATATGCAAGATAATAATCAATATGCGACTGAATGCAAACGTTATGAAATGCATTCAATGTATCAAGAACTAATTTTTGATAACAAACAAATTCATTAAAATCATTTTCCAACTTTTCATGCATTTCCTTACGGAAAATAGCTTCTGTTTTAGACAATTCCATATTTACTGCTTTTGTAATCGTTTCACAATTTGAGCAGGAATGCCAGCTACTACTACAAAATCGTCTGTAATATCCTTGGTTACCACCGCACCTGCAGCCACAATAACACCCTTTCCTATAATCGAAACTCCTGGAAGCACTATTGAATTCACACAAAGCCAAGTACCATCAGCTATATAAACATCTTTCTCTATATGGCTAACTGTTCCTATTAATCGCTTCTCAATCCATTCAGATGTATCCATCATTCCTGCAGTAATCTGCGAACCACGCGACATTGTCACGTGATTACCAATGTAAATTTTTCCACGAGGACATATTTGAGCACCATTATTTATGCTAAAATGAGTTCCGATATATATCTTTTCAGGATCATGGATCAAAGGATTCCCATAAATCTGCAAATGTTCTCCACATTCCGCAAATGCATATTTATACCATCGAGAATTTCGTTGCCCATCTCGTACATATTTGCGCTGCAATTCAGTAACATAATACAATCCATACCGTTTTAAAAAAAAATCAAACAGTTTTTTTACTTTTTTTCTTATCATACTTAACTACTTATGTGAAAAGAAAGCAATCATATAACGCTTCATTTGTTCCTTATATACAAGAGAGACACATCCTATATATACAAAGATTACCAATATCTTATATAAAATATTCGACCAGGAGAATGATTCCACATTACTATAAGAAGGAATGATGGCAACTGCCATAAATATCATAGGCACTATTGACAAAACTATAAATTTTACAAAAGAATAAACAGACTTCGAATCAGAATATACCACTGGAATAACAATAAAAAGCCGAACGAAAATTGCTATAATATCAGCAACAATAGACCCCAAGATACCATAAATCGGAACCAACCAAAATGTTATAAATATATTTATAACACTACCTATGACAGTTGTGATGAAAATAAATTTAGTCTTACTTTTATTGTAATATAAAAAATTATTATAAAAATAAAGAGGACTTTTCAATGCTATAGAAAAAACCATAATTGGTACATATAGCCACGATGATAAATAACTTTCACTGGCCATTAATAAGACTGCCTCTTGCGCAAAAGAACCAATAATAATATATATCAATCCATACACCCACATTAATAGATAAGACATTCTTGCTATATCAGTTAACGCTACTCCAGCATCATTTGTATCGTGATAGAAATCATTTAGACGATTAAACATCCAAGGTTGAAAAGCAGATTGTACCGAACTTAATGCAATATCAGCAACCCCTCCAAATTGTGAGGCAAGACTAAAAAGACCTAAAGTAGAAACAGACATCTTACTATTAATGATAATCCTCGTTACAAAACTTGAAATATTATATGACACAGAATGTGGCACAATTGGCAATGAATATTTTAACAAGTCCTTTAAAATCTTTCTATCTATACAAAAAACAAACAACTCATGCTTAATCAAATCAACAAACATGATTCCTACCATTATTACATTCACAAATAAAGTAGCATATAATATACCGACAGCTCCCATATTCAGCACAACAACTGTTAATATATTTCCCACTAAAATCATGAAGAAAAACACATAAGTCAGTAGTACTGATTTACGAGCTTGCTGCATTCCTTTTAAAGCATCTTGATATACAGAATAAAGAGAAGTAACAAAAGATATCAATATAGCAAGAAATATCACTGGATAAAAGTCAATTCCTTTAAAAATACAGGAACACCAATAATTTCTAAATAGGAATAATCCACATAAAAAAACAATTCCTCCCCCTCCTATTGAACATATGATTGTTCCAAACATACGAGCGACCTTAGACAAATCATTTTTCAAATCTGCATAAAAACGAATCACAGCATATTGAAATCCCATAGTTATAATACAACTCACTACAGCTGTAAAACCACTTGCTAAATTTAGAATACCATACTGATCTGGTTGTAGATAAGCCGTATATAGAGGAATCAAGAAAAACGAAAACACTTTTAGCAACATATTGCCAAAAGTATAAAACACTGAATTAGCCAATACTGATCCAATACTGCCTTTTGCCATATATATTTGTAAGCACTCAATTTAGGGCATCCCCCTTCGAAAGGGCACTTTTCAGTGCCCTAAACTGAGTTTTGTTAATTAATTAGTTTTGAATTTAACATTGGCTGGCAGCCAAAGTGATTTTGTCAGGAACCATGTTAACATAATCCCTGCACCCGTTAAAGATATTTTTGAAAAAAGTTCCGATGAAGTTCCAGATAGAACTGCCATGAAGCTTTACCGTTCCTATCACACTGTGATAAGTTGCTGCCATCTCTGCACCGGCATCACTACCATAATGAAGTGAATTGTTGCGTTGAGTGGTCAGCTTTCGAATGGTTCGCTCAGCCAGGTTGTTGTCTATAGGTAATTCACCATCATCCAAGTAAGCAAAAATCTCTTTCCAGAACCGGTTCAGATAATTGAGAGCTTCTGTATAATACCGGCTTCTAAATTCTGAATCCCTTGACAGTTCACTATCCAACAAGCTGCGCAGCTCTATCAGGAGTTCCTTAGTTTCCAGGCTTTGCCTTTCTTGAAACCTTTCTTTTGGAGTTAACCCGGCAGCATCGTATTTACGCTCCCTCATAAAGAACTCCTTTAAAATTTCGGAAAAGCGTTCTGCAGTCGGTTCACTACCCTGATTGGAAGCCTTGACAAACTTGTTTTTGGCATGTGACATACAAACCTGATGTACAGTATCTTTAAACCGGGCTGACTTCAGCTCATCGCCGATAAACACATAAGCATTGTATCCGTCGGACATGATGCTCTTCAACTCTGCATCACCCAAAAAGTCTGTAAGTACATCACGACCGCGCGAGCCATTCTCATAGAAGAAAATGGCTGTTTTCTGAGCCTTGTTGACCAGAACCCAAATGTAGCACTTCTTATAGTGATCATATTTACGCACTTTACACCAGGTTTCGTCGCAGTTCACAATCGAGTCTTTTTCCAAAGCTATAGTCTTCAATACACAGACCAGTTCGTCCAGGTATTTTTTGCCCTTCTTAAGCCAGTTGCGCAATGTGTTTTTGGAAACGGTCATGCCCATATCTGTCAGCCATTGGTGAAGAAGACCGAAAGTCACATTCTTTACATAAACTTCATAGGCAATAGCCTGCAGAAACTCCGGAGTAGCTTTAGTACCCTCGAATTTAGTCACCACCTCCGGATGGCCTTCAGAAGGGAAATAGCCTCACTTGGGCTTTTTACCAGGCTCTGCATAATGAACCATCTCGAAGCATTCTTCCGTCAAGAAAGTACGAAAACTGAATACCCGTACCATTCTTCTTTCAATGAGGCGACCGGGAACCTTTGTCAAATCGGAAGGATGCTCTGTCGCCTCTCCAACTACTCCCATCCTTTTATAACCGTCAGGGCGATTGGATAAATCACGCTCTTTCTTGGAAGACTCTTTTACCTCTTGAGATGGAGCATGACCAACTGAATCCGTACGAAGCGTATCATCGGTTCCATCATAATCATCTTTCTCCTTCCAGCGGTCTGAATCACTTGTTTTAGCTTTAGATTGTATCTTTTGACGTCTATCACCAAAACGTTCCTGATGGGCATAATCAAGTTTTTCCTGAAGTGATTTTATCTTACGCTCAGCCGATTTGCGAAGTTTATGCTCTTCCGATAACCGATTCTCAAGGTCAGCATGTTTCGATTCCATAGAGGACACCTGAGCCTTCAGATCCTTCATCTGAGCCATAAAATCCTCCAAAACAAGCTTCATGGCATCACTTGTCAACCGAAGATCCTGATTCTGTTCGGCAAGGTATTGTATGTATCGCTCTTTCTGATCCTCTGCCATACCTGCACTATAATTTATAGGGTTGCGTGAGTAGGTTTCCCTACTCAACAACTCTCGTTTTGTTGTAATTATATCTTGCAGATCGATCATACTTAAACCTTTGATTTACAGCATTAAAGGTAATAAAATAATCGCAAAACCGCAAGTGGATAAATAGATTGATTATCTGATTTTTAATGTTTTAACTATAGGATTCTCAAGAATCAAAACCACGTCCTTCCAGGCAATCCGATAAACAGTATCTGCCCCGTTCCGCTCCACCTTCATGAACTGATAGCCTGCTACAAACTTCTTTTCGAACAGACTATATGAACGATTATCAAATGAAAACATACGGACTATCCTGCGATTGCGAGACATGACTATAAAGACGTCTCCATCATTGGGCTCACGGTGAAGCCGTTCACGAATGACAGACAACACACGGCTGTGCTTACAACGCATATCGGTAAAATCACGGACATAATAAAAATGATTCAGACCGGTAACACTCAACATAACCCCTCCAACTGCTCTACCATACGAACCAAATCCGGGTAGCTTAAATTCTTTTGGGACAAATGCAAGCCATTGCTGATACGAATCTCAACCCAAATACGAACCGGGTGATCATTTCTGCCTGGTGATACCGGTTGAGATTGATCAATGGCACTGGATTTTTCCTCATGACCGATTACAGGAACACCATCAACCTGGACTTCAACTACTTTTTTACGGGTATCCCTGTACCATTTCTGAAAGATGTTATAAGGAACTTTGTTCTTAACACAAAACGATTGGAGAGATTCTCCATGAGGAAAAGCCTCGGTCTGGTACTGAAAGTAAAACCTTTCAAGATCTTCACTGCTATACATAAATTCTAAAATTTTTGTTCGCAGCGAAGATAGAGATTTCAATTATGAGCCAATTTTTGACTGCTTACTATATATTTTTCAAATATTATAATATTCAGCTAACAGATAATTCTTTCAATATCTTTACAATTTTATCATTATCATTTCTATCTCTCACCGCAATACGAACATAGTTTTTACCATTAAAAGCAATCTTAGAACTGCAATCTTTTACCAAAATCTCATCATTCAACAAAACATGTGTCAATTGTTTTGACGTATAAGGAGGGAGTACTTCACACAAAAAATAATTAGCTTGTGAAGGAATAACACGTAAAAAATCTACTCTCTGAAGATTCTGGTAAAATCGTTTTCGTTCTGATATAAATCTACCACACGCTTTCTTGTAATCAGACTCATATTTACCAAATATTTGCATATAGAACTCTGCAAATGAATTGATGTTCCAAATGGGTAAATCTTTTCTTATTCGTTCAATCAATTCAATGTCGCCACAAGCCAATATTCCTAAACGCAATCCCGGAACACCATAAGATTTTGAAATACTTTTCACTATAATCAAATAAAGATTGCTTGCAAGAATATCATTCTGCAATAAAGAGTTATTTGCTCCATCTTCTGCAAAATCAATGAAAGATTCATCTACGATTAAATAAATAGAACGTTCTCTACACCACAGAGCTAAACGTAATACATCTTTTTGCAAAACAAAATTACCTGAAGGATTATCTGGATTTATCAATAACAATACCCGTATGTCCTTATCAGCATAATATTCTATCAAATCATCAACTGTATATGAAAAATCCACATTACCGGGAATAAATCCAATCAACCTTTCGCTATCGCATCTATTCGGATATTCCTCAAAAGTCGGATAAATTACCCCGATATTTCCTTTTAAATATCCCATTAATGATTTTATCAACTCTGCAGCTCCATTGCCTGGTACAACATAACTATTACTAATATGGAAATACTTGGATATTAACAATGAGTTCACCTTCATGCCTGAAGGATATTCGCTCAATAATATGTCAAAGTTAGCTTTCAACTCATCTTTCATCTTTTGAGAAGGGAAATATGGATTCACCAAATAGCAAAAATCCAAAAGATGAGGAAAACGCCAATAACCACCATAGCGTTTCTGATATAATGAAAGCCGATTGTCACTCTCTGCAAAAATGATTGATGCGATATCCAAATCCTGCACATCATCTATCTCATACCACTTCTTATCCCCGATAGGTAAAGCTTTCAAAGAAGAAGTATGAAGCAATGTCAATACACGCAACACCTGTTCATAATATTCATTATTTCCCATCACACGGCTATATGCCTCCAAGAAAGGGACATATTCATTTATTGAGAAATCACGGCTGAACTTATAAATATTCACCGTCTTGTAATAAACATCGACATCTTCGTATCTGAAAGCCTCTTTAGGAACAAAATTTATAATATTGCAATCCGAATCTATGCGAACCATCGTACCGTCCATCCAGCTTTCACATTTTGCGACCAAAGCCAGATTAGGACGGGAATCATCCACTATCATCGGAAACAGCGCGTCATCAAATATCAAATCTGATTCAATAAGCAGTGTATCATCTTCTTGAAGTTCTTTTTTAGCCAATGACAATGAATAAATGTTATTAGTCTTGTCGTACACAGAGTTGCTTATATATTCTATTTTCAGACCTTTATATTCATTACCTATGTATTTTTTCAGATTTTCTCCTTTATAGCCTATTACAATGACTACACGAGAAAGATTCAACTTGGATAATTGTGTTAAAGTTCTGTCGATAAGTGAAACACCGTTGACACATACCATGCACTTGGTATTGTCTTTGGTCAACTCTCCCAAACGCCGCCCCATACCGGCTGCCAAAATAATTGCCTGCATTACAATTTACTTTAAAGATTCGTTATTATATTTTCTTCCGTGTACTTCAAATCCCGTTCATCATCAATCTCGTACCACTGCAAGCCATCTATTTTTAACATATGAACCGGGATAAACATCTTCGACATTGTCAAAAGCATATATTCATATCCTAACTTTGGCTGCTCTTCTTTTACTTTCGCATATTCTTTAGTAAGCACTCAATTTAGGGCATCCCCCTTTGAAAGGGCACTTTTCAGTGCCCTAAACCGAGTTTTGTTAATTAATTAGTCTTGAATTTAACATTGGCTGGCAGCCAAAGTGATTTTGTCAGGAACCATGTTAACATAATCCCTGCACCCGTTAAAGATATTTTTGAAAAAGTTCCGATGAAGTTCCAGATAGAACTGCCATGAAGCTTTACCGTTCCTATCACACTGTGATAAGTTGCTGCCATCTCTGCACCGGCATCACTACCATAATGAAGTGAATTGTTGCGTTGAGTGGTCAGCTTTCGAATGGTTCGCTCAGCCAGGTTGTTGTCTATCGGTAATTCACCATCATCCAAGTAAGCAAAGATCTCTTTCCAGAACCGGTTCAGATAATTGAGAGCTTCTTTATAATACCGGCTTCTAAATTCTGAATCCTTTGTCAGTTCACTGTCCAACAAGCTGCGCAACTCTATCAGAAGTTCCTTCGTTGCCAGGCTTTGCCTTTCTCGGAACCTTTCCTTGGGAGTTAATCCGGCATCATCGTATTTACGCTCCCTCATAAAGAACTCCTTTAAAATTTCGGAAAAGCGTTCTGCAGTCGGTTCACCACCCTGATTGGAAGCCTTGACAAACTTGTTCTTGGCATGTGACATACAAACCTGGTGTACAGTATCTTTAAACCGGGCTGATTTCAGCTCATTGCCGATAAATACATAAGCATTGTATCCGTCGGACATAATACTCTTCAACTCTGCATCGCCCAAAAAGTCTGTAAGTACATCACGACCGCGAGAGCCATTCTCATAGAAGAAAATGGCTGTTTTCTGAGCCTTGTTGACCAGAACCCAAATGTAGCACTTCTTATAGTGATCGTATTTGCGCACTTTACACCAGGTCTCATCGCAGTTCACAATCGAATCTTTTTCCAAAGCTATAGACTTCAATACACAAACCAGTTCGTCCAGGTATGTCTTACCTTTCTTAAGCCAGTTGCGCAACGTGTTTTTAGAAATGGTCATGCCCATATCTGTCAGCCATTGGTGAAGAAGACCAAAAGTCACATTCTTTACATAAACTTCATAGGCAATAGCCTGCAGAAATTCAGGAGTGGCCCTAGTGCCTTCAAAATTGGTTACTACCTCCGGATGGCTTTCAGAAGGGAAATAACCCCACCCGGGCTTTTTACCCGGTTCTGCATAATGAACCATCTCAAAACATTTTTCCGCAAGGAAAGCAATCAATAGCCATTTTTTGACTGCTTACATAAAGAATATCAAAAAAGGACTTGAGTTTTAAGTATTATTAGTTTGGATTCCTATCGTTCATAGGAAAGGAAGTTTGCCGAGGCATGAGTGCTAAAGAGTTATTCCACAATATACCTCTCCACATTCCGTGTCTCCTTGCTGAAGTTCACCCCCACTTTCACCAGCCGCCTGCCATCCAGCACATAAGGAATCAGATAACCTCTCTCATCAATTTGCTTCAAGGCATCTTCGGCACTGCCGTTCAGCTTGAACTCAAAGACGTAAACGGCATCTTTTGTCTGCACCACGGCATCGGCACGACCACGCGCACTGCGCACTTCCGCCTGTACGAATTGACCCAGCAAAGTGAAGACGACATAAAAGATGGCCTGATAGTGGCGTTCGGTATTGTTGCTCAGTTCGTAGGGAATGCCTGCAAAGAATACTTGCAGGCGTTCCATGAATGCATCCACATCACCGGAACGGAGTTCACGCATAAACTTGGCTATGTGGAAACCGATTTCATCATCAGTCACTCCTGTATAATAAGGAACCAAGAAATTCAAGAAACCATAGCGTACCTCATCATTGGGAAAACCCAAAGTGTACAATAAAACATCCCTATCGTAGTCTTTGATGGTCAGATAACCACTTTGATAAATCATGGGAAGCGGATTCTTTACTTCCGCACGATACTCAAAAAAGGCGGAAGCCGTCACTTCAACTCCCTCAATCAGAAGGCGCAAATCATAATCACTCTCTTTCAATAAATTTACCAAATAGGTAGGAGTACCGGTCTGAAACCAGAAATTATCCAAAATCTTCGACTTGCATGCATTCAACACACTGAAAGGATTAAAAACCCCTTCACAATGAGGGTAAAAATGATAACCGTCATACAGCTTCGTCATCCGCTCCAAAGTTGTATCGAAGTCCATCCCATTGGAAACACCCAAACGTTCTATCTCCGGAGTAAACGTTGTGAGCAGTTCTTCCTTAGTAATACCACATAAAGAAGAATAGTCGGGCCATGTACTGATGTCCTGCAACTGATTTAAATCACTGAACACGCTAATCTGCGCAAACTTCGTCACACCCGTCAAAAAAACAAAGCGGAGATAACGGTCGGCACTTTTCAGTACCCCATAAAAGGCTTTCAATATCCGACGATATTCTTCCGTTAGCTTTTCATCCGAAAGAGCTTGAAGCAAAGGCTTATCATATTCATCAATCAACACTACCACTTGCTTACCCGTCTGGGCATACGCCTGCTCTATCACATAGGCAAAGCGCTCTTCGGGACTACGCTCCTGCTTTTCCGCACCATATTTCAATTCCCACTTTTCCAGATATTGATTAAGCATGGCTACCAAATCTCCGGCTGTTTCATATTTACGGGCATTCAAGTCCAGATGCAATACAGGATATTCCTCCCACCGGGTTTCCAGTTTTTCGATGGCAAGTCCGTGAAACAAATCTTTACGTCCTTGAAAGTAAGCTTCGAAGGTAGATATAAGCAAACTCTTACCGAAACGGCGAGGACGGCTCAAAAAATAGGGAGTGGAATTGGATGCTATCTTATAGACCATTGCTGTTTTGTCTACATAAAGATAATTTTCTTCACGCAGCTTTTCAAAAGTCTGTATACCAATCGGCAGTTTACGCATCTGTTCCATCTTATTTCTCTTTTTTAGAAGCTATATGCAAATATACGTTTTTTCTTCAAAGAGAAATTCTATTTATACATTTTTATTCCATTTCCTCCCATGGATAAGGATTATCCACCACATTCTGAAACTCATCAACTGCTTCCTGCTGCTCGGCAGTCAGTGATGCAACACTCCAAGAAGCAATGATAGAACGGCCCTCGTCGGCCAAAGGCTCATCGAAAACCTCTCCATAACAAGCCGTAAGCAAACGGAGTTTCAACAAAGAGGAAGGAAGGGAATCAAGGGTATCCCAGCAACGCCTCAATACCTCCTGCACATGCTGCTGTTTTTCACCATGGTCAATGAACGAGGCACTATACCCCTTCAAGAGCGCAAGACATACATTTGCCTGCTCCTCCACCGTGGTGCCCCAAGTGCCAGAATTATACAAAGTTGTGGTCAAGCGATAGACTTCGCTGTTACGACGAGACAAGTCATCGCTATAGATAGGACTGCCGTCCATACCCAAATACATCAGATCGTGCGCGGCACGCTGAAGGAGGAGTGCTTCTTCTAAAAGAGACATGCTATTTTGATTTATGATTTCAGAGTTATGATTTTATCACCAATGACTAATCATTGATTATCGACGATTATTTGATTACTTCGATGAGGTCTGGATGGATGGTCGCCATGGCAACGGCGATGATACCTTGTATAGCAATCACTACACGACGATCACGGGCACCTTTTACCTTTAGAAAAACACCTTCTTGACCCTCGAAGTCGCCACCGGTGATACGGACTTTCGTACCTTTGGAGAGATTCAGTTCTTCGGGCTGGAAATAGAGAAGATGGTCATTGTAGGTACCGGCGACGGCTATGAAACGCTGCATATCATGGTCGGGAATGATTATTTTCTGACCGCTACGGGTATCAGTAATATATTGCAAATAAGTAATTTGAGACTTAAATCGCTGCACTTCGGAAGGACGTGCGTGGACAAAAACCAGATTACGGATGACAGGAACCAAAGCACGGACTTTCCTGCCCCTACGGATACTTATCTTATATTGCATGGGAATGAAACAGCCAAGATTTGCCTTTTCGAGAAGATGCATAGCTTCAAGCTCCCTGCGGTATGTAGCACGCATGGCAAACCAAACTTCGGTCTCTTTATCCATTTCTATTCTTGCTAATTTTACTTAGAAAAAGGTATTCCTTGGGGGCTTTGAACTACTATTACAAAACTGTAGTTCAATCACTTGCGAGCATTTTATGGGAAGTTTGACAAGTACTATGCTCTTCTTGTCAACAGATTCTCTGCGGTTGTTCATTACCTTTTGGTAAGAGACTATAAACGAACGTATTAGAAACAAAAAAGCGTTTTTTAATCGTACGTTTAAAAAACACCTATTTCGGACTTATACAAGACATATTCAAGAAGCTAAAAATAAGAAGATTTTAACTGATTACATATGTTGCATATACTACTGAAATTCAATGCAATATACTTATCATTATTTATTATTAGGAACATTTTTCTATCAAACATTTTGCCATTACAAAAAACGTCTCTATCTTTGCGTTCATTAAACGTACGTTTTTAAAACAGCATATCATCTTATATATCAACTATTTACAACTCGCCCTTCACATTTCCCTCCAAAATTCCCTTATTTCTCCCTCACTTTTTATACTTTCGCATTTTTTAACCAGAATAAAAAACAGTTAAACGAACAAAGAATTACACAAATGAAAGAACTCAAAAAAAGAAGCATCTCAACAGTAACGAACAGAGAAGCATGTCGTATCAATCTGATACACAGAAACTAAGAGCAACAAAAGTAAAAGAACACAGTTCCATAGTGGATGAAAAGCTATTGTCAGAACGGGTTTACTACGGAGACCAGACCCATGTTTATGTAGGTTACTTAAGAGCCTTTAAATCAGGCTATTTTGAAGGCACAAAAATTAGAAAAATAACGGATATAGCCAAACTGCTCGTAGCATCCGAAAACTTCACAAAGAGAACCAGAGGAGAGCAAAAGCCTTTGACTTACAGTACGATAATCACCGAATTGGAGAAGGTATGGGCCATCATAAAACGGGAAGATACCACACTGATTGACCCATACGGATATGATGTAAGGATAAATCACTGATAGTTCAGTACCTGGAAAGGCAGTAATTTTGCCTCCGTCAGCAACCGGACAGAAGGGCTACACCTTTCTTGTCGGATGGTGTAGCCTCAACAAGGCAAGGGCGTAGCCATCCGTACTGAAAGGAGTAGCCCTTTTTCATTGCTGATTATCATACATTTACTAACCCTAAAAACATAAAAAATGGGAAAAGAGAAAACTGAATTTGAGGAGCAATTTGTATCCAAAACAGAAAAAGCAAAAAAGCTATGGGAAAAACGGATTATGGAAAACACGACATTGAGCATGGAGTCTGTACAATGGATGGCACAGCGCATAAATTCCCTACTGGAATACATGCAATACGGATATGCATTGATAGCCTACCGAAAGCAGGACGGCAGCTTCTACATGGGAAAAGGAACCCTTGTTTCCTACGAAAGCGACTTCAAAAAGAAACATGACATGACAAGCATTAAAGCTCACGTAGCCTATTGGGACGCGGAACAACAAGGCTGGCGGACTTTTCTGATTGAGAACTTTATGGAATGGAGACCGATAGTAAACTAACAAAAAAACACCAATATCAAAAGCTATGGAGGCTTATTTACTACATGATGCCAATGCCGGCAGCAACCTAAAATTAATGATTATGATACAAGAAGAAGGTATGAAAGGATATGGCATTTACTGGACAGTGCTCGAATTCCTCAGATTGCAGAATGAATATAAAGCCAGCCTGAAAGTGATTCCCATACTGGCACAAAAAGCAAGGGTGACAACCGCCACACTGAAGCGAATCATCTATGACTATGCGCTGTTCGAGGTGAACGAGACAAGCTTCTCATCCCCCGGACTAAGCCGCCGCATGGAGCCATGGGACGCCCAACAAGAAGCTAAAAAAGAGGCCGGACGTCGCGGTGGACTGGTTAACCAGCAGAGAATCAGGGATGCCAAGACAAGCAGCGCTTTAGCAAATAAACTAAATAAAGAGAATAAAGAAAACCCCTCTCTATCTCCCCAAGGGGAGACGGGAAGAAGGAAGGAGGAGATTCTTCTGACTCCACCGGAGTACACGCTCAACAGACAGACGCATAATTACCAAGGCCTGATGGAAGAGCTGGCAAGGCAGAAAGTAACCGACATCCACGATTTGAATGCCATCCTAAGACTGACAGATTTTGGAAAACTGGGAGGGAAAATCTGGAAAATCCTATATGAGTTGAACAGCTCACCCCAACTGAAAGCCCGCATCGTGATGCCCGGAAAGTACATACTGAAATTACTCAGGGGTTAGATTTAATAAAAGAAATATAATACTTATCTTTGTGTTCAAAACAAAACACCCTAATCATTATGAATCTGAAAAAACTATTTTTTGCTTCCGCCCTGCTCTTTGCTGCATGCGGCACTATCCAGGCCCAGGAAGTCATTGCCCACCGTGGTTTCTGGACTACAGACGGTTCGGCTCAGAACTCCCTTGCCGCACTTGTAAAGGCTGATTCTATCCACTGCTACGGCTCCGAGTTCGACGTTTGGCTCACCACAGACAATCAGCTGGTTGTCAATCATGACGCCACCTTTAAAGGCGTGACTATGCAAGATGCCACAGCCAAGGTATGCACCGCCGTACAACTGGACAACGGCGAACAACTCCCTACCCTGCAACAGTATCTGGACAAGGCAAAAAGCCTGAAAACCCGCCTTATCCTCGAACTGAAAGCCCACAAGACTCCCGAACAGGAAACACGAGCCGTAGAGGGTATCGTAAAAATGATAAAGGACAAAGGGCTGGAGGACCGTACGGAATATATCACCTTCTCCCAACATGCCACCAAGGAATTTATCCGTCTGGCACCCAAAGGCACCCCCGTCTACTACCTGACCGGTGACCTTACCCCCAAAGAGTTGAAAGCATGGGGTTGTGCCGGTCCCGACTATCACTTCAGTGTCTTCCAAAAACATCCCGAATGGATAAAGGAATGCCACGACCTCGGCATGAAAGTAAACGCCTGGACCGTAAACGAAGCCAAAGACATGGAATGGCTCATCAGCCAAGGAGTAGATTTCATCACAACCAATGAGCCGGTAGTGCTGGAAGAAATTTTAAAGAAAAAATAGCCGCTCCTTATACATTTAGAAACAAAAACCAAACAAACCGCTTCATTATGTCCGCAATGGAGCGGTTTCTTGTTTTCAAAAAGATAGCAATTAGTCTTATAAAAAATCTTTTTTCTTATTTTGAGTCAAACTAAACTTTCACATGGATTACAATTTATATAAAAACAAAGCCATATGCTTTTAAATTGAAAGCCTGACAGTAGATATTCTCATTGAATGAAAGTTTCGCTAAAAAATAATAGAAAATAGATATGCTTTACAGTTAATTACAAAACAAAACGTCGTATATTTGCATCGAAATAAAACAAAAGGATATATTAACCAACCGATAAAGGACAAAATGACAAGAGCTATAAAATTCACCAAGATGCACGGTGCCGGAAACGACTACATTTATGTAGATACGGCCCAATATCCTATCAGCCATCCGGAAGAACTTGCGAGGGCATGGAGTGCACCGCATACGGGAATTGGAAGTGACGGTCTGGTACTTATCGGTTCTTCGGACAAGGCCGATTTCAGCATGCGGATATTCAATGCCGACGGCTCGGAGGCCCGGATGTGCGGCAATGCAAGCCGCTGCATCGGAAAATATCTTTTTGACTACGGACTGACCTCCAAAACAGAAATCGCACTCGATACACTGTCAGGTATAAGGATGCTAAACCTGCACTTGGCAGACGGAAAGGTCAACTCTGTAACCGTAGACATGGGCATACCTGCCGACGAACCGGCAGACTACGACGGCAAAGGAGCCAAACCGATGAAAGAACAGCCCATCGAAATGGACGGAGAACGATATGTAGGGACCACCGTATCCATGGGAAACCCGCATCTGGTAATCTTTGTCAATGATATTGAAGCCATCGACCTTACAGTCATCGGTCCCAAACTGGAGAATCACCCTCTCTTCCCCGGACGCATCAATGTAGAATTTGCCCAGATATTGGGAGAAGGAAAAATAAGGATGCGTGTCTGGGAACGAGGCTCGGGCATCACCCAAGCCTGCGGAACCGGAGCTTGTGCCACCGCCGTGGCAGCCTTCCTCACCGGACGCGCAGGAAGGGAATCCATCATCATCATGGACGGAGGCTCACTCACCATCCGATGGGACATCGCCACCAGGCATGTACTGATGACGGGAGAAGCCACCAAAGTATTCGACGGCAAAATTGAATTAATTGACTAACCACCAACTATCAACCAAGAAAAGATTATGGCATTAGTAAACGAACATTTTTTAAAGCTACCGGGCAGTTATCTGTTTTCAGACATAGCCAAGAAGGTAAATACTTTCAGGATAACACATCCCAAGCAAGAGGTCATCCGTCTGGGTATCGGAGACGTTACCCGGCCACTGCCACCGGTCTGCATCGAAGCGATGCACAAGGCAGTGGAGGAGATGGCTGACGCACGGACATTCCGTGGATATGGTCCCGAGCAGGGATACGACTTCCTGATAGAAGCCATCATCAAGCACGATTACCTTCCGCGAGGCATCCACTTCGGTCCTACGGAAATCTTCGTGAACGACGGAGCAAAGAGCGACACGGGAAACATCGGCGACATTCTCCGCCACGACAACAGCGTGGGAGTGACCGACCCGATTTATCCGGTCTATATAGACAGTAACGTGATGTGCGGACGTGCCGGAGTACTGGAGGAAAACGGCCAGTGGAGCAACGTCACCTACATGCCTTGTACCGCCGAGAACGACTTCATCCCGGAGATTCCGGACAAGCGCATCGACATCGTCTACCTCTGCTACCCCAACAACCCCACGGGCACCACCCTGACCAAGCCCGAGCTGAAGAAATGGGTGGACTATGCGCTCGCCAACGACACGCTGATTCTGTTCGATGCCGCCTACGAAGCCTTCATCCGCGAAGACGACGTGCCCCACTCCATCTATGAGATAAAGGGAGCGAAGAAATGCGCCATCGAGTTCCGCAGCTTCTCGAAGACTGCCGGATTCACGGGAGTACGCTGTGGCTACACCGTTGTGCCGAAAGAACTCACTGCCGCCACGCTGGAAGGCGAACGCATCCCGCTGAACAAGCTCTGGAACCGCCGCCAATCTACCAAGTTCAACGGCACCAGCTACATCACCCAGCGAGCGGCGGAAGCCATCTACACACCGGAGGGACAGCGGCAGATAAAGGAAACGATAGATTATTATATGGACAATGCCCGGACCATGAAGCAGGGCCTTGAAGCGGCCGAGCTGAAAGTCTACGGCGGTGTGAACGCTCCTTACATCTGGCTGAAAACACCCGACGGAACAAGTTCCTGGCGGTTCTTCGAACAGATGCTGTACGAAGCCAATGTAGTGGGCACACCGGGTGTAGGTTTCGGCCCCAGCGGTGAAGGATATATCCGGCTGACGGCCTTCGGCAAGCACGAAGACTGCGTGGAAGCCATGAAGCGCATCCGGAAGTGGCTGAAATAAAAAAACAATTGAATTAGCGAGGTACTTGCTATAATCGAGTCGGACTGATCATCCGGAATTTTTCTAAACTTAAAGGTAAAAAGGTATGAAAACAAAAAGTGTAAAATGGGGAATAATGGCAATGGCGCTGTTATCAATGGCAATGCCTTTCACGGCAAAGGCTCAGGATAAAGTGGAAGCGTCGGCAGGCGTCGACCTCGTAAGCGGTTACGTGTGGCGTGGCCAGGATTTGGGAGGGGTAAGCCTCCAGCCGAGCGCATCCATCGCCTACAAAGGTTTCTCTCTGGGAGCTTGGGGCTCCGTAGGCATCGAGAGTTCGGACACGAAAGAGTTCGACCTCATACTGGGATATTCAACCGGAGGCTTCAGCGTATCGGTGACGGACTACTGGTACAATGTGACCGGAGATGGGGTGACAGCCAAATACTTCCAGTACGGTGCACACAATGCTGCCAACTCACATCTGTTCGAGGCGCAAATCGGCTATGATTTCGGCCCCGTAGCCGTAAACTGGTACACCAACTTTGCAGGCGACGACGGTGTTGACAAAGACGGTGACCGTGCTTATTCATCCTACATCTCCGTGGCAGCCCCCTTCACACTGGGCGGTCTGGACTGGACGGCCGAGATAGGCGCTACCCCTTGGGCCACGGACTTCTATGGAGCCAACGGATTTGCCGTATGCGACGTCAGCCTGGGAGTATCAAAAGACATCAAAATCACCGATTCCTTCTCCCTCCCGTTGTTTGCCAAAGCAACCTGGAATCCAAGGTCTGAAGGTGCCTATTTCGTAGTCGGACTAAGTTTCTAAGATGAAAAACCTATGATTTACACACACCGAAAGGCAAATAGTAAATCGTAAATTGTCTAATCGTAAATTATTTAAGGTATGAAAAAGATTGAAGCTATTATCCGAAAGACCAAGTTCGAGGACGTGAAGGACGCGCTGCTCGAAGCGGACATCGAATGGTTCTCCTATTATGATGTACGGGGCATCGGGAAATCCAGACAAGCCCGTATCTACCGTGGTGTCATGTACGACACCAGTTCCATCGAGCGCATCCTTATCTCCATCGTGGTGCGCGACAAGAATGCGGAAAAGACCGTACAAGCCATCATCAAATCTGCACAAACCGGTGAAATCGGCGACGGACGTATCTTCGTCATCCCCATTGAGGATGCCATACGCATACGTACTGCAGAGAGAGGCGACATCGCACTCTACAATGCCGAACAAGAAAGATAACGGGCAGCTACAAACCACAACCAAGAAAATACAATACAACTAAAAGCAACAAGAAATTATGGATAAACTTATTTTAAGTGAACTGACCAACGGACTGAACACCGTATGGATGCTGCTTGCCGCCATGCTGGTATTCTTCATGCAGCCGGGCTTTGCACTGGTCGAAGCCGGTTTTACAAGAGTAAAAAATACGGCCAATATCCTGATGAAGAACTTCGTTGACTTCATGTTTGGCAGCCTGCTCTACTGGTTCATCGGTTTCGGACTGATGTTCGGTGCAGGCGGATTCATAGGAATGCCCCATTTCTTCGACCTCTCGTTCTACGACGGAGGCGGGCTTCCCACGGAAGGTTTCCTGGTATTCCAGACTGTATTCTGCGCAACGGCTGCCACCATCGTGTCCGGCGCTATGGCAGAACGTACCAAATTCTCCATGTACCTGGTTTACACCATCTTCATCAGTGTGCTGATTTATCCCGTTTCCGGTCACTGGACTTGGGGCGGCGGCTGGCTGATGAACGGTGAGGCAGGTTCCTTCATGATGGAAACATTCGGAACAACTTTCCATGACTTCGCAGGTTCCACCATCGTCCACTCCGTAGGCGGCTGGATTGCCCTGGTAGGTGCGGCCATCCTCGGCCCGCGCATCGGGAAATACGGCAAAGACGGCAAGTCAAGAGCCATTCCGGGACATAACCTCACGATTGCGGCACTGGGTGTATTCATCCTTTGGTTCGGATGGTTCGGCTTCAACCCCGGTTCACAGTTGGCAGCAGCCACTACGGACGATGCAAGGGCCATCTCGCATGTATTCCTCACCACCAATCTGGCAGCCTGCGCAGGCGGTTTCTTTGCATTGGCGGTAAGCTGGATGAAATATGGCAAACCCTCCTTGTCTCTGACACTGAATGGCATTCTGGCCGGATTGGTAGGCATCACGGCCGGTTGTGACATGGTTTCTCCCTTCGGGGCGGTAATCATCGGCACCATCTGCGGCATCCTGATGATTTATTCGGTGGAATTCATCGACCGGACACTGAAAATTGACGACCCCGTAGGGGCCAGTTCCGTACACGGCGTCTGCGGTTTCACGGGAACCATCCTCACCGGACTGTTTTCCACCAGTGAGGGACTGTTTTACGGTGCAGGCTGGAGCTTTCTCGGAGCGCAGGTATTCGGTGCACTCGTAGTAGGCGCATGGGCAGCAGGCATGGGATTCATCATCTTCAAAGGACTCGACAAAATCCACGGCCTCCGCGTTTCCAAACGTGTGGAGGAAGAAGGACTCGACATTTACGAACACGGCGAGTCTGCCTACGGTGCATAATGATTTTATATTTTATTAAACCAACAATTACAACTCTAAGGTATTATGTCAAAATTGAGATTCAGAGTAGTAGAAACGGCGTTCAAGAAGAAACCCGTTGCAGTGGCAGTCCCGGCGGAACGTCCGTCAGAGTATTTTGCCAAGTATGTATTCAACAAGGAGAAGATGTTCCGCTATCTGCCGAGCAAGGTGTATGCCAAACTGACGGATGTGATTGACAACGGAGCTCCGCTGGACCGCAGCATAGCCGACGAGGTTGCCGCAGGTATGAAGAAATGGGCGGTTGAAATGGGGGCGACCCACTATACGCACTGGTTTCATCCGCTGACCGAAGGTACTGCCGAAAAGCACGATGCTTTTGTGGAACACGACGGCAAAGGCGGCGTGATGGAGGAATTCACCGGCAAACTGCTCGTGCAGCAGGAACCGGACGCTTCCAGTTTCCCGAACGGCGGTATCCGCAATACGTTCGAGGCACGTGGCTACTCGGCATGGGACCCCTCCTCCCCGGCATTCATCGTAGACGACACGCTCTGCATCCCGACTATTTTCATCGCCTATACCGGTGAGTCTCTGGACTACAAGGCACCGTTGCTGAAAGCCCTGCGTGCCGTAGACAAGGCTGCCGTCGACGTATGCCACTATTTCAATCCGGAAGTAAAGAAAGTGGTTGCCTATCTGGGCTGGGAGCAGGAATATTTTCTGGTTGACGAAGGGTTGTACGCCGCACGCCCCGACCTGCTGATGACCGGACGCACGCTGATGGGCCATGACAGCGCCAAGAACCAGCAGCTGGAAGACCATTACTTCGGGGCCATCCCCAGCCGTGTGGCCGCTTTCATGAAGGAACTGGAAATCGAAGCGCTGAAACTCGGCATCCCCGTCAAGACCCGTCACAACGAAGTGGCTCCCAACCAGTTCGAGCTGGCTCCCGTCTTCGAGGAATGCAACCTGGCGGTAGACCACAACATGCTCATCATGGCCTTGATGCGTAAAGTGGCACGTAACCACGGTTTCCGCGTACTGCTGCACGAAAAGCCCTTCAAGGGTGTCAACGGTAGCGGCAAGCATAATAACTGGTCGCTGGGTACGGACACCGGTATCCTGCTCCACGCACCCGGCAAACTGCCCGAAGAGAACCTGCGTTTCATCACCTTCGTAGTGAATACGCTGATGGCCGTATACCGTCACAACGGATTGCTGAAAGCCTCCATCTCCAGTGCGACGAACGCCCACCGGCTGGGTGCCAACGAAGCGCCTCCGGCCATCATCTCTTCCTTCCTGGGCAAGCAGTTGAGCCAGGTGCTGGAACACATCGAAGAGAGCACCAAGGACGACCTCGTCAGCCTCAGCGGCAAGCAAGGCATGAAGCTGGACATCCCGCAGATTCCGGAACTGATGATAGACAATACCGACCGCAACCGCACCAGCCCGTTCGCCTTCACCGGCAACCGCTTCGAGTTCCGCGCCGTGGGTTCCGAGGCCAACTGCGCCAGTGCCATGATTGCGCTGAACTCCGCCCTTGCCGAGCAGTTGGTGGAATTCAAGAAAGATGTGGACGAACTGATTGAAAAGGGTGAGCCGAAAATCTCCGCCATCCTCGAAGTCATCCGCCGGTACATCAAAGTCTGCAAACCCATCCACTTTGACGGCAACGGTTACAGCGATGAATGGAAAGCCGAAGCAGCCCGCCGCGGTCTGGACTGCGAGACAAGTGTCCCCGTCATTTTCGACAACTACCTGAAACCGGAGAGCATCCGGATGTTCGAGTCCATCGGTGTCATGACGAAGAAGGAACTGGAAGCCCGCAACGAGGTGAAATGGGAAATGTACACCAAGAAAATACAGATTGAAGCCCGCGTGCTCGGAGATTTGGCCATGAACCACATTATCCCCGTAGCTACACAGTATCAGTCGGATTTGATTGACAACGTCTACAAGATGAAAGACCTGTTCCCCGCAGAGAAGGCTGCAAAACTGTCTGCCAAGAATCTGGAACTCATCGAAGAGATTGCCGACCGTACCGCCTTCATCAAGGAGCATGTGGATGCCATGATCGAGGCGCGCAAAGTGGCCAACAAAATTGAGAGTGAACGTGAAAAAGCCATCGCCTACCACGACAACATCGTACCGATGATGGAGGAAATCCGTTACCACATCGACAAGCTGGAACTCATCGTCGACAATCAGATGTGGACGTTGCCCAAATATCGCGAGTTACTGTTTATAAGATGAAAAATGAAGGATGAAGGATGAATCCTTAATCCCTATCTCATTCTTTTGTTGGTTGTTTTAAGTTTGCAGGGGGGAGAGGTGCCGCGAGGCAGTTCTCTCTCTTTTTTTCGTCCATGCCAACTGTTGGCGGTAAGCGGGAAATAACCTATCTTTGCCCGTCAGATAAAACAATCCTGTCATCATGAAGAATTTACGTAACTGCTATGCAGCGTTCCTGCTGTTTGCCTTGCTGTCCGTTTCGGCTGCCGCCCCGGCACAAACCGATCTGCAGCAAAAACTGGGTCGGATTTCCACCATTACGGAAACCCGTCCGTTGGAGTCCACCCGGTTCTCCGAGAAGTATGTAACCTATTTTACCCAGCCGTTGGACCACCGTCGTCCCGAAAAGGGCAGTTTCCGCCAGCGTGTGATTGTCTCCCACGTCGGCTTCGACCGTCCCACGGTGATTGTAACCGAAGGCTATGGAGCCGCCTATGCCCTCAATCCCAAGTATCGCGAGGAACTTTCCGAGCTGCTCGATGCCAACATGATTTTTGTGGAATACCGTTATTTCCTGGAATCCACCCCTGAGCCTAAAGACTGGCAATACCTCACCGCCGAGAATTCTGCAGACGACCTGCACGCCGTCCGCAACGCCTTTAAAAGCATCTATCCCGGCAAATGGATTGCGACCGGCATCAGCAAGGGCGGGCAGACTACCCTGCTCTACCGCACGTTCTATCCGGACGACGTGGATATTTCCGTGCCTTATGTAGCTCCGCTCTGCTACGGGGTGGAAGACGGACGCCACGAGCCTTTCCTCAGGAAAGTGTCTACTCCGGAGGACCGCAAACGGATTGAGGACTTCCAGTTGGAAGTGTTGAAACGGAAAGCCGCACTGCTTCCCCGCTTTGAGAAATATTGCGATGAAAAAGGACTCAAGTTCCGTGCGCCCGTTGAAGAGATATACGACTATTGCGTGCTGGAGTATTCTTTTGCCCTTTGGCAGTGGGGAACTCCCGTCAGCAGCATTCCTGCCACCACGGCCTCGGACGATGAGATATTTGCCCATCTGCTCGACATCAGTAATCCCGACTACTTCATTGCCGACAGTCCCACAGCCTCATTCTTCGTGCAGGCCGCCCGCGAGCTGGGCTATTATGGCTACGATACGAAGCCTTTCAAGAAGTATCTTTCCATCCAATCGAGCAAGGGTTACCTGCATCGCCTGATGCTTCCCGAAGAGCTGAAAGACATGCCCTTCGACAAGACCCTAAGCAAGAAAATCACGAAATTCCTAAAAGAGAATGACCCGAAAATGATATTCATCTACGGACAGAACGACCCGTGGACAGCTGCCGGAGTGACCTGGCTGAAAGGAAAGAAAAACATCCATGTATTCGTAGAGCCCGGGGGAAGCCATCGGGCACGCATCGGCACACTGCCCGACGCTCAAAAACGAGAAGCCATTTCACTGATAAACAAGTGGCTGCAAGAATAAAAAGAACAGATGGTCCGCTTGATTGAAACAGACCATCTATTCAATGCCAACAGACCATGCGTTCAGGGTAAACAGACCATCTGTTTACAACCAACGCATGGTCTGTTTTTTTATTCTACGATTTCAGCATCTTCAATGTTATTGATTTCTCTTGAAGAGGAGTCCTTTGTACCCGGTGCTTTGGGGCGGCGACGCGTAAACTTGAACCAGTTCAGCAGTTCCGAAGCCGCATAGACCAGACTGCTGATACCGATAATGATAAATGCCGTGGAGCGTACTCCCGTAGGATTGAACAGCGCAACCAAGCCGGCAAGCAGAATCAATACCGGAACCACATAAAAACCTCCCGGTACCGGCATCCAGCGACGGGCAGCGGAAAGCGAGGCAATCTGTTGCACTCCTCCCATCACCAGGATAAATCCCAATACAAATGTCAGCAAATCGGCAAAGAAACCGGGCATGATAATCAGCCACAAGCCAAACAGCAGGCTGCCCACTCCCTCGATAGGGAAACGGCTGCGCATCTCCGTGCTCTGTGCAAAGTAGCCTATGATGCTGATAAGCGAAGGCACCAGGAAAATGACCCCTATCGTAATCACAAAGTAATCACCCGCCTGGTCGGGAAACATCACCAGCACCAAACCGATAACCAGCGCACATATAGCACGCAAAAATGAATAACTTAATCCTTTCATGAGTCTATGTTTTTTTGCGAAGATACATCTTTATCCGAATAACTCCACACGAAAATCCCGAAAAATCAGTTTACATTCAGCCAGGCATTCATATCTTCGGCCACAAAAAGCCAGTATAATAACAACAGTACAGCAATAACCACGCCTATGGCAACTAAATGTTTTCTATTCATAGTTTGTTCCTTTCTTTTTTTGAATGAATATTCGTTTTTACTACACTTATAAGAACAATATTTCAAGAAAAATGTTCTTATCCAGAAAAAAAGTCATATTTATTTTGGCAGTTAAAACAAAGTGCTTATATTTGTCGCGAAAACGAAGACAGGCTGCACCTCAGCATAAAAAATGAACAAGTTCATTTTATTATACATTCGGTTTGCACTGTCTTTGCCCCCGATAAAACAAAAAAAGTCAATGAAAACAATGTTAGTAAATACATATTGGTGGTGGCACCCGTTACAACTCCGACAGTCGTAAGGGAGCAGCGCTCGTATGTATATATGTAATATATAGTAAAAAACAAAAAGAGCCCTGTCGCACCAAGCGACGGGGCTTTTTTCGTTTAAGCAATAATGCGTTTTAATTTCTGAAATAGTAAATAGTAAATCGTCAAATAGTAAATAACATGATGAATTTCTTAGTTGACAAAGAAGGTTATTACGGAGAGTTCGGCGGGGCATACGTTCCCGAAATCCTCCACAAATGTGTAGAAGAGTTGCAGAACACCTACCTCAAGGTGCTGCAAAGTGAGGACTTCAAGCGTGAATACGACCAGTTGCTGCGCGACTACGTGGGACGCCCTTCCCCACTCTACTTGGCACACCGCTTGTCCGAGAAGTACGGTTGCCGGATTTACCTCAAGCGTGAAGACCTGAACCACACCGGTGCCCACAAAATCAACAACAGCATCGGGCAGGTATTGCTGGCACGCCGCATGGGCAAGCGCCGCATCATCGCCGAAACCGGAGCCGGGCAGCACGGGGTGGCCACAGCCACCGTCTGCGCCTTGATGAACATGGAATGCATCGTCTACATGGGTAAGACCGACGTAGAGCGCCAGCGCGTCAATGTGGAGAAGATGAAGATGCTCGGCGCCACCGTCGTTCCCGTCACCAGTGGCAATATGACGTTGAAGGACGCCACCAACGAAGCCATCCGCGACTGGTGCTGCCATCCGTCGGACACCTACTACGTGATAGGTTCCACCGTCGGCCCGCATCCCTACCCCGACATGGTGGCACGCCTGCAGTCCGTCATCAGCGAAGAAATAAGGAAGCAGCTCCTTGAACACGAGGGACGCGAATGCCCCGACTACCTCATCGCCTGCGTAGGTGGAGGAAGCAATGCAGCCGGCACCATCTATCACTACGTCAACGACCCGCACGTGCAAATCGTCCTCGCCGAAGCCGGCGGAAAAGGCATTGAAACGGGAATGACAGCCGCCACCATCGCCCTCGGCAAGATGGGCATCATCCACGGCTCGCGCACCTACGTCATCCAGAACGAGGACGGACAGATAGAAGAGCCCTATTCCATCTCTGCCGGACTGGACTATCCGGGCATCGGCCCCATGCACGCCAACCTTGCCAAGCAGAAGCGTGCCATCGTCCTCGCCGTCAACGACGACGAAGCCATCCGTGCCGCCTACGAACTGACCCGGCTCGAGGGCATCATCCCCGCATTGGAAAGCGCCCACGCACTGGGTGCGCTGGAGAAGATGAGGTTCAAGCCGACGGACGTGGTGGTGCTGACGGTGTCGGGACGGGGGGATAAGGATATAGAGACGTATTTGAGTGATGAGTGATGAGTGATGAGTTATAAGTGATGAGTTATAAGTGATGAGTTATTTGAAAATACGAGATACAATGAAATAAAATACAAGATACAATGAAACAATATGATTATAAAACAATCAGCCGCACCATGCTCGGTGACTTGCATACGCCGGTGAGCACGTATCTGAAGGTGCGTGACATCTTTCCGCAGAGCGCACTTATGGAGAGTTCCGACTATCACGGCAGTGAGAACAACCGTTCGTTCATCGCTCTGTGTCCGCTGGCTAGTGTCAGCATAGACCACGGCACGGCTATCTTCCGCCTGCCGGACGACAGCCGCGAAGAGCATCCCATAACCGATGCATACCGGGTGGAGAATGCCTTGAACGATTTCCGCGCCCGCTTCCACGTGGAAGGTGAATACAGCAATTACTGCGGACTCTACGGATACACGTCCTTCAATGCGGTCCGCTACTTCGAGGACATCCCCGTGAAGGACAGCCGCGAAGCTACCAACGACGCACCGGACATGCTATACATATTATATAAGTACCTCATCGTCTTCAACGACTTCAAGAACGAGATGCTGCTGCTGGAGATGCTGCAAGACGGCGAGACCAGCGAACTGGACCAGGTGCAGAAGGCCATCCATAACCGCAACTACACCGCCTACGATTTCCGCGCCGTCGGCCCCACCACCTCCCCGCTTACGGACGAGGAGCACAAGGCGAATATCCGCCGGGGCATCGCCCACTGTCTGCGCGGCGACGTTTTCCAGATAGTCCTCTCCCGCCGTTTCGAACAGCGCTTCACGGGCGACGACTTCAAGCTCTACCGTGCCCTGCGCAGCATCAACCCTTCTCCCTATTTGTTCTATTTCGACTTCGGGGGCTTCCGCATTTTCGGCTCGTCCCCCGAAACCCATTGCCGCATCGAAGGCCGCCATGCCTACATCGACCCCATTGCCGGAACCACGAAGCGCACCGGCGATGCAGAGCAGGACGCCATCAATGCCCGGTACCTGCACGACGACCCCAAAGAGAACGCCGAACACGTGATGTTGGTGGACCTTGCCCGCAACGACCTCTCCCGCAACTGCCACGATGTAAAGGTGGACTTCTATAAGGAGACGCAGTATTACAGCCATGTCATCCACCTCGTCAGCCGTGTCAGCGGAACGCTCCGCGAAGAGGCCGACCCCGTCAAGGCCTTCATCGACACCTTTCCTGCCGGTACCCTGAGCGGCGCCCCGAAAGTACGCGCCATGCAGCTCATCAGCCGGCTGGAACCGCACAACCGTGGAGCCTACGGCGGCTGCATCGGTTTCATCGGACTGAACGGCTCGCTGAACCAGGCGATTACGATTCGTACTTTTGTCAGCCGCAACGGTGTCCTCTGGTTCCAGGCAGGCGGCGGCATCGTAGCCAAGAGCAACGACGAGTACGAACTGCAAGAGGTGAACAACAAGCTCGGCGCACTGAAAAAGGCGATTGAGATGGCAGAAAAAATGTGAGTTTATGTACGATTTGACGATTTACGATGTACGATTTGCCATGCGGCGTACATTGCGCAGCCAAATCGTACATCGTAAATAAAGTAACTTCAATCGTACATCGTAAATCGTCAAATAGTAAATAAAATAGATTGTAAATACAAAAGATGAAAACAGTTATCATAGACAATTACGACTCCTTCACCTACAACCTTGCCCATCTGGTGAAAGAGCTTGGCGCAGAAGTGGATGTGCTGCGCAACGATAAATTCCGGCTCGAAGAATTGGAGCCATACGATAAAATCATCCTCTCACCCGGCCCCGGTGTCCCCGAGGAAGCCGGACTGTTGCTGGATGTCATCCGCACCTATGCCGGACGGAAACCCATACTCGGTGTCTGTCTGGGCGAACAAGCCATCGGACAAGCGTTCGGTGGAAAGTTGGTCAATCTGGAAGAGGTATTCCATGGGGTACAGACGGAGATAAGGAGGAAGGATGAAGGATTAGGGATAAGGGATGAAGGATTAGGGGGAAAGGATTATGAAGGTATTTCTCTCGAAGAAGACTATATCTTCTGCGGTTTACCCGATAGGATTCCCGTCGGACGATACCACTCCTGGGTAGTGGACACGAAGGAGTTTCCCGACGAACTTGCCATCACCGCCATCAGCCCCGAAGGACAAATCATGGCGCTGAAACATCGAGAATATGACATACACGGTATCCAGTTCCACCCGGAATCCGTACTGACACCCGACGGGAAAACAATCGTAAAAAACTGGCTTTTCAAATGAGGCGTTTCATCGTCCGGAATGCCACACTTCATCAAGCCAAATGCCACACTTTGTCAGACAAAATGCCACACTTCGTCCCTGCTGACATGTAGCATTCCGGACGGTAACATGTGGCATTCCGGAAGCAAATGAACGGTATTTCAAACAAGAACAGAGTAACTCAAATAGTAAATAGTAAATCGTCAAATAGTAAATAGAATCGATTGTCAAATAGTAAATATCAAGATGAAAGCAATACTCACCCGTCTCTTCAACCACGAAGAGCTTACGTCGGAGGAAACCAAACAAATCCTCCTCAACATCACCAAGGAAATGTATCCTGAGGCGCAGATAGCAGCCCTGCTCACTGCCTTCCAGATGCGAAGCATCACTGTGGACGAGCTTATCGGTTTCCGCGAAGCACTGATGGAGACACGCCTTCCCATCGACTTCGCCCCCTATCGCCCCATCGACATTGTAGGTACGGGCGGCGACGGAAAGAACACCTTCAACATCTCCACCTGCGCTTGCTTCGTGGTGGCGGGAGCCGGCTACAAGGTTGCCAAGCACGGCAACTACGGAGCCACTTCCGTGAGCGGAGCCAGCAATGTCATCGAGCAGCACGGCGTACGCTTCACCAACAACCCCGACACGCTGAAACGCAGCATGGAGGAGTGCAACATCGCCTACCTTCATGCCCAGCTTTTCAATCCGGCGATGAAGTTTGTCGGTCCCGTACGCAAGACGTTGGGAGTGCGCACCTTGTTCAATCTGCTCGGCCCGTTGGTGAATCCATGCTGCCCGGCATATCAGCTGCTCGGTGTGGCAGACCTCTCGCAGATGCGCCTATACACCAACGTATTCTATAAGCTCGGCATTGACTTTGCCGTGGTCAACAGCCTCGACAGCTACGACGAAATCTCCCTGACGGACGAGTTCAAGGTGATGACCCGCAACTATGAGCGCATCTACCGTCCGCAGGCCCTCGGCTTCAAGGATGCCCGTCCCGAAGAACTCTTCGGCGGCGTATGCAAGGAAGATGCCGCCCGCATCTTCGACAATATCCTTACGGGGCATGCCACACCTGCACAAACGCAATGCGTCATTGTCAACGCCGCCTTTGCCATCCAGGTGATGGAGCCGCAGAAAGAGATTGAAGAGTGCATCGCCATCGCACGCGAATCATTGGATAGCGGACGGGCGCTGGCGACACTGAAAAAATTTATCGAGATTAATAAATGAAGCAATGAAAGATATACTGTCCGAAATCATCGCCCATAAGCAAACAGAGATTGAACTGCAAAAGCAGACCGTCTCTCCGGAACAGTTGCAGGAGCAGGCCGGAGTCATCATCCGGGAGAATGCGGCCCACCGCCGCAGCATGAAGCAGGCCCTTGCCGCTTCTTCTACAGGAATCATCTCCGAGTTCAAACGCCGTTCACCCTCTAAAGGCTGGATAAACGAGGCTGCCCAAGCAGAGGAAATACCCGCCTCCTACGAAGCCGCCGGCGCCGCCGCCCTCTCCATCCTGACGGATGAGAAGTTCTTCGGCGGTACGCTGCGCGACATCCGCACGGCCCGTCCGCTCGTCCGCATCCCCATTCTGCGCAAGGACTTCATCATCGACGAGTACCAGCTTCTGCAAGCCTGCATCGTAGGTGCCGACGCCGTACTGCTCATTGCCGCCTGCCTCAGTCCGGAGCAGTGCAGCGCCCTCACCACCCAAGCCCACGAACTCGGGCTGGAGGTATTGCTCGAAATCCACAGCCCTTCGGAACTCTCCTATATAAATAAGGAGGTCGACATGGTCGGTGTCAACAACCGCAACCTCGGCTCCTTCGTCACCGATGTGGAGAACTCCTTCCGGATAGCCCGGCAACTGCGCGAAGCCACCCACGGACCGGCATCCCCGCTCCTTGTCTCCGAAAGCGGCATCTCCGACCCCGAAACCATCTGCCGCCTGCGTGCCGCCGGCTTCCGCGGTTTCCTCATCGGCGAAACCTTCATGAAAACAGCCACCCCGGGCGAAACCCTGAAAAAGTTCATCCAAGACAGTCTCTTAATTAATAATTGAAAGCTGAAAGTTGATAATTGAAAGTCAATAATTGTAAATACATAAGTCTCTCATACAGCGTTATATCGCGCAGCCAAATTGTAAATCGTAAATAAAATGTCTCCTCTCATCAAAGTATGCGGAATGACCGAAGCAGAAAACATCCGCAATGTAGAACTGCAAGGTGTAGATATGATTGGTTTCATCTTCTACCCCAAATCTCCCCGTTGTCTGTGCCAGATGCCCGGGTATCTGCCAGCCTGCGCCAAGCGCGTCGGCGTCTTTGTCAACGAAAGTAAGGAAAACATCCTAATGTATACCGACCGTTTCGGCCTTGACTACATCCAGCTGCATGGCCATGAAGCTCCCGAATACTGCCGTTCCCTGCGCAATGCAGGCCTGCACCTCATCAAGGCTTTCTCTATCTTGCTGCCCAAGGACCTGCTTGCCGTATCTGCCTACAATGGTCTGTGCGACTACTACCTCTTCGACACCAAGACCCCGCAGTACGGCGGTTCCGGCAACCAGTTCGACTGGAACCTCCTGCACCGCTACAACGGTCCCACCCCGTTCCTGCTTAGCGGTGGCATCAACCCCTACAGCGTAAAAGCCCTCCGGGAGTTTCGCCATCCCTATTTCGCAGGTATCGACATCAACAGCCGTTTCGAAACGGCACCGGGAATAAAGGATGTGGAACGCATCTCAAACTTCCTGAAAGAACTGAAGGGAGGTATGATTTGACGATTTACTATTTACTATTTGGCTGCGCAATATACGCCGCATGGCAAATTGTACATTGTACATGGTAAATAGTAAATAGTAAATTGTCAAATAGTAAATAGTACCATGCAGCGTTATTGCGCAGCCAAATAGTAAATAGTAAATAGTAAATTGTAAAATAGTAAATAAAAATAGTATGTTGAACCGCATTAACCAACTTTTCCAGGACAGCCCCAAGAATCTGCTGTCCATTTACTTTTGTGCAGGCTGTCCCAACCTCGACGGTACTGCCGACGTTATCCGTGCCCTCGAAAGAAACGGAGTCAGCATGATTGAAATCGGAATTCCGTTCAGTGACCCCATGGCCGACGGCATTGTCATTCAGAACGCCGCCACCCGCGCCCTGCACAACGGCATGTCCCTCCGCCTGCTTTTCGAACAATTGCGCGACATCCGTCGCGATGTCCGCATCCCCCTCATCCTTATGGGGTACCTCAATCCCATCATGCAGTTCGGCTTCGAAGCCTTCTGCCAGAAGTGCGTGGAATGCGGCATCGATGGCGTCATCATTCCCGACCTCCCTTTCCGCGATTACGAAGAGAGTTACAAAGCCATCGCCTCGAAGTATGACATCCGTGTCATCATGCTCATTACCCCCGAAACCAGCGAAGCCCGCGTCCGCGAAATAGACGCCCACACCGACGGCTTCATCTATCTGGTGTCCAGTGCCGCCACCACCGGTGCCCAGAAAGACTTCGACACCCGGAAGCAAGCCTACTTCAAGAAGATAGAGGATATGAACCTGCGCAATCCACGCATGGTAGGCTTCGGCATCAGCAACAAGCAGACATTCGATGCCGCTTGCGCCCACTCATCCGGTGCCATTATCGGCAGCCGCTTCGTCACGCTGCTCAACGAGAAGGAAGGAGATGCGGAAAAGGCTATCAGGCAGTTGAAGGAAGATTTGAAACAGTGAGCTTATTCAAATTTCATACAATATATTTTTCGCAATGAAAAAATAAAAGAGACAAAATCTGCAAAGACTTGTCTCTTTTATTTTCTCCCCATCTCATATTTCACTATCTTTGTGCCCGAAAAAAGCTCTAATACGAATATCATGAAAGTCGATTGCCCTTCCGTACTATTGATTTACACTGGCGGAACTATCGGAATGATAGAAAATCCCGAGACCGGTGCGCTTGAGAACTTCAACTTCGACCAACTGCTACAGCATGTTCCCGAACTGAAGCGCTTCAACTACCGCATCTCTTCCTATCAGTTCGACCCACCGATCGACTCTTCCGACATGGAACCTTCCCTCTGGGCAAAGATTGTAAAAATCATCAACTACAACTACGACAATTTCGACGGCTTCGTCATCCTGCACGGTACCGATACGATGGCCTATACAGCCTCCGCCCTCAGTTTCATGCTCGAGAACCTTTCCAAGCCGGTCATCCTCACCGGTTCCCAGCTTCCCATCGGCACCCTGCGCACCGACGGGAAAGAGAACCTCATCACCGCCATTGAAATAGCCGCCGCCAAGCATCCGGACGGTACTCCTATCGTCCCCGAAGTGTGCATCTTCTTCGAGAACGAGCTGATGCGGGGCAACCGTACCACCAAAATCAATGCCGAGAATTTCAACGCTTTCCGCTCCTTCAACTATCCCGCACTGGCAAAGGCAGGCATCCATATCCGTTATAACGAGCACCTCATCCACCGTCCCGACCCGTCACGCCCCATGAAGCCGCACTACCTTTTCGACACCAATGTCGTAGTGCTCACCCTCTTTCCCGGCATCCAGGAAAGCATCATCAACTCCGTGCTTCATGTTCCCGGTCTGAAAGCTGTTGTCCTCAAGACCTTCGGTTCCGGCAATGCCCCCCAGAAAGAATGGTTCATCCGCCAGCTGAAAGAAGCCAGCGAACGTGGCATTGTCATCGTCAACATCACCCAATGCCAAAGTGGCGCCGTCGAGATGGGACGTTACGAAACCGGTCTGCAACTTCTCCAGGCAGGCGTCATCAGCGGCTATGACAGTACCCCCGAATGTGCCGTCACCAAACTCATGTTCCTCCTGGGGCATGGACTGGACCAAGCCGAAATCCGCCACCGCATGAATTCCGACCTGGCAGGAGAAATCACCAAGATTTAGTAAAGCGGCAATACAGAGGGCATTTAGTAATATTGATAATTTTCAAGACAAACTTGCATTATCTATCCATACAAAATCGTTAAAAAGCGTTAACCAACACGCTTTTATCCCCCATTAATAAAGCTTATTAGTTTAAATAAACGTACTTTTGCTTACAATCAAGCAAAACAAATGTAAAATATGGGAGAAAATACCCTATACAAACGCTTTCTGCCGCTTGTTATTCTTACAGTAGGCATACTGCTGCAGGGTTGTAAAGACGATGTTTTTAACCCCGAAAAAGTGAAAGCAGCCTATCAGGATAGGTTTCCGGTCAAGAACATAGACCCGGCTATGGATTGGAAAATGACTCAGCAGGTCCGGGTCAATGTTTCTGTATCCGAAGATACCGGCATCGACTACACCATACGTATTTACGACAAGAACCCCTTAATCAGCCGGTCATCTGCCAAACTGCTGGCAGAAGGCACCGCCAATAATACAACAGTATTTACTACCGTCATGGACTGCCCTTCTGTGCTGACGAGCGCTTTTGTGTGCCGCACCGATGCACACAGCCGCAACATAGTAAAATACGTATCCATCCAAAACGGTCAGCTCCATGCCGCTTTCGGCAGTTCCCCTGCAACTACACGTGCCGCATGGACACGCAGTGTCAGCATCGAGACCTATTCACCGGAAAAGTCTGAGGCGGAAATCACCGCAATGCTATCAAGTGCCGAAGAAATAAGGCCGAATACCGATTTTCAAAACGGAAAAGCCTACAAAATCTCCAAAGACAATATATATAGGAATAAAATCAGCAAGGACGGCATGGGAAGTGACAATCCGGCCATCATCATCATTGAAGGCAGCTGGGAACCCAATGGAAACAACATGACCGTTGAACGAGGCTTCGAATTCTATGTGATTGACGGAGGGGAAATCGTGATACCGGACGAGCACACCTTCACTTTAGTGCAATCCAGCCGGTTTATCGTCTACGCGGGTGGAACCATCAAAGGGAACGACATCGAATTGACCAATGCATCCGGAGGCAGCTACAACTACAATGCCGGCACTATGGAAATAGACGATTTCCATGTCAGCCAGGGAGGAGCATTCTATAATTGCGGTACCGTGCGTGTCGATGAAATGAATTTCGACAGCGGATGCAAATTCATCAACCAGGGCAAAGCCTATATCGGGAAAACCGACAGCAACATCACTATAGACAACGGATGCTATCTATATGCGGAAGAATTTGTAGGCACACTGAACATGGGAGACACCTCTTCTGCAGAGATAGAGGATTTCGGGGACCATAGCAACAATTACAACACCCAAATCACGATGGGTGACAACTCCATGATAACCGTACTTGATGAAGCAGAATTGTCACAAGCACAATTTATGGGTCCAAACAATGAATATGCACTGGTAAAAATCAATAAAATTGAAGATATAGGGAATTTCTCCAGCCAGGGAAACATTCATTATGAAGTGAAAGAAATTGACGATGATATCACCGAGGACATCTGGTGGGAAGCCAAATTCCTTGATGCTATCAAGAACACCGAAGGAACCATATCCAAATGGGGAGAATCCCCCATCACCATTCCTGCCGGAGACTGTACGGGCGAAGGCAATACTCCGGACGAGTCCGGCTCAGAAACCCCTACAGACCCGGTCTCCTATACGTACGTATTCGAAGACAACTTCCCGTTGGTAGGCGACTATGACTTCAACGACGTGGTCTTGGACGTGGAGACCTACTATCACCGCGAGAAAAAGACGAACCACATCAAGCGCATACAGCTCGACGTGACCCTTGCTGCAGCAGGAGCAAGCAAGCCGTTGGGCGTAGGGCTCCGGATTACCGGAATCAATAAATCCGATATCCGGGAAGTCAAGACCGGAGGCGACGATTCGCGTTTCCAGGAGTCATTCAACAGCTCGTACAACAAATTCAGGTATAACAACGTTACTTACATGGAAGATTCCGATCCGAGTGTCGTAATCCCCATCGCAGGCGAGGTGCACAATGTATTCGGAGTTGAACCGGGTGAGATGGTAAATACCGGCATTGGAGTAACCGCCAAAAAGTACACTTATGAAGTCATTATTGAACTGGCAGACCAAACCCGGACAGAGCCCCCATTCTCAAAAGACAATCTGGACTTCTTCATCTGTTATCAATATAAAAGCATGGAACAACGCATGGAAGTCCATCTTTACGAATTTTGGGGATATGGCGCCACTGCCGCCGGAACCATACAGCAAGAGAATCTTGACTTGGCAGGCAACAACACGTGGGCAATCTGCGTGCCGTATGGCTTCCGCTATCCCAAAGAAACAATCAATGTGTCACGTACTGATATCCCCGAGGCAAGCGCATATCCGGAATTCATCTATTGGGCCCAAGACAGAACCCAGTATACGGAATGGTACGAACACCCGGTAGAAGAAAATGTATATAGATAAATATAGCAAACAATTATCATAAACAATGAAACAAATATTATTTGTAGATGACAAACCTGCCATAGGCAAGGTACTCTCGGTCTATTTAGGGAAAGAGAATGAGCTGGTTTATTTCGAAGATCCCGTCAGGGCCATAGAATGGCTGAATGAAGGGAACGAGCCCGCTCTCATCATTTCGGACATACGCATGCCCAAGATGACCGGCAGTGAATTCCTGGCATATCTGAAAGGCAATTCACTTTTCAAGGACATTCCGGTTGTGATGCTTTCCAGTGAGGAAAGTACCACCGAGCGCATCAACCTGCTCGAAGCCGGAGCCGAGGATTTCATACTGAAACCTTTCAATCCTATGGAACTGAAAGCCCGCATCAAGAAATTCCTCTAAACAACAAAATCAATGGATATGTTATATTATATCTACATAGGCAGCAACCGCGCCACTATCGACCACTTAAGTAAAGTTACGGGAGGCATGTTCATGGCTGTTTCATCCTGCAACAAGGCAACGAAAGTCATCGACGGCATCCGCGAACGATATAACACATCTATCCTTTACGAACAAAGCAACCCTCAAAAAGACTGTGAAAACATCACTTTCCTGCACAAGCGTTTCCCACGCGTCTACATCATCCTTGTCACCGAGGAGCTGCAGAAGGAAAACCGCAAACTCTATCTGCAGGCAGGTGTCAATAACACCCTCTCCCCTACGACCCATGAGGGGAATCTGCAACAAATGACAAAATTCCTCCAACTGCGCAAGGAGCATAAGTTGCAGGAATTCAGCCAGTCACACCGTAAGATATTCAACACCTTCCACCTGCCTGTGTGGAAGCGTATCTTCGACATCCTTTTTGCCGTTGCCGTACTGATTGCACTGTCTCCGATATTCATTGTGACAGCCATAGCCATCCGCATGGAAAGCAAGGGAAAAGTGATTTACAAGTCCCAGCGCGTAGGCAGCAACTACCAGATATTCAACTTCCTGAAGTTCCGCTCCATGTACACCAATGCAGACAAGCGCCTGAAGGAGCTGAATGCACTCAACCAATACAAGATGGAAGAAGAACTGACGGACGAGCAGCCCGATATCCGCTTCGACGACCTGACCGGCACTTCCGAAGAGGAGGCTACCCTGCTGATTTCAGACGATTTCGTCATCTCCGAAGAAGACTTCCTCAAAAAGAAGGCCCAAGAAAAACAGAATACGTTCGTCAAGATAGAGAACGATCCCCGCGTCACTCGCGTAGGCCGTTTCATCCGCAAGTACAGCATTGACGAACTGCCGCAGCTGTTCAACGTCCTCAAAGGAGACATGAGCATCGTGGGCAACCGCCCACTCCCCCTCTACGAGGCCGAGCTGCTGACCAGCGACGCATATATCGAGCGCTTCATGGCCCCCGCCGGACTGACGGGACTGTGGCAAGTGGAGAAACGAGGCGGTGCCGGGAAGATGTCGGCCGAAGAGCGCAAGCAACTGGACATTAAGTACGCCAAAGAATTTTCATTCTGGCTGGACATGAAGATACTGTGCAAGACGCTGACAGCGTTTGTGCAGAAAGAGAATGTATAAAAATAAAGATAACAGGAATTATATGGCTTTAGAGATGATAAAAAGATATATCACGTCCATCATTTACAGTGTAATCCTCTTAGGATTGTTGGGGGTACCTTTGTCTGTGGCTGCGCAGCAGGAGTTGACACGGGAGGAGCGCATCAAGATATTGGAGCAACTCAAGATGGAGGACAAAAAAATAGAAGTCAACACATTGGGTTTAATCAGTCCGAAGACATCAATAGATATTGAGAAGTTAGAGTTGCCCCCTCTATCTGTCTTTCTTGATGCAGTGACAGAGAATGCGTCAGTAAAAAGAGCCCAATCCCAAGTAGAGCAAGTCAAGAACCAATATCGCCTGGAAAAGCGGAACTGGTGGAACTACTTCAGACTGAACGGTAACTATTCCTACGGACGCTATAATATTATAGGCAATGCCAGTGACGAGTTCACCCCTATGTACCAGACGACGATGTCAAGTGCCCAGCACAACTTCAATGTCGGGGCCAGCGTCGGCATCACTTTAGGAGACTTGTTCAACCGACCGCTGAAACTGAAAGACTACCGCTATCAGATAGAACAATTGCAATATATGCAAGAAGATGTCATGGAAGAACGGAGACTAAAGGTATTGGAAGCCTACAATGCAGTTACCGAACAATTAGCCACTATAAAAGCCAAAGCAGAAACGGCCGCCTTGTATAACGCACAGATGAAAATTTCAGAAAACAACTTCATACAAGGAACCGTTGACATCATTTCACTCTCTTTGGAACGTGCGCGCCGCACTGGTGCCGTGACCACGTATGAACAGAGTCGTGTAGCTTTACACAATTCTATCGTATTACTGGAGATGCTGACTAATGTAAAAGTTATATCAGACAAATAAACCGATTATGAATATAGTACAATTTTTGGCAAGCTTCTTTTACCGCATCCGTTATTGGTTATTGTGGGGAAGCCTCCTTGTTACGGCATTGGTCATATACTTCACTCAATTTTTACCATACAGCTATACGGTAAACAGTAGTTTATATGCAGGCGTAACCAATGGTACCAATTTGGATGGAAGCCAGCTTATCAACATCAACAGTACTTTCGACAATATCATTAATATTGGCAAGTCCAAAAACACTTTAGCAAAGGTCTCTGTACGACTGCTTGCCACCAATCTTGTACACGGTGATGAGTGGAAAGACAATATGTACATTCAAGCCAAACATTACAGACAACTTGTCCAAATCCTTCCCAAAGAAGTATTGGCTTTGGTCGACCGTTCCTCTTTGGATAAAACCGTAACTAATTTAATGAATTACAGAAAGGAGAACAGTAGCAATTTCGTCTATTCCATATTCAACCGCCCTTATCCGTTTTATAGCTATAATGCATTAAATTCAATTATCATCAAACGGTTGGGTACCAGTGATCTGATAGAATTAGTATATACCTCTGCCGATCCCGGCATTACACAAAATACGCTCAAGATATTGGAAGATGAACTGTTAAAGGCTTATGAGCAACTCCGGTTCAGTGCCACGAACAGTGCTATCGCCTATTTTGAAGAGCAAGTGCGCATAGCCAAAAAAGCACTTACTGCAGAAGAAGATGATTTGACAGACTATAGTGTTCAGAAACAAGTCATCAACTACAATGAACAATCCAAAGCATTGGCTCTGACTAAATATGGTACTGATGATCGCATGGAAGAAATCCAGCGAATCTATGGAAGTGCGGTCGCCTTGCGCCAGATGTTAGAGAATAAAATGGATATACGTGCCAAGATTATACGCACAAATACTAATTTGTTGCAAGAGCTGGAAAAAGTCAGTACCCTGAATCAAAGCATTCTCGAACAGGAAATTTTCACCACAGAACAAAGTCAGCAGAACAGTAGTAAACTTCAAAAAGAAAAAGAAGCCCTGCAAAAGGCAGAAGAAAAGATAAGCCATCTCTCCGATAATTTGAATGAGTACAGTTTTTCCAAAGAAGGTGTAGGTATTCAGGATATGGTGACAGAATGGCTGACGGCATGCATCAATGAGGCAAAAGCCAAAGCTGAAGTGAAAGTATTGGTTGACCGCCAGCGTGAGATTGTCGACCAATACCGGGATTTTTCACCCGTAGGCACCCAAATCAAGCGGAAAGAGCGTGCCGTGGGCATTGCCGAAGACAATTACCGCCGACAGATAGCAGGCCTTGCCGAAGCACACCTCCGCTTACAGAACATCAAGATGACGACAGCCAACCTGCAAGTCATAGCATCACCCGAGTATCCGCTGACAGACAATGGCAGAAAAAGGCTTATCTACATCCTTGCCGCATTCTTCGGCAGTTTAATATTCATAAGCGGCTACTTCCTGCTGATTGAATTGTTAGACCGCACTCTCCGCGACCCGGACCGCAGCAAACGTCTGTCCGGACTCTCTGTCATTGCAGCATTCAATGGTATAAGCAACTTGAAGTATCGTGGATTCCTCAAGGCTTGCAACCGGCTTGCCGCTGCCTACAGTTGCCGGCAATTGAACAACTACCTGCATCCGGACCGTCCTACTGTCATAAACCTGCTCAGCATGGAGAAACGTGAAGGAAAATCATTCCTTGCCAAATATTTCATTGATTATTGGGAAACTGAGGGTATGAAAGTGCGCCTTGTAAAATACGACCACGATTTCGATACCCAAAACAAGGGATATGTACAAGCTCAAGAATTGTCTGACTTCTGGGTTCTGAATGAAGCAGAAGAAATACCGGACATCATTTTAGTGGAATATCCTGCTGTCAGTACCGCAACTCTACCTATGCCGGTATTGAAAAAGGCAGATTTCAATTTGCTGATAGCCAACGCCGCCCGATTGTGGGGCAGAGATGACGACACCCGATTGAAACCGTTAAAGGAAGAATTGGAAGGAACTCCTCTATTTATGTATCTCAACAATGCAGACCGCGAAGTGGTTGAAAGCTTCACCGGAGAATTGCCTCCTCATACTCCGGTCCACAGTTTCTTCAGCCGGTTGGCACAATTAGGGTTAACATCCAAATCTGCTGCTGTAAAGTAAATGCAAATGGGTATTAAAGGACATAGTATATCTCCCTTCGTAGCAACACTGTCAGTGCTCATCATAGGGTTGGCTGTAATCACCTACAGCCTACTCTCCGGTGCATGGTATATCTTTGCCTCCATTTGCTTTTTCCCTTTCTTACTGATAATGGCAATACAAGCATTAAAAAATCCTTTTGTCGGTGTATGTCTCCTATTCACATTCAATTACTTTTTCATTCCCTGGTACAGATACACGCAGGGCAGTGGGTTGAGTGTCTGGTATGATGTCGCAACCGTCACCCTGCTTGTGACGCTCCTGATATATTCCTATCACCAACAAGGTAAGATTGCATGGAAATACGCCAAAAACATTCTGACGTTCGGAGGTTGTATATGGGCCATATATACTGCGGCAGAAATATTGAATCCAACAGCACTCACTGAAGCTTGGGTTTACTCCCGTGGAACCATATACAATACTCTTGTCGTATCATTGATTAGTGTTTTAACAATGACCTCCTACAAGCGGTTGCGAGTCATTATGCTTCTTTTGTCCATATTCACACTGACAGCCGTGGCAAAAGCCATTTACCAGAAATATGCAGGTTTTGATGAGACAGAAACAACCATGCTGATTGAAACGGAAATGTACAAGACACACCTTCTATCCGATGTCACCCGCTATTTTTCCTTTTTCACAGATGCCGGAAATTTCGGCTCCAACATGGGGTTTGCCACCATTCTGTTCGGTATTTCCGCCATCTTCATGAAAAAACGCTCCATCAGAATCTATTATGCGATTATTGCCATGTGTGCCATATATGCCTTGTTCATTTCCGGCACCCGCGGTGCGCTGTTTGTCCCCATCGGAGGAATCATATTGTTAACTTTTCTCAGCAAAAACATCAAACTTATGGGAGCTACAGTCTTCTTCGGATTGTTTTTTTATGTCTTTTTCGCCCATACCTATATCGGTGAAAGCAACACTTCCATCAGGCGTATGCGTACAGCTTTCAGACCGACAGAAGATGCCTCATACATTGTCCGTAAAGAAAATCAAAAAAAATTGGCCGAATATCTAAAATACAAACCTTTCGGAGAAGGACTCGGCTTGGGAGGGGTAGAAGCCAGAAAATATGGTTCCCGTCTCACAACACTCATTCCCCATGATTCTTTTTATGTCAAGACATGGATGGAAACCGGTATTGTAGGATTAGTGCTTTTTCTTATCATATATGTCAGTGCATTGTTAAGAGGTTGCTATCTTATCATGTTTCGAATCAAGAATAACGAATTACGCGGAATACTCACAGCCATTGCATGCGGTATCTTCGGAATGATGATAAGTGCCTATGGAAATGCTTTCTTCGGGCAATTCCCTACAGGATTTATAATCATTTTATTTTTGTCAGTCCTGATTAACGGGGAGCATATCGACCAACTGCTGACAGAAAAACTGAGAACAGAAAAATAGAAAATATTAAATAGAAAACATATATGAACGACATTTTTTCCATATTCAATCCCGACTGGTGGATGGACGAGAACAACAATGCCTTGCAAATGACGGACGCGGTTCTTTTCTTATTGCTGGCCATCCCCGTAGCCTACTTGTTTATCTATGCATTGGCCTCCTTGCGGAAATACAAGAATCCCTATCCACCGTCCCCCAAGCGACATCGGTTCCTGGTCCTCTTTGTTGTGCTGAAAAACGGCAAGGAAGTGATAGAGTCCATCAATCATTTCCTTGACACGCAGACGTATCCGAGAGAAAAATACGACATCGCAGTGGCTGCCACACAACTGTCCGAAGAAGACTTGGTTACGCTGCTCCAGATGCCGGTCAACATTGTCGTGCCCGATAAAGAGCATTGCACAAAGATATATGCCATACAGCAGGTCATGGAGCGCTATTCTCCTCATGAGTACGATGCCATCACCATATTCAATTCTGACAACAAAATCGTCCCCAACGCATTAGAACTTTTCAACAATGCCTACTACTCCGGCTGCGATGCCATCCAAGCCCACCGCATGACGGAAAACCTGAATACCAACATCGCCGTATTAAACGCCACCAGCGAAGAAATCAACAACCACCTCTTCCGCAAGGCACATACGGCACTGGGATTCTCCTCTGCCCTCATCGGTTCGGGCATGATGTTTGATTTTGAGATGTTCCAGGAAATCGCTCCCAGGTTATCAGGAAGCGATTTGGCCAAAGCTGCAGAAATGGAACTCCTGAAGGAAAACATATATACCGAATACATGGAGGAAATAGTCTGCTATTGCAAAAAGACGGACGATACATCGGGGTACAGCAAAGAACGCCAGCGCTGGTTGGGCTCACAGTACCGCAGCTCCATACTGGCATTGCAACAATTTCCGATAGCATTCTTACAAGGAAAGTGGGATTTATGCGAAAAATTATTCCAATGGCTACTTCCATCCCGTTTCCTGCTCATCTTATATATCACGATATGTGCCGTGGCAATGACGTTTCTGGAGTGGCCGCTTGCTACAAAATGGTATGCACTTTTAGCCATTTTATTCATCACTTTTCTGATGGCCATGCCCGAAGGGGAAATCAGCCGCAAATTCCGGAGCGCTTTCTGGTCTCTGCCCATATTGGTAGTCACCTCTTCCATGAGCCACATCACGAGAATCTTTAAACGGAAAAAGAAAAGAAAGGCAGCAAAATGAAAATCGCCATCGAAGCCCAACGCATTTTCCGCAAAGACAAGCATGGCATGGACTTTGTCATCCTGGAGACACTGAAAGAACTGCAAAAGCGGAAAGACGGCAATGAATATTACGTATTCGTTGCCCCGGGGGAGGACCGGTGCCTGGAAGAATCGGAAAACCTCCATATCATTGAGCTTCGCTGCCCTACTTATCCTTTGTGGGAGCAGATAGCATTGCCCCAGGCCGTCAGGAAGCTGAAAGCGGACTTGCTGCATTGTACATCGAACACAGCTCCGCTATGGTGTCCCGTCCCTTTGGTGCTGACGCTTCATGACATTATCTATCTGGAGCCGCGTCAGCATCGCAGTCCTTCCTTCTATCAGGAAATGGGATGGCATTACCGTCGCCTGATTGTTCCCCGCATCCTGAAGAAAGCAAGAAAGATTATTACAGTTTCTCAGTTCGAGTGTACCCGCATACGCGAAGCGCTGCAACTTCCCGAAGAAGTCATTAAAGCCGTTTACAACGGCTACAGCGCTTACTTTTCAATGCAGGAAACACCCGATGAGAGTATTGTGCAGAAATACATACCGCACCCGGACTTTCTTTTCTTTCTTGGAAATACAGACCCCAAGAAGAATGCGGCACGTACCCTGAAAGCATACGCGTTGTATCTGAAAGCATCCCAAACGAAACGCCCCCTTCTCATTGCCGATTTGAAAGAAGAATATATCGACCAGCTTCTTCAGCAAGAAGGAATCACCGGGATAAAAGAACATCTGTATTATCCGGGATATATCGGCAACAAAGATTTAGCAACCCTTTATAATGCGGCATTTGCATTTCTCTATCCTTCCCTGCGTGAAAGTTTCGGGATTCCGATACTGGAGGCTATGGCTTGCGGCACTCCCGTAGTGACGGGCAACGTTTCGGCAATGCCCGAAGTAGCCGGTAAAGGTGCCATTTTAGTCAGCCCTCAAGAACCGCAAAAAATAGCAGATGCCTTGCTACGCCTGGAGAATGATGCGACACTCTATCAGCAACAAGTAAATTACAGTCTGGAACGTGTAAAACTGTTCTCCTGGAAACACACTGCAGAAGAATATGTAAAGATATATCACTGTATTCACCAGTAACCGGCAAACATCATGAGAGACTTCATCATCACCAGCCTGCAAACATGGGACATCGAAATAGGTAGTACCATCAAGAATACTGCATTGGAAATTTCAAAGCAGAACCGAGTGCTCTACATCAACACTCCGATGGACATTTCCATCCGGCTGAGAGGGAACAGACAATCTCCGTCCTACATCCGGCGCATGGCTGTCATCAAGGGAGAGACTTCACCGCTCCGGCAAATCAACGCCAACATGTGGGTGCTGGACTGTCCTTTCATGTTGTTCTCGGCCAACTTCCTGCCTGCACCGCTTTTCAATATCGTCAACAGAAAAAACAATGCCCGCATAGCCCGATGGATTGTAGAGCAGGCTGCCGCGCTCGACTTCAAAAATTACATCCACCTCATCGATACAGACATTTACCGCAGCCGCTATCTGAAGGAGTATATCCATCCGTCTGTTAGCATCTATTACCGGCGCGACTACGTCATAGGCGAAGCCTACTGGCGCAGGCACGGCACCCGTCTTGAACCGGAACTGGCTGCTTCGGCCGACCTTGTTCTGGCAAACTCCACCCGTTTTGCCGCAGAGTTGCAAGCCTACAATCCCCATACCTACCCCATCGAAACCGGCGTAAACCTAAAGCTGTACAATCCGGCCAAGAAATACGAAACACCCGGTGACATGCAAGACATTCCACGCCCTATCATCGGATATATGGGTACGATAAACAGTACCCGCCTTGACGGAGACCTGCTCTATCAAATAATAAGCCAGCGTCCCGATTACAATTTTGTGTTCACCGGACCGGAGGACGACGGTTTTCGCCAACACCACATCCACAGCCTGAAAAATGTGTATTTCACCGGGCAGAAAAAGGTGGACGAGTTGCCCGCTTACATCACAGCCTACGATGTCTGTATCAACCCGCAAATGGTGAACGACATTACCGACGGTAACTATCCATTGAAAATAGACGAATACCTGGCTATGGGTAAACCCACTGTCGCAACCAGTACCCACACCATGCGCCACATATTCGCAAATCACACGCACCTGGCCACCACCCCGGAAGAATGGCTTTCGGCCATAGACCGTGCTGTGACCGAAGCCGATGACGAAGAACTTGCCAAACAGCGCATAGCCTTTGCCGAGACCCACAGCTGGGGACACAGTGTAAAGAAAATATACGACATAATCGATAATTTTTTGAAGGAGAAAGCTACATGAACTATCGTAACATAGACGACCTAAACCATTGCATCCTGCAACATCTCAGCATTCTGCCACGGGATTTCGACCTCATTGTCGGCGTGCCCCGCAGTGGCATGTTTCCCGCCAACCTGCTGGCGCTCTACCTGAACCTGCCGGTCACGGACATAGACTCTTTCCGCAACGGGCATATCTATCAGACCGGAGAACGGGGGAAAACTTTCAACATGAACAATATACATAATGTATTGGTTGTGGATGATAGCATAGCCACGGGAGATGCCATGAAGAAATGCCGCGAATTTCTGAAGGACATAGAACATTTATACAACGTCAAATATTGTGTCATTTATGCAGTTCCACTACAAATAAATTCCGTAGACTATTTTTTCGAAATAGTCGATTATCCCCGTTTCTTCCAGTGGAACATCATGAACCACTCCATCCTGCAAAAAACGTGTATGGACATTGACGGCGTGCTTTGTGCAGACCCCACTCCGGAAGAGAACGACGACGGCGAGAAATACCGTCATTTCCTGCTGAACGCTCCTCCGCTATTCATTCCCAAAGTCACCATCGGCACGCTGGTCACTTCACGCTTGGAGAAATACCGCCCGGAAACGGAAGCCTGGCTCCAGAAGAACCATGTAAAATGCAATAAGCTCGTCATGCTGGACCTGCCGGATATGGCTGCACGCCAACGGGCGAATTGCCACGCCTCCTTCAAAGCCCAGGAATACGGTTCATCCACCGACTACATGCTGTTTGTGGAAAGTTCCATGCCGCAGGCCATAGAAATCAACCGCCTGACCAAGAAACCGGTACTCTGTACGGAAACGTTCCAGATGATTTATGAATCCAAATCGCTGTACTACAACCTGAAGTCGGGAGAAACATTCCCATGGCTGCGGCGTTTCCTGATAAGGGTGCGCAACAGACTGAGAACGTCATTTCCTTCCCAAAAATAGCATCCGCAACATCCCGGAGCGGTCAAGCAGCTTGTCTACTAATACCGGCCCGATTGTCGCAATAAAAGTTGCAGACAGCAAGATGGGGACAATCGCATCAATCCCCATCATTTTCAGTATAATCCGCCCGCCGGAAGTACCGAAACCATGAAAAAGATAAATACTGTACGCATAACTGCCTATCCAGACAAAAAAACGGTTGTGCCACTTCGATGCCAGCAGCAGGAACAAGGCAGGAATCAACGTCACGGGATAAAGCAGCATGCTCAAAGAGGCGCATTTGCCGGGATAGAACCACACTGTCTGTATCAGGGCAATCCCGCATAGCGCCACTGCAAGCATGACGTGCCTGACAGCCGGACGACTGTAGAGCGGCACAGCAAAACGGCAGGAAGCCACACCGACAAAGAAATAGGGCAATTGCCCCAAGGCACCCTTGAAACTGAACAGGTCGGGCACCTCATGCAGAATCCATACATCATTTATCCTACTGAGAATCAGCGCCGCCATGCAACAAACAGCCCACTTGCCCGGAGTGTCCATCCACTTCCGGCTGTCCATCCACCATTGCACTACAAAAATCAGGAACAACGACGGCAGATACCAATATATGGTATAAGGGAATACATAAATGCGCCACATCTGGCTAAGCTCCCCTTTATTATTGGTGCCCGGCATCAGATACTGTACCAGAAAATACAACGTGCCCACCGCCGCCATCGGCACCAGCAGACGCAAAGCTTTCTTCCGGACGAAACTTCCAAAACCGGAAGATGCGGAGAAAGGCTTCAACGCATAAGCCCAGCCGGCAATAGCCGTAAACAGAGGCATCTGAATATAATCTATCCACACATAAAGATAGCGCAACGGATGTGGAAAATCAATCTTCATGCCCCCACCGGGCCCGGAACCGACGACATGCCCCACCACAACCAACAAGATAGCGATGCCACGCAAAGTTTCAACAGACAAGTTTTTTTCCGCATTTGCCATATTGCAAATATACGGAATTTTTCTGTAACCGGTCTCACTATTTTCTTCTTTATTCCTGCATTGACACACTTTTAAAATTGTAAAAATACATCTCCTTCCGGGTAAAATCCGTATCTTTGCCGTGTTTTTCTTAAAAACGTACAATGAGTAAAAAAAGTAACCCTGACCCTCCATAGCGAGGGCCAAACCGCAGTAAGCATCGAAAAGAATACTGCACACAGTAGAAATCCATTATTGGATAAGTTGGAAATCATTGCAGAGGCAATTGGCGGCTTGCTGGAAGGGAAATCGTCTTTCTCCCAAAGCGAACTGCGCAGTCTGGCCCACATACGGCAGATGACACGCATGCACAAAACAAAGTCCGGAGAACAATAGCTACTGTGAGTCGAATGTTTACGAATGTAACAAGTAGAAGACCGCCTGAAGAGAGGGCTCCACCGACTACTTTCCGTAAAAAAAACACATATTTCTCCATTGTATGCCTAAGCACCCGAAAAAAGACGGGAGCACGCTCAGAACATCTTCTAAGGCCGATGAAATACTGCCAAGCCTACAAAAGTCCATTTGCAGGCTTGTTCTGTTATACGTAACTTTGCAGCATATTTTAAAAGATATGACCGCTGCACAGTCTCTCCCTTACACATCACTATGAAGCCCTTCTATCCTTTCAGAATATAAGATAACTATCAGGAAATAGAAAACTAATACACGAAAAAAAATGATTTGGTTCAAACACCCCAACGATTTGCCTAATGACAAAAGACTCGCCTCACTCATCGATAATGAAGGATGCAGGGGCTATGGTATGTATCTGCGCATCATCGAGATGCTCTGCGCACAGCCCGACAGGAAACTCAGTTTCAGTCAACTGAATATTATTTCAAGAAAAGGGTTCTCCAGAAAATACATGGAGAAAATTATCTGGGAATACAAACTTTTCACTATCCACGAAGAAGAATTTGAATCTGCCATCAACTTCAACAATATGGAAAGAGGAAATCATTCGCAAAACAATTTGAAAACTCCGGAGAAAACGGAGGATGCGAAAAACGGTGATAACCCACTGAACAACAGCGGAAGTAGAAGCAAAACCGGCCTCGCGCGCGTAAGAGAAGAACAGAATAGAGAAGAACAGATGAAAAGAAAAGACGACGATGTCGTCCCAAAGAACGGCGGCGGCGGCGTCACTCCCTACCAGAGCTGGAGGAAGCAAGTGGATGGCTTGTCGAAAAACCAACTGTTCCGTGAAATGGTCTGCATGAGAAGCGGCTACAGTGTCCTGCTGAACAAGCATTTTGATACGGCACTGGAAGAATTCAAGAAACACATCGTACTCCTCGGAAAAGAGGAGAGGATGAACAGCCAGGAAGAAGTGCGAAGCTACTTCACGTTCTACACCCAAGCCGGCCAGCGCACCTCGCAGGAACTGCATATGCTGTTGCAGGGCCTCGAAAAGCAGCAGTCCGCCGCCGCACCTCCCGACCCCTACCGCTACGAGCTGCTTGTGGACGGACGGCGCACCTACCTGGGCTGCCCCATCCCCGACGGAGCGCCACCCCGACCGGACAATACCGCCTTCTGGAACGAAACTGCCCGTTCGTGGACGTCGCAAACCCCGCCGCCTTCATCGAAAAAGCCGAAACAGAAACCCGGCTGAAACGCCACACTCCGGCATCCGGAATGCCACACCCCAGCGTTCCGGATGCCACACCCCAGCGTTCCGGATGCCACACCTCAGCGCCCCGGATGCCACACCTCAGCACGTCCCAAGTGTGGCATTTACCCCCGTGAAGTGTGGCATTCCACCCCACGAAGTGTGGCATCGGAAGGGGTGAGACCATTCATGTATAACCATTTACCGGACAAAAGGACAAAGAGACAAAAACGAGAAGACAAGTACGTCCTTCTGTCAAACAAAACAAATCCCATATGAGAAATTTTCATCAACGCGGCATTGACACCCGCGGCCGCATCAGCGGCAAAATCAAGACCATCTGCCCGCAATGCAACGACACCCGCGGACACAAAGGCAACAAGTCACTCTCCGTAGACCTGGACAAAGGCCTGTGCTACTGCCACCACTGCGGCTACAAGCTCTACGTGCCCGACGACGCCGAAGAACGCCTCAAGCAGCAGCGCCGCGACATGCACCGGAAACCCGCCACACCGCCCCAGCACTTCCGCCGCCCCACCTTCGACCCTGCCCGGATGCAACTCTCCGAGAGCTTGGAACGCTACTGGACCACCGTGCGCTGCCTGCCGCAGGAACTGCTGCGTACCCTGCGCATCACCGAAGAGACGGTGCGCCTGCCGGAAAGCAACCAGGAGGAGAACTGCATCTGCTTCAACTACTTCGAGAACGGGACACTCGTCAACACCAAGTACCGCAGCGCCCTGAAGCACTTCATGATGGTGAAGGGCGCCGAGCTCATCCCCTACAACGTGGACAGCATCCTCGGCACCCCGGAGTGCATCATCACCGAAGGCGAGTTCGACACGGCAGCCGTCATCGCCGCGGGACGCAAGGACGTCGTCTCCGTGCCCGCCGGCGCCCAGAGCAACCTCACGTGGCTGGACCGCTTCGTGGAGTCGCACTTCGAAGACAAGCAGGCCATCTACATCGCCGTAGACGAGGACCCGGCAGGGCAGTCGCTCCGGCAGGAACTCACGCGCCGCCTCGGGGTGGAACGCTGCCGCATCGTGCACTTCGGCGAGGGCTGCAAGGATGCCAACGAGCATCTGGTGAAATACGGCGCCGAAAGCCTCCGCATCTGCATCGAGCAAGCCGAAGAAGTGCCCCTGGAAGGCATCTTCACCGCCGAAGACTGCCGCGACGACCTGCGCTCCCTCTACGAGAACGGCCTGCAGCGGGGTGCCGACACCGGCTGGGACAACTTCGACGAACACTGCACCTTCGAGCCCCGCCGCCTGCTGGTGATGACCGGACGCCCCGGCGACGGCAAGTCCGAATTCACCGACGAGCTGGTGCTGCGCCTCTGCCTGCGCCACGAGTGGAAAATCGCCTTCTTCAGCCCCGAAAACATGCCCATCGCCTACCACCTGCACAAGCTGGCGGAGAAGCTGACCGGCCACCGCTTCACCCCCGGACCGGGCATGACGGAAGCCCTCTACGGGCAGGCAGTGGGCTGGCTGGACCGCAACGTGTCGCACATCCTGCCCGACGACGGGAGCTACGGCATCGACCACATCCTGGAGAAAGCCCGCCAGGTGGTGCGCCGCAAAGGGGTGCGCATCCTCGTCATCGACCCCATGAACCGCCTGGAACAACGTCTGGAACCGGGGCAGACGGAAATGGACTACATCACCGACACGCTGAACAAGCTGGGACGCTTCGCCACCCGCAACCAGTGCCTCGTCATCCTCGTGGCCCACCCCCGCAAGGTGAACCGCAACGAAAAGGACGGCACCCTGCGCCGCGTCGAGATGAACGACATCAACGGCTCCGCCAACTTCGCCAACATGTCCGACTTCTGCCTCGTGGTAGACCGTAACGACACGAAACAGATAGCCACCATCTACATCGAGAAGGTCCGTTTCAAACACTTGGGCAGTGCCCACACCGAAGCCAAGTTCGTCTACAACCACCTGAACGGACGCTACTGGCCCTGCGAGGAAGACGTCATCCACACCCCCCAAGGAGAGCAACTGGGACCGGTGAACACGCAGTTCGACAATGAGAATTGGTTGAAAAATAATGAAGAACAAGGCAGGTTATTCGAATAAAAATCCGTATCTTTACAAGACGGAAAGAAGAGAATAGGTGCAAGCATGTGCAAACTGTGCAATCACGTGTTATCCGTGCAATCACGTGTTATCCCTATTAAAGAAAACATACAACCTGAACTTTAAAGAATATGATGAAACTGAATGATTCCTTTGCAGAGCCACGCTTCCCCGTCCGCAGTTACGGGAAAGGCGAACTCGCCATGTACTACCTTCCGGGCATTGCCCAGCAGACTGCCGTCAACCGGCTGAACGAATGGATACGCACCGCCCCCGGACTGGAACAGCGCCTGCTTGCCACGGGCATGAACCCCTATTGCCGACGGTACACGCCCGCGCAGGTGCAGCTTATGATCAATGTCTTCGGGGAGCCTTCTTAGAAGGTTCCCCGCTTTTCACATAAATCCTCACCCCCACTCTGTCTATATGCTCACGCAATGCCTCGTTTTCAAGATTGGCATATACCACCACTTCACGCACTTCATCAAAACGAGCTAAAACAGCACATATCCTGATTACTGTTTTCCAACATATTCCATGTCTTTTTATTCAGTTTACGCACATCTATGCGAATACAAATTCGCCTCCTATTTGTCACAAATCCAAAACAAAAGAAACAATAACCTCCCTTATCCTCTCCCAACCTCCTCCTGCCTCCCCCAACCTCCCTTCCTCCCTGCCCCATGTCCTATCTTTGTATCAACGAAACGGAGCAGAGGCCATCGCCGCGGAGACACCTCCTTTCCCCTTCGGAATGAAACATTAACCATTAAACATCAACCATCATGTCAACAGCATTAGTAGTGCGCACACAGCGCCACAAGAAAATCGGGGACAGCAGCTCCCCCATGGTCTACACCCTGAAACGCAAGCCCCAAGATGCCAAAATCTTCGACCTTGCCCGCATCGCAAAAGACATTGAAGCCCTGGGCGCCATGTCGTCCGAAGACGTGGAGCACGTAGGCAAAGCCATCGTACGCCAGATGCGCCAGACGCTGACGGACGGCAACAGTGTCCGTCTGGACGGTTTCGGAATCTTCCACACCACCTTCAAGTGCCGTGCCACCGAACTGGCCAAAGACTGCACCGTAGAAAACATCGAGCGCGTCAACATCCGCTTCAAGGTAGCCAACACCCTGCGCTTAGTGAACGACAGCAACGCCACCACCAAAGGCGGAGCAAACAACCTCGTCTTCGAGCTTGTAACTGCCGACAAGGATAGCACCGGTAGCGGAAGCGGCGACAATAACCCCGATGGCGGAGGTTCCGACGGAGACCAGGGGGAGAATCCGCTGGGATAAAAAAATAGGGGTTAGCGATAAGCGATGAGCTTGTGTTCCCTAACCCCTACCCCTAATCACTAACCCCTAACCATTAACCATTATGAGTACAAAATCATCAACCTGGGACAAGATTCTGAAAGTAATCATCGCTGTAGCTTCGGCACTTTTGGGTGCATTCAGCGCACACGCCATGAACAGCGGTGGTCCCCTTTAGCGCACAGCCTCCAAAGGCAAACAGTAGAAAGAAATGAGAAAAATCAACTTGATTGTGATACATTGCAGCGCCACGTGCGAGGACCGTCCCTTTACCGGGCAAGCTCTGGAAGCCGCGCACCGCCGACGTGGATTTGATGGCACGGGCTATCATTTCTACATCCGCCGTGACGGACAAATCCTGACCACACGCCCGGTCGAGAGGGTCGGCGCCCACGCCCGCGGCTACAATGCCCACTCTATCGGAATCGCCTACGAAGGCGGATTGGACCACTATGGGAATCCCAAAGACACACGCACGGAATGGCAGCGCCACTCGCTTCGCGTACTGGTCCGCGCTTTGCTGATGGACTATCCGGAAGCCAAAGTGGCGGGACATCGCGACCTCAGCCCCGACCGGAACAACAACGGAGAGGTGGAACCGATGGAATGGACGAAACAATGCCCGTGTTTTGAAGTAAAAAAAGAGAAGTGGTAACCAAGAAAAGAGAGGTGACAAAGCATGACAAAAGCTTTGCCACCTCATTTTTTATTCATACATTTGTTCTAATTAAGCAAAATGCGCATCAAACAAAGTTCAGCCGTATGAAGTACCCTATTGGAATACAGAGTTTTGAGAGCCTTATCAATGACGGATATTTGTGAAACTGCTGAAAGACAACAACTTCTGTCTGCCCGACCTTACGAGTGAAGGAGTGACTGCAGAGACACTGACAGACGTGGAGTCGTTCAAGGATAATCCCATTGCCGTGATTTACCAAAGCGGCTACCTCACGATAAAGGAATATGACGAAGAATTCAACATCTATCGGCTGGGATTCCCTAACAAGGAAGTGGCCGAAGGATTCATCAAATACCTGGTTCCCTACTACATGCCGATAAAGGACAGTGAATCCGTCTATTAATAGATGAACAACAATGCCACTTACTAAAAGTGAAACCAGCGCTTCACCTTATCCTTCAGATTAATACTCACAATGAACCGAATAACCCATATTTTAATCGACATCGGAAAGCTATAAAACAAAAGAAAAGGCAGGGCTTTAAAAAGAAATTTATTGAAATACCAACGCGATGGATAAGGAAACTTCCGGGACAACAAATTTGAAAGAAGTTTCTGTTTATCCACAGGAGAAACAAATTCGGAATTACCAATGCAATAACTATGATAAACACTCATCTTTAGAATATCATACATCAATCCATTGTAGAACGATTTATTACGAAGCCCATGAATCCATTCTGATTTTAATGACAAGGTGCCGACATATTGTTCTGACAGTTTTTGTGAATATCGCACACTCGTTACAGAATTTGGATTATAAGTATAAAATAAAGTGCAGTCCGAAACTAAGCAACAAGAACGCGCACACATAATCACTTGATACGTAAACCAAACATCATCAATCATATATCCATCAATACAACGTATATTGTTATTTCGCAGAAATTGGACCTTATAAAGTTTATTCCATGTAGCTACAAAAATTTCATGTCCTTGCCCATAGCGATATTCAGCCACAGCATAATCCCCGTCTTCTATCAATGTATCTTTATACCGATACCCACCCGGATAAATGTCTCCATCCCAAGTCTGGCGTTGAAAAGAACCGGCTATAAAATCAACTGAATACTGCTTCATCTTCTGATATAATATATCAATGCAATCAGGAGATATGACATCATCACTATCCATTATAAACAAATATTCTCCAGTAGCATTAGCCACCATTACATTACGAGCCGCCGCAGTACCTTGATTATATTTCTGATCAATAATTCTCACATTCTTTCCACGTGGATGCATGGATATTATCCGATGGACAATATCCATACTTTCATCTGTACCTTTGTCATCAACCAACAAATACTCAATATCAACAAAGGTCTGATTCAATGCAGATAACAAAGATTTCTCCACATAAGGTGCCACATTATAAATCGGCATTGCAATTGTTACTGTATATTTCATATTTTTTACATTTGAACGGCTTTATCAAAAAGGCGGCACCAAAACCGGAAAAAGAAACGACAGTATTTATCCGGCACAACATACAGCAGTACTTTCTTCATACATAAAAGAAATAAAATACCAGGTATTGGAGCATCAATGGCATCCCTTAAATATATCTTCAAATCTTTAGTTACATACTTCCAAGAATGGACTTCACCGCGCATTATGGATTGAAATAAATTTATGGAAGATTGAATACTATATCGTTCTTTAATTACAGCAGCACCAGTTATTGCAAGTTTCTTACCAAACTCTGGTTCTAAATAAAGGCGTTCTAAAGCAGCAATGATTCCACCATAGCGATTTGCCACAAGTCCTCCTCGTAAATGTCCCACCACTTCTGCTTGAGAATTTTCAGAATAGGGCGTTTGATGAGTAACGACCGGCAAACCACACAAAATAGCTTCCGCTAATACAATACCAAATGTCTCTCCTATTCGTGCCATATGCAAAAATACATCCGATGCACCATAACATAGTCTCAACTTCTCATCTCCTATGAGTTTATCTGTAAGAAGAATCCTGCTTTTTACAGATTTATTTGGAAGTCTGCTAATTTTATGTACCACAGAAGGGGAAGCTCCAACCAGCCAAAGTAAAGCACGTGGATATTTCTTATGAAAATCTATAAAAACATCAATAATCTTATGATTCCATTTCCCATTATAAGGTTGCCCAACACGCAACAAGACAAAATCATCAGGGGCAATACCATAGCTCCTACGAGTATCCTCACGCTCAACCAAACTACACGGATAAAAATTGGAAACATTTATAGCATTTGGTAAAATAGTCTTAGAAACTCTCTTCGTAGAAGGAAATTGTGAATAATACCACAAACACCATTGGGACAACTGTAACGATGAGCTCAAATAGGGAGTAAATTTTGTAGGAGTACAAAAGACATTCTGCTCATATATACGAGCACCCGGGAAAAGATTATGAATCAACATAAAGGCCTCCATACTCACTCTCAATGAATGTAAATGAATGACATCCGGAGTCCAACCGGAATTTTTCAACTCATGCAGTTCACTATATGAATACATAACTTCAATACCCAATTGGCGCAGATTTTCAGCACGCTCCCCCCCTTCAGAAGAAGCATACACCTTTACATCATATCCACAACGCATCAAACCTATTGAGAAATTTTCAGCAGTACGCTCGGTTCCTCCAATACCTAATCCACAAACAACAGTCAGTATCTTCATCCTACAAATTATATCAATACCACAATCTACGATTATTTATATCAAATACCCTTTTGACAAAATTAGCAATAAAATCTAAGAATAAAATACATTTCACTTTTTATTCCCTTAAAATTATTTTTATGTATTTTTGCAGAGTAATAACAGAACTTATGCCTCACGAGTCACGCCTTAAAAAATCATTGCTTAATGCCCGGGTCAATCTCATTTTTTATTTCCTGAGTTTGGCCCTATCCTTTTTCTCCAGAAAAATCTTTCTGGACGCATTGGGTGCGGATTTTATGGGGCTGATAGGTACACTGAACAATCTCTTGGGATTTCTGAACCTTGCAGAATTGGGTATCAGCACAGCCATCGGCTACGTTCTGTATAAGCCCCTCTTCGAACACGATGAAAGGAAAATCAATGAAATCATTTCCGTTTTCGGATTTATCTACCGACGTATCGGTTTCGTCATTCTAAGCGCAGGATGTGTATTGGCATGCTTCCTGCCCCTGATATTCCCCAATAATGTCTTTGATTTAGGTGTCATCTATTTTGCATTTTTCTCGTATCTGACCACTTCACTGATAGGATATTTTGCCAATTACAAGCAAACCCTTTTGGGAGCGGACCAGAAGAATTATGTAGTGACAGCCTATTTTCAAAGTGCCGTACTGATAAAGACTCTCCTGCAAATGGGGTTAGTATATTATACGGGCAATTATTACCTATGGATTAGTCTGGAACTTCTGCTGGGTATTACCTATTCCATTATCCTGAACTGGAAAGTCAATCAGGTATACCCCTGGCTGAAAAGCGAAGTGAAGCAGGGAAAGCTGCTTTTCAAGAAATATCCGGAAGTAACCCGGTATACCAAACAGTTGTTTGTACACAAACTGGGCGGTTTTGTACAATTCCAAACCACTCCCTTCCTGGTATATGCCTTCGTCTCACTCAAAACTGTGGCTTACTATGGGAACTATACGCTCATTATTGATAAGATAAGTATATTTATCAGCAACCTATTAGGGAGTACCAATGCAGGAGTAGGCAATCTGATAGCCGAGGGCGATTCCAAACGTATCCAGCAAGTATTCTGGGAGCTGATGGGTATCCGCTTCTTGATAGCCGGAACCATTTCATTTGCCCTGATTCGACTGACCGGCGCTTTTATTTCATTATGGCTGGGAAGTGAATACGTATTGCCCCAACATATTCTGTATCTGATTATCATCAACTCGTTCATCAACTACACCCGAGGTGCCATAGACCAATTTACCTATGGGTATGGTTTATTTCAAGATACTTGGGCTCCCATTGCGGAAATAATCATCAACCTGACTGTCGCCATCATTGCCGGGCATTTTTGGGGACTGCCGGGAATTTTGATGGGTAACATAACCAGTCTATTTCTTATCATAGTCATTTGGAAACCTTACTTTCTTTATTCGCAAGGATTCAAAATATCCGTTTTCCACTATTGGACGGGCTACATCAAGCATCTGCTGATTATACTGCTGCCGGGAATAGTATGCTACCATCTCTATCCAAGCAATGACTTTACACCGGAAAGCTCTTTTACACATTGGATTCTCTATGGAATGATTCTGATTTCCACTTATGGGATATTAACCTGCTCGTTGCTCTATCTTTTCACTCCGGGCATACGTGCATTCGCTCACCGGATACTGAAAAGGCATCATTGACGAGCTGTTGATTTCAGTCGGTCAAAGGCATTTTCCCACTCGTCCGCCACATTCTGTATGTCAAAGCGCCTCACATACTGCACACAATTTTTTGACATCTCCCTGCGCAGTTCTTCATCTTTCATCAATGAGCCCAACTTCCGGGCAAACTCCTTATGCGAGAACGGAGGAACCAACAATCCGTTCTTCCCATCATCAATAATATCTGTGATAGCTGCATACGAATTGAACGCCACCGGAACCACCCCGAATGTCATGGCTTCGGTCAATACCATTCCCCACCCTTCAAAGTCACTCGTCAGACATAGGATGCTTGCATCCCGGTAAAATGGTTCAGGGTCTTGCCAACCGGTGAAAACAACCCGTTCCATCTTTAAGGCTTTCTGTTCCAATGTCTGCCTTATCGGCCCGTCTCCCACAATGACCAACTCCCAATCGGGAAATTTTTTATATATACGCTTCCAGATATCAATCAGCCGTCCTACACGCTTCTGGCGCCACTCTATCCGGCCTACATACAATATCTGCTTCTTCTTGAGGAAATCTGTATTTTCTTGAGCGGGATATGTATTCGGATTGGGAATGGCAATCACCCGGCTCAAGTCTTTTGAATATATCTGCCTCAAATCAGGGATAAATTTCAAAGAAAGTAAACACAATGCATCTGTATACAGTAAAATGCCTTCATAATCGGATTTTAATGTACGCTTGTAATCATACTTAAACATAGGAATCTTTATGATACGGGCCATCTTTCTGATTTTTCCCATAATCGTGTTTTTCCCTTTTATCCACATTACGAACTCTCCCAAATGGTGATATATGCCAAGAGGATTATAATGTATCACGGAAATAATATACACGTCCCGCAAGGTTTTAGAGAAGGAATATAATGTATAATAAGTCTGCGGGTCCTGGTCTATGACCATATCAATACGGTGCTCTTGCAGGAAACTACGGAAAAACAACCCGTTCTTTTCTACTTCCCGAACCTGATATGGGAAAAAATAAGATGGTGCAGGATATGCATAATCCATGCGGCTTTCATCCCGCACACTATGTAAACAAAGAACATGGTGTCCCCGTCTTATGAATTCACGGCACAAAAGGTCACTCACTCTTTCAATCCCTCCCCGTTGGGGATGGAACATGACAGGATGTATAAACAAGATATTCATAATGCCCCCCGTTATTTTGCTCCAAACATCTTCTTGAATTTTATACCTGACAAGAAACGCATCCACCCATCAAAAGCCGATGCCCCCACCCTACAAAACAGGAATTTGCCCAACACATCCGCTTTATACTGTGGAAGAAAAAATCGTCTTATCCATTCTTTATCTGATAAAAGGACTTGATGTAAAAAAGACAACCGTTCCTGCCGGGTATACTTATGCTCTGGTTTATAGATGGCCAAAATCACTTTATGGAAAAAGACAGTCAATGAATTCCATGTTCTATCCAGTGAGCTATCCTCCAAATTAAATTTCTTTTGATACACATAGACCCTTTCCAAAAAATTGGAGAATGCTGCATATTCTGCCGGAAAGCTGTTTATACGCACAGACAACACATCTACAGAATACCCTACTCTATAAACGTAATTATTGTAATCACGAATAACCATAAAATCCGCATACATCAGGTAGTCCAACATAAACAGCATATCTTCCAGTCCGGAAACAAAAGGAACAAAGCCCACCCGGTATTGCTTGATAATCCGATGGTCGTATAGCTTGCTGCCTGCGTACGCAACACGCTTGTCTATCAAGTCTGTCAATATAAGATACATCTGTTCCGAAGCTATATCTTGTTCGGGAACGTGAAACGTTTGACAGTCCCCATTTGGCAGATACGCATCAAGAGAACCGACTATTACTCCCTCCTTCGTTTTATCGGCAGGCAATGCACCGTACAGCCTTTCAAGATAATAAGGCTTTACATAATCATCTGAATCAATAAAGGTTACATATCTTCCACGAGCATTCATCAAACCAGTATTCCGGGCACAGCTCAATCCTGCATTAGCCTGATGGAACACCCGTATCCTCATATCCTTCCCGGCATACTCTTCACAAATCTCCCCGCAACAGTCAGGGCTCCCGTCATCTACCAGCAACAGCTCAAAATCCGTAAAGGTCTGTGCAAGAATACTGTCAATGCACTGGGGCAAGTACTCTTCTACCTTATAAACGGGTACTATAACGGATATTTCCGGAAGATTATTCATATTCGCTCATTTTGCATGAAACACTGCCTTCATTTTTATAGACAACACCAACAAATAGTAGGCTGACTTTACAAAAGCCTTAAAATACAGATAGCCGGCATACGTAGGAAGCACATAATGGATGTTCTGCAACATCAGCTTCCATTCGGGACGCAGGCCCGTCATCTCCAACAAAGACGCATACTTTTTGTTCCTGAATACCAAATAACTCTGATAATGAAAGGATGTGTCTTTCGTGAAATACAGAATACGGTCAAAATATTTCGCCTTCAGACTCTCAAAGTATATATATATCAGCCGGTTATCCTGCAAACACCGGGAAGACCGGATAAAGTCGTAGATATAACCAAGCACCAGCACACGACATTCCAAATTACGCATAGACGGCGCTCGCATGATGGAATCTGGCTGCATGGAATAATAGTAAGTGGTCTCATTGACGACATACATACTTTGAGACATACATGCCAACTTAAATGACCATAAATCATCCTCGTGTACAATGCCCTCCTGGAAGTAGAGTTTATGCTGCAAAATGAGGGGACGACTCACCAGTTTGTTCCATGCCATGACATACCATTTCCCCTGTACATAATTGGAGAGTACAAGAGCATTCCCTTCATAAAACCCGGTGCCTAATGATAAAGGAGGGGCCCAACGTCTGGCGCCGGTCACCTCATAATTGCCTATCACAAAATCAGGTCGCTTCTGCCCCGCTGCATCCGCCAAAAGCTCTATTGCATTCGCTGGAATATAATCGTCGCTATCCAAGAAGTACAGATAATCGCCAACAGACGCTGAAATACCGGTGTTTCTTGCAGCAGAAAGCCCTCTGTTCTCTTCATGTTCCAGACATCTCACCACCGTTCCGCGCGGATGCGAAGCCACCACCCGTCTGGCTATCTCCATAGAGTCGTCCGGAGTGCAGTCATTCACAAGAATGACTTCCAAATCCTGCCAAGTCTGGTTCAACACGGACAACAAACACCGTTCTATGTACTTGGCAACATTATAAACCGGAACAATAATGGAAACTTTCATGCTTTCAATCATATTTTCAGAATTTCACCTCATGGCCTTCCATAAACTCTTCCCACCACACAACAAGCGTCAACAGATTGAAATATTGCAAAGCCTTGTTCTGCCTATGCCAGAACCAACCGCCCTCCTTCTCTGCAACTTGTTCATAATCTGTAAGAAACTTCTTCACTGCATCACGACGCAGATAGTTGTCCATAATGCCGGAAGCAAGAATGAATTCCTTAAAGAAAGCACGTCGGGCCCTATCACGGAAGAACAGTGGCATAGGTGCAAAACCGCCCTGCTTCTTCTTCAAGGTAATGGCCTCGGGAAGTAAAGGTTTATAATGGTACTTTAACAGATATTTAGAAACGGAACGACCCCGCGCAATGTCCAGTACACTGTTGCCCCTGCACTTCAACCCTACCGGTAGCTCCTGCAGGAAATGGAAAAGCTCCAGGTCCATAAAAGGATACGTCAGATTGTTACCGAACATGCGTGCCATGCTGGAAGCCTTGAAAAGAATGATACGGTTGATTACAGTCTCCAAATCGGAAAGAATGGCATGCTGCGCATAAAGATGCTCGAAACTGTGGATATCGGGCCGTAGTGATTTTACCGGCTCAAAATCTTCTTTCGGATTTTGCAGAAGGGCACACAAGGCAGAATCGGAGAAGCCGAAACGCTCCCCTTCCAGAATATGAAGTATCTTATCCAAATGGAAATTGATGCGGGAAAGCTTTCCGCCGGTATCAAAGGTTTCATGCTCCAGCAGACGGCTGATGCCACGCAGCAAGGGACGCAATCCTATGCGGGCGGATAGATAATGCAACGCCACTTCGCGGCCGGAAGTACCGAAATACTGGTCACTGCCGTCACCTCCCAGAATCACGTCGGGCTTGTCATCGCCTATCATGCGCATGGCACAATAGTTTACCATCAGCCCGCCTTCCATAAAAGGCTCACCCAGAAAACGGACAATGTCGGGCAAGGCACTGGTTTCCGTACCGTCAATCTCGTACTCATGATGGCGCGTGCCGAAGGTTTCAGACATCAGACGGGCCATGGGCAGCTCCGTCCAGGCATCTCCTTTAAAGCCCACGGAATAGGAGTCAATCTGGCCGTCGTAAATGCTGCGCAGCGCAGCAAGGTTTGAACCGGAATCATAGCCGCCACTCAGCAGGATACCTACCCTGCGGCTATGGCCGATACGCCGGCGGATGGCTTGCGCATGCAATTCTCCATAACGGCGGGAATAGGCCTCGACATCCGGATTCCGTTCAGTAGCCACCTTGGGTTCATGCTCAAAAACGCTGTCGCGCTTCAGACAATAAATGTCATCTGCCACCTTTTCATATAAGCCGGGATTTCTTTCCTTCAGCGAATCAAACATGGAATGTACGTTCGCTTGTGTCTCTAACTTTACAGAAGCCCAAACCGGCATCAGATAACCAAGCTCTGTCAACATGTAGAACTTTTCGCCGGCACCTAAAGAATGAACATCGAATAGGGCGAAATTATTCTTCTTCAAAATGCCACGCTGAAGGAATGTACTCAATGAAACCAGATTAGGCTCGAAATTTTCTTCCAGTTGGTCCTCTAAAAATTGCCAGGAAGTGGCAAAATTACCATCAATGTGACAATAGACGGGATAATGCGTGCCATGATGGTCGCGCACCACTCCGCATTCATTTTCTGAATAATATACTATGGTGAACGAACCGTCCAGGCGTGAAAAGCCATATGCCGGATCGGATAGAAACGCATCAGCAGCAAGCTTGGCATTGGTATCATCCGGAGTTGCCTGCAAGGTGTCCCGATTATACAAAGTTCCGAAAAAGAAAAGTCTCAGATTATAACTTTCAAAAGAAGATTCCGGCTCTTCTCCCTCTACACAGACTGTACGCCAATCTTCTAAAGTGATTTTTCCGTATATCATTTGTTTGCTTATAGACTTGTTTATTGTGTATCCCTTTCTATTTTTCCGCCACCCCATGCCTGGTATGTATAAAGGTCTTGTTCGCCCCCCTCAGCTTGAAGATGTTTCCTGCCATCAGCAGGAATGTATAGGGTATCTTTTGCAGGGCCATTGCCAGGCGGCTGGTGCAGAACCTTTTGGGAACGGCAACGAGCAGTGCGACAGCGAGCAACACCAAGAGCAGCCACCACTTCAGCCCCCATGTCCAGCGATAAACCGTAAACAACACGGAGAAGAGGAACGTGAACCCCATCAACAGCAGGCGGGGAATGGAAAGCTGCTGGAAAAGCTTGTCGCAGAAGTCCCAGTTACGCGCAGCAAGCGCCTTCCACAGAAACTTGGCGAAGGTCTGGCAGTAATGCCATTGTGCCGAAAGCCAACGGCGGCGCTGACGGGAGAAATCACCGGTGTTCTGTATCTTCTCATCGAACACAAAGGTTTCGGGCAGATAATAAAAACGTTTGCCGCGATAGAGCAGGGTCAGCTCCAATTCACGGTCGAAACCGCCCACAGCCTTGATATCCGCCATCGTATCACGAAACAAGTCATAACGGAACGCCATACCGGAACCGATAAGGGCAGCCGACAAGCCCAGCTTGGCATGCCCCAGACGGAAAATGGTATTGTTGATTTCCTCACTGATGGCATCGAGCAGGGCCATGTCATTGTTCAGGTTCTTGGCACTCCGGTGGGTCTGCACAATCTCGACTTCCGGATTGGCGAAGAGGTCGTTAATATCACTCAGATAATCGTAAGGGATGACATTGTCCGCATCGAGCACCAAAGCGATGTCATAGTCATTGCCGATGGCAGCCATGGCGGCATTCAGAGATTTGGACTTGGTGCTTTTCTCAAAATGCACTTCAACCAGGCGGACAGGAAGCACAGCGAGGGAAGCGTTGGTTTCGGGCTGCATACGGTCCGAAATGACAACCGTATCAAAACAGTCGGCGGGATAATCCTGCTCCAGACATGAATGGACGCACTCGTGTATCACGGCATCTTCGCGGTAGGCAGGAATCAGTATGGCAAAACGCTTGTGTTCCTTGACTGGAGGGGGCAGAGGCAGGTCACGCCGGCGTGACGCCAGACTGTAAACCAATAGATACAGTATGTTTATTGCAAACCATATGTATAAAAGCCAATCGAATATATTCAATATATGTTCCAAATTCAGAGCTATTTAAGCTTTAGAGTTGCTGCTTGTTTTTAATGGGTATCCGACACAAAGATACAAAAAAGAAGTAGAGTCCGGACAAAATATACAAAAAATGCGAAGAATATAGGAATAAAAAAACGAGCAAGCTCTCACGAACCCCTCGCCCCTGTAAGAAAAGCCTTAAAGGCTTTTCTTTTAAACTGCGTCAATGTTACCTAAAAATCAATCTTTCTCTTTACCTGAAAAATAAAACTTCAATTACCTATTCTGAAAACTTCAAAATCCAATTTTTACCTTTACCTAATTTACCTATTTATTCAAAACATTTAGCTTATGAAAAAAATCTATTTTCAATCCTTTTACCTAACAACTAATATCCTTTATTGAAAACTGTTTTTATTATTTATCAAATCCAAATGCAGTTTCCCAACTGCACTGCAAAGGTAAGTGTTTTATCCGCACGCGCAAAACGCCGGCACATTTTTCGCGCGTTTTATAACATTGTTTTAGAGTTTAAGAGTACAGTTTACACTTATAAACATTTTATTGTTCATCGGGAGTATACTTTCCAGTAAAAAACAAACCACCGAAGCGCCGAAACGCTTCGATGGCTGTCCCCTTTAAACACCTTTAAACAAAATGAATTTCTTCTTTATTTTCTTGCTTCGGCAATATAACCTAACGCTTCTTTACATTTTTCCGTAACATAAGTCCAGTCTTCAGCAGCGACCTTATCCTTCGGGAAGAGTTTGGAACCCATACCTACGCAGAACACACCCGCCTTAATCCAGGAGGTCAGGTTTTCCTGAGTCGGCTCCACTCCACCGGTCACCATCAGCTTGGACCAGGGCATCGGAGCCAGCAAACCTTTCACGAGTTTGACACCAAGCACGTCGCCCGGGAATATCTTGCAGAGGTCGCAACCTGCTTCTTGCGCGAAACCTACCTCTGAAACGCTGCCGCACCCCGGAGTATAAGCTACCAGACGACGGTTACAAATCTTAGCAATCTCCGGGTTGAACAACGGGCCTACAACGAAACATGCACCCAACTGCAAATACAGCGCCGCAGTAGCAGGGTCAACGATGGAACCTACACCCATAGCCATCTCCGGGCACTCTTTTGCCGCAAACTTCACAACCTCCGCAAACACCTCGTGGGCAAAGTCACCACGGTTCGTGAATTCGAACGCACGAACACCTCCATCGTAACAAGCCTTTACAACTTTCTTTGCAACTTCTGCATCCTTATGATAAAAGACAGGCACCATTCCAGTAGAACCAATCTTATTCAATACTGAGATTTTATCAAATTTACTCATCTTTTTATTTACGATTTGACGATTTACGATTTACGATTAATATTACTTTACTTTATATCTATTCTTTTTATTTACGATTTGACGATTCAAACTTCCTTTGCTAACCGATTTCTTGTAGTGACAATAGAACTCACTATTATTTTATACAATTCATGCGCCTCTTGTTGCAACCCAAGCAGTTTATTAGCAGGAATCATCTCACTTTCAGCAATAATTTCCAACCAGTGTATAGTTTCATCCAGTTCTTCCTCTACCATTTTCAGTTTATTCAGAAAATCCTTATCAGACTTTCCCAAACAAGCTGCCCTATAATTGGCAGCAGGTGAAGTCCCTGAACGTACTATTTGTTTAGCTATAGCCATTGACGAAATCCGATTAGGCATACAATCTACCATCTTGATTATTCTCAAAGAGAACACCTTCAATCGTATTTTCAATTCCTCCGAGTTCACTGTAGAAGTAATTTCAATCGTACATCGTAAATCGTCAAATCGTAAATGAGCTTAGCGTTGTACTCGTCCGCTTGCATCCCCTCCTGCCAGCGCTTCTACCTCTTCTGTGGAAACAAGGTTGAAGTCACCGTTGATAGTGTGCTTCAAGGCGGAAGCGGCTACTGCAAATTCGAGGGCGGCACCCTGGTTGGGTTTTGTCAGCAGGCCGTGGATGATACCACCTGAGAAAGAGTCGCCGCCACCTACGCGGTCGACGATAGGATTGATGTCGTAACGCTTTGACTCGTAGAATTCCTCGCCGTTGTAAATCATTGCTTTCCAGCCGTTGTGGGTAGCGGAGAAAGACTCGCGCAACGTAGAGATTACGTATTTGAAGCCGAATTCCTTCGCCATCGCCTTGAAGATTCCCTTGTAGCCTTCAGCGTCCGTCTTGCCGCCTTCCACGTCTGCATCGGGCTTGAAGCCCAGACAGAGTTCAGCATCCTCTTCATTGCCGATGCAGACATCCACATACTGCATCAAAGGCTTCATGATGGACTGGGCTTTTTCTTTGGTCCAGAGTTTTTTACGGAAATTGAGGTCTACCGACACCGTAACGCCGTGACGTTTGGCAGCCTCGCAAGCCAGGCGGGTCAACTCGGCGGCCTTGTCGGAGATGGCGGGAGTGATACCTGACCAGTGGAACCAGTCTGCACCTTCCATGATGGCATCGAAATCAAAGTCTGCCGCATCTGCCTCGGCAATGGCGGAGTGTGCACGGTCATAGATTACCTTACTGGGACGCATGGAAGCACCGGTCTCAAGATAGTAGATACCTACACGGTCACCACCACGCGCAATGAAATCCGTCTTTACGCCATACTTGCGCAATGCGTTGACAGCCGACTGGCCTATTTCATGTTTCGGCAACTTGGTTACAAAATAAGCATCATGCCCGTAGTTGGCACAGCTGACAGCCACGTTGGCCTCGCCGCCGCCATATACCACATCAAAAGAGTCGGACTGCACAAAACGGGTGTTTCCCGGAGTAGACAGCCTCAGCATGATTTCACCTAATGTAACTACTTTCTTTCCCATAATCTTTCTATGTTTTATTTTAATATGAAATTAATTTGTTTCCTTTCAATTTATCATTTCGAGGTATAAACAGAACTTAAACACCTGAAACTATGGAGAGTAAATCAAAATAATATTCGTTCTTCACAGTCTTCGTGTACGGGCACAAAGATACAACAATTTTTGAAATACAAAAAATTATCATATATTTGTATCGAAAATATTAAGATTATAATTGTGTGCGAGCACAAGAAGATGTACGATGGGACGATTTACGATTAGACGATTGAGATTACATTGTAGAATCGTAGCCAAAGCAACATCAATCGTACATCGTAAATCGTTAAATCGTAAATATACAGATGGAAAGAGTCAGAATAAAGGATATCGCCAAGATGGCCGATGTATCCGTGGGAACCGTCGACCGTGTGATTCACGGGCGTAGCGGTGTGTCCGAGTCCAGCCGGAAGCGGGTGGAAGAAATCCTGAAACAACTGGATTACCAGCCCAATATGTATGCCAGTGCACTGGCTTCGAACAAGAAGTACGCATTTGCCTGCCTGCTGCCACTGCACGAGAAAGGCGAATACTGGACAGACGTGGAGACGGGCATACACAACGCCGTAGAGACTTACTCTGACTTCAACGTGGCCGTGCACCTCTCCTACTATGACCCGTATGACTATCATTCATTCGCGGAAGCCTCCGGACAGATTCTGGCACTGGAGCCGGACGGAGTGATGTTTGCCCCCACCGTTCCGCAATACACCAAGCCCTTCACGGATGAGCTGACGCAACATAATATACCTTATATATATATAGACTCCAACATAAAGGAAGAGCCCGCCCTCTCCTTCTACGGGCAGAACTCGCACCAGAGCGGATATTTTGCCGCCCGCATGCTGATGCTGCTTGCCGGAGAAGACGCGCAGGAAATCGTCATCTTCCGCAAGATAAATGAAGGCATCGTGGGGTCGAACCAGCAGGAACGCCGCGAAATAGGCTTCCGCGAATACATGCAGGAGCATCATCCCGCCTGCCGCATCTGGGAACTGGACCTGCATGCCAAGCGCGACAGCGAGGACACACTGATGCTGGACGAGTTCTTCCAAGAGCATCCTACCGTAAAGAACGGAATCACCTTCAACTCCAAAGCATACATCATCGGGGAATACCTGCTGAAGAAGCAGAAAAAAGACTTCAACCTGATGGGCTACGACCTGCTGCAACGCAACGTAGACTGCCTGAAGCAGGGAAGCATCTTCTTCCTCATAGCACAGCAGCCCACCCTGCAAGGATTCGACGGCATCAAGGCCTTGTGCGAATACCTGATTCTGAAGAAGGAAATCACAAGGGAGAACTTCATGCCGATTGACTTGCTGACGAAGGAGAATATAGAGTTTTATTACAACAAATAGTTGCATGTACAATGTACCATCTACAATGTACAATTCGGCCATGCGGAAGGGGACTAATACTAATGCAGCGCAGCCAAATTGTACATTGTAGATGGTAAATGGAAAATTTTAAAAGATGGAGGCAAAGTACCTGAAAATCAACCCTGCCGACAATGTTGCAGTGGCTATCACAGCACTCCCGGCCGGTGAAAAACTCACGGTGGACGGAAAGGAAATCACTCTGAACGAGGATGTTCCTGCCGGACACAAATTTGCACTGAAAGATTTTGCGGAAGGCGAAAACGTCATTAAATACGGATACCCCATCGGCCACGCCCGGAAAGCGCAGAAGCAGGGGGACTGGATGAATGAAAACAATATCAAGACCAACTTGTCCGGGTTGCTGGAATACACATACAACCCCGTCAACGTAGACCTCAATACTACAACTCTAAACCTCAATACCGGCGCGCCAAACCTGACCTTTAGAGGGTACAAACGTAAGAACGGCGACGTAGGTGTGCGCAACGAGATATGGATTATTCCGACAGTGGGCTGCGTGAACGGAATCATCAACCAGCTTGCCGAAGGCCTGCGCCGCGAAACGGGCGGAAAGGGCGTGGATGCCATCATGGCTTATCCCCATAACTACGGCTGCTCCCAGTTGGGCGACGACCACGAGAATACAAAGAAAATCCTCCGCGACATGGTACTGCATCCCAATGCGGGAGCCGTACTCGTGGTAGGCTTGGGGTGCGAGAATAATCAGCCGGATGTGTTCCGCGAATTCCTGGGAGACTATGACCAGGAGCGCGTAAAGTTTATGGTGACCCAGAAAGTGGGTGATGAATACGAAGAAGGAATGGAACTGCTACGCGAACTTTATGCCAAAGCCATCCAGGACCAGCGCGAGGATATTCCCTTAAGCGAACTGCGCGTAGGCCTGAAGTGTGGCGGTTCGGACGGTTTCTCCGGTATCACCGCCAATCCGCTACTGGGTATGTTCTCCGACTTCCTCGTAGCGCAAGGCGGCACCAGCGTACTGACGGAAGTGCCGGAAATGTTCGGCGCAGAAACCATACTGATGAACCGCTGCCGCACCAAAGAGCTGTTTGAGGACACGGTGAAGCTGATTAATGACTTCAAGGAATATTTCCTCTCACACGGTGAACCGGTAGGTGAAAACCCGTCTCCGGGAAATAAGGCGGGAGGCATCTCGACATTGGAGGACAAAGCCTTGGGATGCACACAGAAATGTGGCACGAGCTACGTGGAAGGGGTACTTCCGTATGGCGAACGCCTGAAAGTAAAGGGACTGAACCTACTGTCTGCTCCAGGAAACGACCTTGTAGCCGCCACTGCCCTTGCCTCTTGCGGATGCCACATGGTGCTGTTCACCACAGGACGCGGAACGCCCTTCGGAACCTATGTGCCGACCATGAAGATTTCCACCAACTCCACTTTGGCAAAGAACAAGCCGGGCTGGATAGACTTCAACGCCGGAGTTATCGTCGAGAACGAACCGATGGAGAAAACCTGCGAACGCTTCATCGAGTATATCATCAAAGTAGCAAGCGGTGAATTCGTGAACAACGAAAAGAAAGGCTACAAGGAAATAGCCATCTTCAAGACCGGAGTAACTTTGTAAATTGAAAATTAAGGGCTGATAGATGGAGGGCGGGACAAAACCATTTTGTGCCGCCCTTTGTTTTTGTTACCTTTGCGGCGAAATTGATTTCACCACAGATTACACCGATTAACATGGAATTGATTGAAAGATAGAAATCTGTGGTGAAACATTAATCTCAACCAAACAATACAACTATGTCAGCAACAACCGATACAACCCCTAAAACCAAAGGCGGCTGGTGGGCACTCAGCCCATTGGCGGTGTTCCTTTGCCTCTACCTGGTGACCTCGCTCCTGGTGAACGACTTCTATAAAGTCCCCATCACGGTAGCCTTCCTCACCTCGTCCTGCTATGCCATCGCCATCACGCGCGGCCTGAATCTGGAACAGCGCATCTATCAGTTTTCCGTGGGCGCCAGTAACAAGAACATCATGCTGATGGTATGGATATTCATCCTTGCAGGAGCATTCGCCCAAAGCGCCAAGCAGATGGGCGCCATTGATGCGACCGTAAATCTGACCTTACATATACTGCCGGACAACCTGCTGCTGGCGGGCATCTTCATTGCCGCCTGCTTCATCTCCCTCTCGATAGGAACAAGCGTAGGAACTATCGTCGCACTGACTCCCGTAGCCGTGGGACTGGCGGAAAAGACGGGCATCGACCTGCCCTACATGGTCGCCATCGTGGTGGGAGGCTCGTTCTTCGGAGACAATCTTTCCTTCATATCCGACACCACCATTGCATCGACCAAGACGCAGGACTGCGTGATGAGGGACAAGTTCCGCGTCAACTTCATGATTGTAGTCCCCGCAGCTCTTGTCGTGCTGGGTCTCTACATCTTTCAAGGACTGTCCGTCTCCGCCCCACCCCAAGTGCAGACCATCGAGTGGATAAAGGTAATCCCCTACCTCATCGTGCTGGGCACGGCCGTAGCAGGTGTCAACGTCATGCTTGTACTGCTGCTGGGCATCCTCTCTACTGGAATTATCGGTATCTATACCGGCACCGCCTTCTTCGACTGGTTCGGAGCCATGGGAACGGGCATCACCGGCATGGGCGAGCTCATCATCATCACCCTGCTGGCCGGAGGCATGCTCGAGACCATCCGCTACAACGGCGGCATCGACTTCATCATCTCCCGGCTGACCCGCCACGTCAGCGGCAAGCGGGGAGCCGAATTCAGCATCGCCGTCCTGGTCGGCATCGCCAATCTCTGCACCGCCAACAACACCATTGCCATCATCACCACCGGCCCCATAGCCAAGGACATCGCCCTCCGCTTCCACCTGGACCGCCGGAAAACAGCCAGCATACTGGACACCTTCTCATGCCTCGTGCAAGGAATCATCCCCTACGGAGCGCAAATGCTGATAGCCTCCGGACTTGCCGGCATTTCACCCATCAGCATCATCGGAAACCTGTATTACCCCTTCTGCATGGGAACATGCGCCATACTCGCCATTCTGCTGAGATACCCCAGGAAATACTCGGGAGAAGGATGAGTGACAAGTGATGAGTTATGGGTGACGTTGTGTGAACATTTTAAAAAAAACACCCCTCGTGCCAACAAATAACTCATAACTCATAACTCAAAACTCAAAATCTTTTCTTACCTTTGCACTCGCTATTACGAGATAGTAGCATAATTCAAATCATTAACTAAAAACATTTTAATTAAATGGCAACAAAAATCAGATTGCAAAGACATGGACGTAAAAGCTACGCTTTCTACTCTATCGTTATTGCAGACGTAAGAGCACCACGTGATGGTAAATTTATTGAGAAGATTGGTACTTACAATCCTAACACCAATCCTGCCACAGTAGATTTGAAGTTCGACCGCGCACTTGACTGGGTGTTGAAGGGTGCACAACCTACTGACACAGTTCGTAACATCCTCTCTCGCGAAGGTGTTTACATGAAGAAGCACTTGCTGGGCGGTGTAGCGAAAGGCGCATTCGGCGAAGCTGAAGCTGATGCTAAGTTCGAAGCCTGGAAGAACAACAAACAAAGCGGTTTGGCTGCTCTGAAGGCTAAGGAAGACGAAGCTAAGAAAGCTGAAGCAAAAGCACGTCTGGAAGCTGAAAAGAAGATAAACGAAGAAAAAGCAAAAGCACTGGCTGAAAAGAAAGCTGCTGAAGCTGCTGCAAAAGCCGCTGCCGAAGCACCGGCCGAAGAGGCTCCTGCCGAAGAAGCCCCTGCTGCTGAAGAAGCTGCTGCCGAATAATAGTAAGCACAGCGTTATCGCTAAAAATGGGATTAAAACTATAAAAATCCTCTCCGGTTCATATCGGAGGGGATTTTTTATTACTATATTTGCAGCTATAATCATTCATTAAAAAAACAAACAATGAAAAAGTTTACTTATCTGCTCGCTGTAGCCGCTGTATTTACAGCTTGTAACAGTGGAAACAACGGTTACACCGTAACCGGAACTGTAGAGGGTGCAGCCGACGGCGACACCGTATATCTGGAAACCGTGGAAGGACGCCAATTCGTAAAATTGGACTCTGCTGTCATCAAAGATGGAACATTTACCTTCAAGGGTACACAAGATACTGCTGTCAACCGCTACATCTCCTACAAAGCCGAAGGAAAAGACGGCGCAGCCATCGACTTCTTCCTGGAAAACGGCAAGATTAAAATCAACTTGTCGCAGGAAAACAACTCTGCCACCGGTACTGCCAACAATGATGCCTACCAGGAAATCAGAGCCCAAATCAACGGTCTGAACAAACAAATGATGAGCATCTACGAATCCATGTCGGACACCACACTGACCGACGAACAACGCGAGGCTAAAGGCAAAGAGATGGAAAATCTGGAAAACAGCATGATATCCGCCATCAAAGCCGGCATCAACAAGAACATCACCAACCCGGTGGGTGTACTCCTGCTGAAGCAGAACTACTACTACATGGATGTGGCAGACCTCGACCCGCTGATGCCCCAAATCCCTGCAGCTTACGACAACGACGAAGCCATCGTCAAGATAAAGAACAACGTTGAAAAGATGAAAGCCACTGCCGTAGGCCAGAAGTTTACAGACTTCGAGATGCAGACGCCGGAAGGAAAAACGGTAAAACTGTCCGACTACGTAGGCAAGGGCAAAGTTGTCCTTGTTGACTTCTGGGCAAGCTGGTGCGGCCCCTGCCGTCGCGAGATGCCCAACCTGGTGGAAGCTTACGCCAAATATAAGAACAAGAACTTCGAGATTGTAGGCGTATCTCTGGACCAGAGTGCTGACGCATGGAAAGAAGCCATCAAGAAGCTGAACATCACGTGGCCGCAAATGTCCGACCTGAAATACTGGAACTGCGAAGGCGCACAGCTTTATGCCGTAAGCAGCATCCCCCACACTGTGTTGATTGACGGTGAAGGAACTATCCTTGCACGCGGACTGCACGGTGACGAGCTTCAGGAAAAGATAGCCGAAGCTGTCAAATAATAAAACCGGACACACCGGAAACTAAAAAAGGAGTGCCACACTTCGTCAATCGAAATGCCACACTTCACGAGGCCCAATCAATGGCATTTACCTCTGTGAAATGTGGCATTTCCCTTGCTGAAGTGTGGCATTTCCCTTGCTGAAGTGTGGCATTCGGAATGATGGAATGCGGCGTTTTTCAAGAGAAGATACGCGCAGCCATTTCCATCCCCAACCTTACGGTTTCCCACTGTTTCTCCTCATCGGCCTCCGAAGGCGAAAGAAGCGCATTGGCATCCGGCAGACATAAAGTGAAACGTTTCAAAGGAATATAGTTCAATACACTTTCGGTTTTTGCCTGCAATTCATCCAACTCGTCCTCCTGAGGATAATGGGACAGCACGAAACCGAACACCGCTTCCTTCTCGTGTATGAACCAGAGCAGACGGTTACGGTCGCACGCGCCACAGTCGTAATTCAGGAAATAAGCATCGGCCCCATGCAGTTGCACCAGCATGTCCGTCGGTGCATGGAATGCAACATACATCCCTGCAGGACGCTCACGCAAAACCCGGTTGTTGAGCCGGATGGTATCTTCCATTATCACCGAATGTACCCCGTCGAACTGGACGTAGCGGCAGCCTGCATCATAAAGTTTGGTAAGCAAAAATTTGTAGCAGGAAGCAATATCATCCGTCAAAAGCCGGATGTCGGAGTAAACGGTTTCTATCTGAGTCCGCTCCACACGTTGAATAATCTGGGTCATAACCTCTGCCGGCGAAGGGATATGCTGTTTTTTCATCACCCCTCCGTCCACAATGGAATCAAGAAATGCGAATTCTTCCAGAATAGGATGCCGTAGCAAACTGAGCCGTCCTGTAATCTCCAAAGGAGAGCCTTCGGAGAAAGGCCGGCCGTCTTTGGAACAAATACCCTCCCAGCTTTCCAAAAAATCGCGACTTCGGAAACCACCATCGGAAACAACCTTCATGCCTCCCAGCTCCAGCCGTTCCACCAGACTGCGCACTTCCGCATCTTCAACAGCCTGCAATATCTGCCGGCTCACCTGCCCGTTCTGATATTGCTCGCGGACATCCTTCAATGCACGAGGTACACAAAAAGCCCCAGCTATATCAATTTTAAACGGAGGAAATACATTTGCCATGTTCATCCTTTCTTTGATTATTATAATAATGATACTTTTGCCCCAATACCATGAGCAGCAAAGCAATACAATCGAATGGCAACAAGAAGTATTATCAAGGACTAAAAACCTTAAATAAACCAATTCGTTGCAAATATAACTAAAAAAATCGAAGATTCACAATCTGCCCAAAAGATTTATCTTCATTTGACACTTCGAAATCAGATGATGCTTATGCATGCAATAATAATCAGTAATGAATAACTTTAAAAGTTATTTTTCATTAGAAGTTTTCCACTTTAAACAATTACATCATTAATAATCAATAGATTAACACTTTTTAAACCACAAAAAGTTTTCCAAAAAGCAAAACCTATCAATAACTATAATATCTTTGTTTCCGCAATTAAACTAAAAAAGACAGTCACATTTAAGCATAAAAGGTTATGATACAGACAGTACTCAAGCGCGACGGGCGCGTCGTCGGATTCAACGAAGAAAAAATAGCAACGGCCATCCGCAAAGCCATGTTGCATACAGACAAGGGGGAAGACCTGCAACTGATACACCAGATTACGGACCGCATCTCTTTCAAGGGAGATTCGCAGATGACGGTGGAAGCCATCCAGGATTTGGTGGAAGTGGAGCTGATGAAGAGCAGCCGCAAGGACGTTGCCCAGAAATACATCGCTTACCGCAACCAGCGAAGCATTGCCCGCAAAGCAAAGACGCGCGACATGTTCCTGGAAATCATTAACATCAAGTCCAACGACATCACACGCGAAAATGCCAACATGAATGCCGATACCCCGGCGGGCATGATGATGAAGTTTGCCAGCGAAACCACCAAGCCTTTTGTGGACGACTATCTGCTGAGTGAAGAAGTTCTGGATGCCGTCACCCAGAACTATCTGCACATCCATGACAAGGATTATTATCCCACCAAGAGCCTGACATGCGTGCAACATCCGCTGGACCATATTCTGAAATACGGCTTCTCTGCCGGACACGGCGAATCGCGCCCGGCCAAACGCATCGAGACTGCCAGTATCCTGGGATGCATCTCGCTGGAAACAGCCCAGAACGAGATGCACGGCGGACAAGCCATCCCTGCATTCGATTTCTACCTTGCCCCCTACGTGCGCAACAGCTTCATCGAGGAAGTCAAGAACCTGGAAGAACTGAATGGAAAAGACTATTCCCATCTCTATCAGAAGGAACTGGCCGACTATCTGCTGCAGCCGTTGGACGGACTGACGGACGAGGACCGCATCGTGCAGCATGCTGTCAACAAGACCGTATCGCGCGTGCACCAGTCCATGGAGGCGTTTATCCATAACATGAACACCATCCACTCACGCGGCGGCAACCAAGTGGTGTTCAGCTCCATCAACTACGGCACAGACACCTCTGCCGAGGGGCGCTGCATCATCCGCGAGCTGCTGAAAAGCACCTATCAAGGGGTAGGAAACGGAGAAACCGCCATCTTCCCCATCCAGATATGGAAAAAGAAACGGGGTGTGAGCTACCTGCCTGAAGACCGCAACTACGACCTCTACCAACTGGCCTGCAAGGTGACGGCACGGCGTTTCTTCCCGAACTTCCTGAACCTGGACGCCACCTTCAACCAAAGCGAGGACTGGAAAGCCGATGACCCGAAACGCTACCAGCATGAAGTTGCCACCATGGGATGCCGCACCCGTGTATTCGAAAACCGTTTCGGACCGAAGACCTCCATCGGACGCGGCAACATCTCTTTCTCTACCATCAACATCGTCCGTCTGGGCATTGAGTGCATGAACATCGAAGACAAGGAACAGCGCATCGCCCGGTTCTTTGCCAAGCTGGATAGTATGCTCGAAGTGACCGCACGCCAGCTGCACGAGCGCATGGAGTTTCAAAAGACCGCCTTCGCCAAGCAGTTCCCGCTACTGATGTCTGCCTTGTGGATAGGCAGCGAGAAGCTGAAACCGAACGATACGATTGCTTCCGTCATCAACCAGGGAACACTGGGAATCGGTTTCATCGGGTTGGCAGAATGTCTCGTGGCATTGCTCGGAAAACATCACGGCGAATCTGGCGAAGCCCAGGAGCTGGGACTGAAAATCGTGACCTACATGCGCGACCGTGCCAACCAGTTCTCGGAGCAATACCAGCACAACTACAGCGTGCTTGCCACTCCTGCCGAAGGGCTGTCGGGCAAGTTCACCCGCATCGACCGTAAAAAGTTCGGCACGCTGCCGGGCATCACAGACCGTGACTACTACACCAACTCCAACCACGTGCCCGTATACTACAAATGCAGCGCCCGCCACAAAGCGGAAGTGGAGGCTCCTTATCATGAACTGACCCGCGGCGGACACATCTTCTATGTGGAGATAGACGGTGACGCCACCCACAATCCGGAAGTCATTATGCGTGTAGTGGACATGATGGACCAATACAACATCGGCTACGGTTCGGTAAACCACAACCGTAACCGCTGTCTGGAGTGCGGCCACGAAAACTCCACCCCAAACCTGGAAGAATGCCCGAAGTGCGGCAGCAAGCATATCGACAAGCTGCAACGCATCACCGGCTACCTGGTGGGGACAACCGACCGCTGGAACAATGCCAAGCTGGCAGAGTTGAACGACAGGGTCGTTCATAATTAAAAATTCCCTACTCATGCTTTCTATTCTCGACATTTTAGAAGATACCACAGTAGACGGTCCGGGCTTCCGGACCGCCATTTATGCTGCCGGATGCCCCAACGGTTGTCCCGGTTGCCACAATCCGGAGTCGTGGGACATCAACCGCGGGCACTGGATGAGTACGGAAGAGATTCTGGAAAAAGTCCTTGCCGACAACTTTGCAGACGTCACCTTCAGTGGTGGAGACCCGATGTTCCAGCCGGAAGGATTCACCCAACTGGCACATGCCATCAAGGAGCGGAGCCGGAAAAACATCTGGTGCTATACGGGCTATACTTTCGAAAAGCTACTGCGCAACCCGCGCCAAGCCCAACTGCTGAAGTACATCGACGTACTGGTGGACGGCAAATTCAAGAAAGAACTGAGGGATGAGGAACTCTATTTCCGGGGAAGCCGCAACCAGCGTCTGATTGACGTACAAACATCCCTGCAAAAAGGCGAAACCGTCATTTACCACTATAATCCGAAAAAGGGCATTTAAAAAAGAAGAAAAGTTTTCAAAAATATATGAGCACTTTTATAATGTTATAATATCAGGCGCAAATTACACGGAATAACACGGATTCAATAAACAAAATCCGTGAAATCCGCGTAATCCGCGCCTAAAAGAAAGTGTTAAGAGTTTTTTGACACCCTCCACCTATATCACCATTCTATAAATTTCCCTCTTTCCCTGCGCTTCTGCAGCTCCTCCTGAAGAAAGCGCTGCCTATCCTTGGCAATATACCGGCGGGCAAAGATATTGGGCACCGCCACTCCCAGCGCTATGCAGAGAATAATCAGTGAAGCCGTGATGCCGTTGGAAACAACCGCCGTCACCTCGCCTACCACACCGTGCATATTGATAAGCCCGAAAAGTGCACGATACATCAGCACTCCCGGAATCATAGGGATGACAGAAGGAATCGTCAGCACATGATTGGGAACATGGAACCAATGCACTGCCTTCACGGCTATCAGGCTGACAACCATGCTGCCCATGAACGAACCTATCACCGGTCCGTAACCCAATTCGAAATTGACAAAGTTACGCGTACAAACGGCAATGATACCGCCCACCGCAACAACCCACAACAAGCGCCGCTGTATGTTGAATATCATGGAAAATCCCATGGCAGCTATCGCCGCCGCAATGGCATACACCAGATAACTGTCATGAGGCACCATACTCAATTCGCTGAACTTCTTGTCAATCACGACATCCTCCACCGTCAGCAGGCGCATGGCTATTACAATGCCGAAGGCCATTGCACAGACCATCAGCACCGTATTCACAGCCCGCACAATGCCCACCTGGATATAATTGTCAATCATATCATCCACAAAGTTTATCAGCGGCACCCCCGGAACGATGAACAGTGCACACGCCAACAACGGATGATAGGGAGTTTCCGAGAGCCCGGCAAACGAAGACACATAGGCCAGACAGGTAGAAATCAATGCGGCAATGGCAATACTCATATAGTGATTGATGCCGAACTCCATGCAACGGGCACGGACGCGGAAGCCGGCAAAAGCGCAGATAGAGGTAAACAGAAACGCCATCCAGTCACCACCGAACAGTTTACAGAAACCTCCGCAGGCAAAGCCGGCACCGATGGCAACAACGTATGGCACATAGTTCCGCTTCTTGTTTTTGATTCTTTCCAGTTCCTCCTCATACTGGTCGAGGGAATAGTCATTCTCAATAGCCCGCCAGGACAGTTTGCTGATTTCGGAAATGGCAGTCATGTTGATGCCATGCTTTTCACATTTCTGGAATTTGGAGAACGAATGCAGGCCGTCGCTCACATTCACCACCAGCATGGTATAACTTACGTCGATGTGGAGCTTTTCTTCCGGCAGCCCCAGATAGGCGGCAACACGGTTCAGGTTACGAACAACACGGTTCGTATCAGCCGCACTCTCCACCAGCAGCTGTCCGGTACGAAGCAATAAATCGAGTTTCCTGCGCAGCAGGGCAATCTCTTGTTCAGTCAAAGTCTTATCCATGAATCTTTTTACCTATTTTTTGGAGGCACAAAGATAGGCAAAATGTAGAAAACGATTTCATTCTTTCGGCAGAAAACTCTACCTTTGCAGCCGTTTTTTTAATGGACACAAATGGAAATATTCTGGAATACTATCGCACAATACAACGAGGCCACCTGGTGGACACAGCTCCTCATCACCGCAGCAGGTATCCTGCTCACCACGCAACTCTACCGGAAACCGACCTTATGGGCAAAACGCTCCATGAAAATCTACATGGTATTTCTGAACGGGTGGATATCCATCGTGTACTACATGATGTATTGCGGAGCGCGCGGACACCACCATATACTCGCCATCTTCTGGGGAGTGATTGCAGTGTTGTGGCTATGGGATTTGTTTACCGGCTACACTCCGTTCGAGCGCAACCCGAAATACAAGGTACTGGTGGGGGTACTCTATGCAATGCCTTTCCTCTACCCGCTCCTTTCGTGGGCACGCGGAATGGAATTTCCCATGATGACCACCACCGTGATGCCCTGCTCGGTAGCAGTTTTCACCATCGGGCTGCTGCTGGCTTTCTCGCGCAGGGTCAACCTGCTCGTCATTCTGTTCCTTTGCCACTGGGCGCTCATCGCCTTTTCCAAAGTCTACATCTACAAGATTCCCGAAGACCTGCTACTGGCAAGCGCCACCGTGCCTGCCATCTATCTGTTCTTCAAGAACTACTTTGAACAGAACTTGCACAAGGAAACCAAGCTGGGTGCACGGCTCATGAACTGGTTCCTTATCCTCATCTGTATAGTGGTCGGGGTACTGCTCAGCATGACGCTGCTCCATGGAATGAGAGGATAAAGAAATAGCGCGCTTCCGCGCGCCAAAATCATTTCTTCTTTCCCTGATTGGCCACAGCCTCCATCAATTTCTTTATCTCCTCGGGATCACCCAAGAAATAGTCTTTCGTCAAGTTCAGCTCATCGTCAAACTCAAAGACGTAGGGCACCGCCGTAGGCAGGTTCAGATGCACAATTTCATCGTCCGAAATATGCTTCAGATGCTTGATAATACCCCGCAGGCTATTGCCATGAGCCACTACCAGCAATTCGTCGGCCGTCTTCAGATTCGGGAAGATGACACATTTCCAGTAAGGCATGATACGCTCAATCGTATCTTTCAACGACTCCGTACGGGGCAGTTCGGCATCGGGCACTTCTTGATAACGGTCCTCAAAACGCGGATTACGCGGGTCATCCTCGGCCAATGCATGCGGAGCCACATCAAAGCTCCGGCGCCATACCAACACCTGCTCGTCACCGTACTTGGCAGCCGTCTCTGCCTTGTTCAGCCCTTGCAACTGGCCGTAGTGTTTCTCATTCAACCTCCACGATTTCTCCACCGGAATCCAGTCCTGGTCGAGGCGGTCCAGCACACAATCCAGTGTCTTCACGGCACGCTTCAGATAGGAAGTATACGCCTTCTTGAAACGGAATCCCTTTTCTGCCAGCAGCTCACCCGCCCTTACAGCTTCAGCAACGCCTTTCTCTGTCAAATCAACATCCGTCCACCCCGTGAAGCGGTTTTCCTTATTCCATGCACTCTCGCCGTGGCGAAGCAAAACAATCTTTTTCATATAGTCTCCTTTCAGTTTTACCTATAGAACACCCGGCTACCTCCTCTTGTTCATGCAATAGCGGACCACATATACCAAAAGTACCAGAAACGCCACCCACACCATGCTGATGACCGGCAGGTAGCAGTTATACAAATATTCCCCTTCCTTCGGGACACGGTTGAAAGTACAGATTATGCAATTACAGCACGCATCGAGTGCATCATGCGAGAATACCGAAAAAACAATGATAGCCACCCCCGCAAGAAGCATCATCAAAGTCCCCCACACCAGCCACTTACCAGCCACGGAAGGATGGAATTGCGAATGAGTGGAATGTACGAATCTAACCATAAACACTTGTCTATTATTACCGGTACAAATGTCCTTCATTTTTAACAATCCGGCAATACCTACTTTTCATCAAAAAGAGAGTCTGCCATCCCAATTAGTAGGTAGCCGCGACCTCTATAAACCACGCCACAAGCTAACCCGAAATGGGGAGCGGCACAACACTAAAAGCCCTACATGTAGGTATTTCACGTTCTCCGGCAAAGCCTTTACTTTGCAGCAAACAATTTAATCACTTTATTTACAATGAAAAAGACTGGTGTTTTTTATGGTTCCAGTACCGGAACCTGCGAAGAGTTGGCTAACCAGATAGCCGAAAAGTTGAGAGTTTCCTCCACCGACGTACATAGTGTTGACAAGATGACCGCCGATAAAATCAAGGAATATGAAGTGCTGGTTCTAGGTACCTCCACTTGGGGAGACGGCGAACTGCAGGACGACTGGTATGACGGTGTAAAAGTACTGAAGAGCGCCGACCTTTCCATGAAGTTCGTAGCCCTATTCGGTTGCGGTGACTCCGAATCCTACTGCGACACATTCTGCGACGGCATCGGAGTACTCTACGAGGACCTGAAGGATAGCGGATGTACCTTCTTGGGCAACAAAGTCAGCACGGACGGGTATTCCTTCTCCTCTTCCATCGCCGTGGTAGACGGTGCATTCGTAGGACTTCCCCTCGACGAAGTGAACGAAAGTAACAAAACCGCCGAACGCATTGACGCCTGGACAGCCGAAATAAAAAGCAAGCTCTAGAAAAGAAACAGACCATCCGTTTACTTTAAACGGATGGTCTGCCTGCATCATGCAGATGATATCTTTTATCTGAACAGATAATGTGTTCCGCCATATCCGCAGGCACATTATCTTTTTTATGCTCTTATACGAACCAGCGAACGTAGCAGAAGTCCTGACGGTGAGGCAGGTCTGCATTCTTCGGGAACATACGGTAAGAAACCTTGAAGCTACCCGCATTTTCCATCTTGTGCTTAGCTTGGAAAGTATAAAGGTTACCTTCTTTCTTCACTACATTGAACGGTTCTACGGAGTAAACATGCTGTTTGCCATCCTGAGCCGTATAAGTAGTCACCAGTTCCAGACCGATAGCATCGTTCAAGCCCTTCTCGTCGATAACGTAAGTAATGGTGTATTCCTTACCGCTCTCGATGGAGCCTTTCACCAGGTCTTCGGTCTTTTCGCAAGACACCACTTCAATGCTGTCCCACTTCTCGGCAACTTCTTCCTTCCAAGCAGCTATTTCCTTAGCCTTGGCACAACCGTCGGCAGCCAGCATCTTGAAACGTTTGGCCTCCTTGATGTAGAACTTGTCGTAATAGTCGTCCAGCTGACGCTTCATTGTATAGTGGGGAGCAATCTGTGCGATGGAGTTCTTGATAGTCTTCACCCAACCTTCAGAATATCCCTTCTTGTTGCGTGCATAGAACAACGGCAGAATTTCTTGCTCAAGAATGCTGTAGATAGTAGCGGCATCGAGCTGGTCCTGATGTTCCTGGTTCTGGTAAGTACGCTTTTCGGTCAATGCCCAACCGGCACCTTCACGATAGCCTTCCAACCACCAGCCGTCGAGTACGGAGAAGTTTACAACACCGTTCATCAACGCCTTTTCGCCGGAAGTACCGGATGCTTCGAGCGGACGTGTCGGAGTGTTCAGCCAGATATCCACACCTGAAACGAGGCGACGTGCCAACTGCATGTCATAATTTTCCAGGAAGATAATCTTGCCCAGGAACTCCGGACGACGGGAAATCTCAATGATTCTCTTAATCAAGCCCTGGCCGGCACCATCGTGCGGGTGAGCCTTACCGGTAAAGAGGAACTGTACCGGATAGTCGGGGTTGTTCACAATCTTGGCCAGACGGTCGAGGTCGGTGAACAGCAAGTGTGCACGCTTGTAGGTAGCGAAACGGCGTCCGAAACCTATCAGCAGAGCGTTCGGATTGATTTTGTCCAGCAGGGAAACGATGCGTGAAGGGTCACCCTGGTTCTTCAACCAAGTTTCACGGTATTGCTTGCGAACATAGTCAATCAGTTTGTTCTTCATCACCATGCGCGTCTTCCAGATTTCTTCGTCGGACACGTTATAGATAGCCTCCCAAATCTTGGGGTTGGACTGGTCGTAGAGGAAGTTCTCATCAAAATGCGCAGCATAGAGATGTTTCCACTCCGTAGCGCTCCAAGTGGGGAAGTGTACACCGTTGGTAACGTAGCCCACATGGCTTTCTTCGGGGAAGTAACCCTTCCAGATGGAAGCGAACATCTCCTGGGAAACCTTTCCGTGCAGCCAGCTCACACCGTTCACCTCCTGAGAAGTGTTGCAAGCGAATACAGACATACAGAAACGTTCACCCTTGTCGCCCGGATTGTTACGTCCGAGGTCCATCAGGTCGTCCCAGCTGATACCCATTCTTGAAGGATAGCCGCCCATGTACTTGCCGAAAAGGCCTTCGTCGAAGTAGTCGTGACCGGCAGGAACCGGAGTATGTACAGTATAGAGAGAAGAAGCACGTACCAGCTCGATAGCCTGGTCGTAAGTCAGACCTTCGGCCACGTAGTCACAGATGCGCTGTACGTTGATTAAAGCAGCATGTCCTTCGTTGCAGTGATAGATATCTTTCTTGATGCCCAGCTTCTTCAGCGTCAGAATACCACCGATACCGAGCAGGATTTCCTGCTTCAAGCGGTTTTCCCAGTCACCGCCATACAGCTGGTGAGTGATGGAACGGTCGAACTCGCTGTTCATTTCATTGTCAGTATCAAGTAGATAGAGAGAGATACGTCCAACGTTCACTCTCCACACATAAGCATGCACGTAGTAGTCCAGATAAGGAACATCCACTACCATCTGCTCGCCCTTCTCATCCAATACACGGTCGATGGGCAACTGGCCAAAGTTCTGTGCCTCGTAATTGGCAATCTGCTGGCCGTCCATAGACAATGTTTGTGTAAAGTAACCGTAGCGGTACAGGAAACCGATTGCACACAAGTCGGCGTTGCTATCGGAAGCTTCTTTCAGGTAGTCACCGGCAAGTACACCCAGACCGCCGGAATATATCTTAAGTACATGGCTCAAACCATACTCCATACTGAAATAAGCCACGGACGGGCGCTTGCTGTCAGGCTTCACATCCATGTATGTGCGGAACTTGGAGTATACGTCATCCATTCTGCGCAGAATAACTTTGTCATTTGCGAGTGCCTCGAGTTTAGCATAACTCATACGTTCCAGCAGAAGTACGGGGTTCTGTCCTACTTCTTTCCAGAGAGCAGGGTCAAGGTCTCTGAACAGTTCGGTGGCTTCATAATTCCATGCCCACCAGATGTTATGTGCCAGTTCAGACAGTTTCTCCAGTTCGGCGGGAATGTGCGATTTCACATTCACATCTTTCCAGTTAGGAGTGTTTACATTACTAACTTTAATCTTCATTGTATGATAACTAATTGATTAATAATTCTTTTATTTTAGTTGACGCTTCATGGCATTGCGCAGTGCAATGTCGTAAGCCTCGTAATAATATTGTATAAAGTGCTTCCACAAAGCCTGCTCTGCCACCTGGCCTGCACGCTTGCGTATTTCCTTGATTTCGGCTTCCGTCTTGGTAGAGAACAAGGCTACGGTGTCCTTGATGCCGTCTGCCACTTCGGAATAGTTATAGTCCGAACGGTGCAGCACTTCCACTCCGTCGTTTATGCCATGCTGGTTTTTCAGACTGTTCACCCAAAGTCCGAAACCGGCAAGGTCGGTGGTGATGGTAGGCACCCGGAAAGCCACGCTCTCCAGCGGGGTATATCCCCACGGTTCATAATAGGACGGATAGACACTGAGGTCCTCGCCTAAAATCAAGTCATAATAATGCTTGTTGAGGATGCCATCGTGACCATCCTGATAGCAAGGTACAAAAATTACTTTCACCTTATCTTCGGGACGATTGCCCATACCGAGGTATTTCAGCATATCCAGCACCTGGTCGTGCGTCATATTGTGCAGCCAGTGGGTGATGAAAGGACACTGCAACGGTTCGGTGAACTTATCTTTGCTCTTCAAGCGCTTCTGCAAGTCCTCGCGGGGGTCTCCCACCCAGCTGGGCACGTTGACAAACGCCAATACTTTCTTCTTTAAATCTTTATCGCGGTTCAGCCGGTTCAATGATTCCAGGAACACATCGATACCCTTATTTTTGAACTCATAGCGTCCGCTGGTACCGATAATCAGCGTATCGTCGCCCAAGTCCTCACCCAGCAGGCAGTTTGCCACACGCAGCATGGTGGAACGGGCACGTTTGCGCTTGCCGGTAAAGGTGGCGCCTTTCGGTACAAAATCATCTTCAAAACCGTTCATCAGCACAACATCCGCAGGCTTGTCAAGCAATTCCCTGCATTCGTTGTTTGTGATTTCGCTCACAGTGGTGAAACAGTCCACATAGTGGGCCGTCTGCTTTTCAATGGAATGTTTGGACTGCATGTTCAGCTCCTCCGCCATCTGGTCGCCGTTGTAGGCGAAAAGATAATCGTAAAGCGGCTTGTTGTTGCCAGCTATGGAGCGGCCGATGGACGTGGCATGGGTGGTGAAGATAGTCCCTATCTCGGGAACGGCAGACTGAAGATAGAGGGCGGCCATGCCGGTCATCCACTCGTGTGCCTGGAACACCACTTTGTCCGTTTCCGTCAAATTATAGCGATAGAAGCTCTCTATCACCTTGCCGGTAGCGAAAGCAAACATGGATGCTTCGTCATAATCACCATATCCATGCAGTGAATCCACCTGATAGCGGTTCCACATTTCTGTATAAATCTCATTTTTTTCTGCAAAGAACGGTTGGAAATCAACCAATATAACAATAGGTTCTCCCGGAATGTTCCAGCGACCTACGCGGACGGAAAGATTGTCTTTCAACGCTGCATGTTTTTTCCACGCTGCACAAAGGTTATCAGACTCAATGAACAAAGGGTTCTCTTTTCCCTGCCAGAAATCCGGCCCTATAAAGAATAATCTATCGCGAAATTTAGTCTGTAAAGTATTTGCCCTTGTAGACAAAACTGTATAGATACCGCCTACTTTATTACACACTTCCCAACTCGCTTCGAAGATGTAATCGGGGGTAAGTAGTTCTTTAGTCATATTATGTTATAATCTCTTTATCTTAATTACGGCTGCAAAAGTACGGATTATTCTTTGAAAAATAGCCTTTTAATCGAAAAAACTGATTAAATATGCATAAACAATCGTTTGCGGAATGTCATAGTTTAGCCACAAAAGCCCCATTGGCTCGCCCATCCATGCATTTTTCGTCTAAAATTCCCGAAGTTTCAAAAAAGAATTCCTGGAGTTTTCAGTTGAAGCCCCAGGAATTTAAACAAAAAACCCCAGGGATTTCAATTGTAAATCCCTGGGGTTTATTTTCTTATAATCCGGATTATACCATCAATGCAGCTACCAGCGCCAAAATAGCGTAGAATTCAGGAAGCGCGGCGTAAATCATTGTATTGGTCTGTACGTCGTGTCCCTGGGAAATACCCACAATACCGCTAGCACAAATCTGTCCCTGACGGATAGCGGAGAACAGGCATACCAGCCCCACACCCAGTCCGATGCCCAGCATCAAAGGGCCGTCCGTAGCAAAATCCCTGCCCATGGACATCAGGAAAGCCACGAAGCCGTAAAGTCCCTGCGTAGCCGGAAGGGCCGACAAAATCATATAACTTGCTGACTTGGAAGGGTCTTTCTTCAACGCACCTTCTGCCGCACTACCGGCGATAGTTGTACCGAAGCAACTGCCAATTCCTGCAAGGGCCAACATCAGGCCCAGACCGAGATAACCTAAAATTTCATTCATAATGTTTCTATTTTTATTTGTTTTTTAATTTGTTTATTTCTTTACTACTGTAAAAGGTTTATAGGCTTCGCCCTTACCTTCGTAACCGGAATTCTTGAAGTATTCCACAAATGTCAGACGGAGCGGGTGTACAAAGGCACTCAGACAAGACATGGCAATGTTCAGCGTATGCCCGAATATCAGTATCAGACCGCAGAACAGCCATCCCAGGGCCGGACCTGCAGCATCGTTCACCATGAAGGCAAGCTGGTTGAACACGCCTCCAAGCATACCGCCTGCCAAGCCGAGGGCATAGAGACGGATGTAGGAAAGTATATCGCCCATCAATCCGGTTGCCATGTTATAGGTATCCCATACTCCGGCACCGATGTTGACAAATACATTCCGGTGGATATTGTTCAGCAGGTAGATACCGATGGCAGAAACACCGCCAATCACGATAAATGCCCACGTAGACACGTCTTCCGAAATTATTTTGAAGAAGGAAAGTCCGCCGGTGCAGATAAATCCCACCACCAGCAACAGCCATCCCCAAGCACTGAGCGACTCCTTGAAGCCGAAACGAACGGTCTGTCCCACGGCCTTCACCGTCATGGCAATGCAGATGTGCACCGCACCGATAATCAACGCCAGCAGCATTTGCTTGTCATAGGTAGTCTCACCTATCTTACCCACAATCATGAATTCCTTCAGTTTGGCGGGTATCTCCAGGTCAAAGAGGCTTACACCGAAGAAGGTTCCCAATATGGCACCGATGACGGACGTAAATATACCCAACGTAATCACCAGGTTCATCATGCCTTTCATGGACTTGGACATCTTCCTTTTCAAAATGAACCCGAGTGCAATTAGTACCAGACCGTAGCCCGCATCTCCCATACAGAAAGCAAAGAAGAGCGAGAAGAATGGCGCAAGTATCGGTGTCGGGTCGAACTCGGCATATTCGGGCATACCGTACATTTTGGTAAGCACTTCGTACATGCGTGTATAGGCGTTGTTTTTCAGCTTGATGGGAGCATTGTCCTCGCGCTTGGCAGCCCTTATCTCATAATAAGTGCCGCTTTCATCGAGAAGTTTCCTCACATCCGCCTCGCAGTCTTCGGGAATCCAGCCTTCCATCAACACTACGGCACCTTCTGCCATATGTTCGCTGTTCAGCTTGACTTTCAGCAGGTCTATCTCTTCCTGGAGCTGTAGGTTGTACTTCTCCAACGTGCAGTAATTCGCTTTGCAGAATTCTTTCAATCCGGCATGTGCCTGCACAAGGGCCTCTTCCGTATCGGCTTTCTTCCGGCTCAGTTCGGAGAGGCTGAGTGAAGGCAGACGGAGCGGTTCCACATCCAGTTCTACCGGTTGGGGAGTGACGGTCACGAAATAAAGATGTCCGCCGTTCTCTTTCACCACGATGGCATTGTAGTCCTCTGCCCACGCTTCGTTATAGTCTTTCTCCGGGCAGGTATAGAACTGCACGAACCAACCAGCATCTTCCAGCTTGCGGATGGCTCTCCAATCGAAATCGCCCCAGACTTCCATCTGCGCCACATCCTTGTCGATGGCGGGAATCTGCTGGTTCAAGTCTTGTATCCGCGCCTGCAAGTCCTCGTAGAATTTCACCAGAGCATCGGCCGACAACTCTTTATGCACCTTTTCTTCCGGCTGTTTGTCTGCCAGGGTGTGCATGCTCTGAAGCATATTCTTGTAGAGCGTACGCTTCTGCATGAATTGCTGCAAGGTGTCGTCCATCTCGCCGCACTGCCTTTCCACAACGTGCACCACGCCCAGTTCCCGGATTTGTGCCAGAAATGCTTCGTACTCCTTATGATACACAAGGAACGTGAGCTTCTTCATTTTCGTAATCATGCCTCTGCCTCCTTCCTTTTCTCCTGATGGGATTTCATGATTTTCTGCGATGACTTGGAAAGGTTCTCCTCGTCTTCCATAAACCGCTTGATTTTGCGCAGAGCATCCTGATAACCCGGAATCTGTACTTTCTCAAAAAGATTCACCTTCTGGGTGGTCTTTTTACGCGCATGTTCCAACAAGTTCAACTTGGCAACAGTAAATTCACGCTCGATGGCAGTATGTGCCAGTGACTTAAGCAAATGCAGCCCGTCTGCATACCATTTGGGCGCATTGAACAAGCTGTAAGGGCGTATCTCGAAATCTACATTCTCGAGCAACGGCACCCGTACACCGGCAATCTTCTTTACACCGAGATGAACATCGCTGACCTTTATCAATGAAGCGTCGAACTCATTCCAAAGGGCGAACATGGCTTCGTAAGCTTGGATTTCCTTTTCCAACCTCGCGTCCAACGCGGCAGCGTCTCCCTTGCAGCGCTTCACTTCCATACGCAGGGCACTCTCCTTATTCTTAATAATGGGGAGTGTACGCACGCGCACCTTCAGTTGCTTTTCGAGTTGCTGAAGCGAGGTTTTGTTATATTGAAACTTAATAGCCATTTTATTTACGATTTAACGATTTACGATTAGACGACTGAAGCTACTCAATTTCTCAATTTACAGATTTACAATTTCAGTAATATCAATCGTAAACCGTAAATCGTCTAATCGTACATTTATTTAGTTTGCTTTCGGCCAGAACTGGTCCACAAGCTCTTTCTTGATATTCACCTCTTCCGGACGGAAATACTTGCCGAACAGACTCCATGCCACATCGAGCATCTCTGTGGTATCGAGGTTGACATCGATGGCCAGTAGCTGGTTGGAGTAGTCCTTGGCAAAGGCAAGGGTACGTTCGTCGTAGTTCGTCAGGTCGAAACCGTTTTCAAGCTTGGTTTTGGCGTTGGCGGCATCGGCGTACAGACGTACAGCGGCATTCATCACCTGCGGATGGTCCTTACGTGTCTTTTTGCCCGTAACAAGCTGTTTCAGACGGGACAAGGAACGGAACGGGTCAACGATAACCTTACCGATGTCGCTGTCACGACGGAGGAACAACTGGCCTTCCGTGATATAACCCGTATTGTCGGGCACGGCATGCGTAATGTCGCCACCGGACAGAGTCGTCACCGCAATAATCGTGATGGAACCGCCGCTTGGGAACTGCACCGCCTTTTCGTATATCTTCGCCAAGTCCGAATAAAGGGAACCCGGCATGGAGTCCTTCGAAGGAATCTGGTCCATACGGTTGGACACGATGGCGAGCGCATCGGCGTAGGAAGTCATATCCGTCAGCAGCACCAGCACCTTTTCATTATTGTTTACAGCAAAATACTCGGCCGCCGTCAGTGCCATATCCGGAATCAGCAGACGCTCTACCGGAGGATTCTCGGTGGTATTCATAAAGCTGACGATACGGTCGAGCGCACCGGCATTGGAGAATACGTTCTTGAAGTAGAGGTAGTCATCGTTCGTCATACCCATACCGCCAAGGATAATCTTGTCGGTCTCCGCACGCAGAGCCACATTCGCCATCACCTGGTTGAAGGGCTGGTCGGGGTCGGCAAAGAACGGAATCTTCTGTCCGGACACCAGCGTATTGTTCAAGTCGATACCTGCAATACCGGTTGCAATCAGTTCCGAGGGCTGCTTACGGCGCACCGGATTCACGGATGGACCGCCAATTTCCACCTCCTCGCCTTCAATGGCCGGACCACCGTCGATGGGGTCGCCAAAGGCGTTGAAGAAGCGTCCGGCAAGCTGCTCGCTCACTTTGATTGTAGGAGCCTTGCCCAAGAATACTACCTCTGCATTGGTGGGAATACCTTCCGTACCCTCAAACACCTGCAAAGTCACTTCGTCGCCGGCAATCTTCACCACCTGGGCCAGCTTGCCGTTTACGGTCGCCAACTCGTCATACCCCACTCCGGTTGCCTTCAGCGAACACGTAGCTTTCGTAATCTGAGTAATCTTGGTATATATTTTTTGAAATGCTTTTGTTGCCATCTATTTATTTACAATTTAGCAATTTACTATTTACTATTTAAATCTCTGCCATCCTATTCTACTATTTTCCTATCTACAACCTCCGTACACCTGCATCCGCAAGGCAAATAGTAAATTGTAAATAGTCACATAGTACATCCTTAGGCTTTACGTTCCTCAACCAGTTCCTGCAACTGCTTATGGAACTTGTCGTATTCTTCCGACTTAAACTTCGAGTAGTTCATCTGCTTACAGATGTTAATCATTTTCTTGAAGTAATCCATTACTTCGTTGAAGTTGTCGAACTCAAATTCAGTATGACAGATTTCTATTACCATATTCAGAATCTCCTCCTGACGCTCCATCGGGGTCACGGCATCAATTTCATCAAAGGCATCCTGCTGCAGAATAACGAAGTCAATCAATTCCGATTTCCAGAAAGTCACGTGATATTCTACGGGCACACCGTCGTCACCCAAGATGTTGATTTGCTCGGCAATCTCCTTACCACGCTGCAAACGGGTCTTGATTTCATTCACCTTGCCAATCCACTCACCGTTGATGTGCTTGGTGATATACTCTTCAAATTCAGGGTATTCTATATATTTGGAATACGAGTCAATCGGGTTTACGGCAGGATAACGCTTCTTGTCGGCACGGTCTTGCTCAAGGGCATAGAAGCAGCGTGCCACCTTCTTCGTATTCTCGGTTACCGGCTCCTTCAAGTTACCACCGGCAGGCGATACCGTACCGATGAAAGTAATGGAACCGGACTCGCCATTGTTCAGCTTCACATAACCCGCACGGCCGTAGAAGTTGGAGATGATGGAGGACAAGTCCATCGGGAAGGCATCGGGACCGGGCAACTCCTCCATACGGTTGGACATCTCGCGCAATGCCTGCGCCCAACGTGAAGTGGAGTCCGCCATCAGCAGTACCTTCAATCCCATGCTTCGGTAGTATTCTGCAATCGTCATAGCCGTGTAGACAGATGCCTCACGGGCAGCCACCGGCATGTTCGAAGTATTGGCAATGATAATCGTACGTTCCATCAGCTTCCGTCCCGTATGCGGGTCAACCAATTCGGGGAATTCTGTAAAGATTTCCACAACCTCGTTGGCACGCTCACCGCAGGCAGCGATGATTACGATGTCCGCTTCCGCTTGTTTTGAAATGGCATGCTGAAGCACCGTTTTTCCAGTACCGAACGGACCGGGGATAAAACCCGTACCACCTTCCACAATCGGGTTTACGGTGTCGATTACACGCACACCGGTTTCCAGCAATTTGAAAGGACGCGGTTTTTCCTTATAGTTGGTCATGGCGCGCTTCACGGGCCATTTCTGTATCATGTTCACCCGGATGTCATTACCTTCGCTATCCGTCAGCACTGCAATGGTATCCTCAATACTGTAATCACCTTCCTTTGCAATGGATTTCACGGTGCACACACCTTTCTGTTCAAAAGGCACCATGATTTTCAGAGGTTGGAAGTTTTCGTCCACTTGTCCCAGCCAGGCAGCGGCTTCCACTTGGTCGCCCACCTTTGCCAAAGGCACAAAATGCCATTTGCTTCCTTTATCCAGCGGATAGGTATATTGCCCGCGTTTCAAGAAAACACCGTCCATCTTATCGAGGTCGTTTTGCAGACCGTCGTAGTTCTTCGAAAGCATACCGGGCCCCAGTGTTACTTCGAGCATATGTCCGGTAAACTCAGCTTCGGCCCCCACTTTCAGTCCGCGGGTACTCTCAAATACCTGCACGTAGACCTGGGTACCTACTACCTTAATCACCTCCGCCATCAACTTGTCTCCTCCGGTCGAGATATAACAAATCTCATTCTGCGCTACCGGTCCGTCGACGACGAGGGTCACCATGTTGGCTATTACACCACTAACAGTTCCTTTTGTTGCCATATATTTTTAGTTGTTTATTTTATCTGAATTCTGCGGGTATCTGCACCTCGTCTTTCAAGGCAGCGATAATGCTGCGGAACAGTTGGTTACCCTTCTCTTTATCCAACGAAATCCACCGTTCTATCATCTCCAGCTGTAGCAGGAAGACAAACAGACGTTCCACGGTAAAGTAATCGAAGAATGTGGCCTCCTCCATCCAGTCCCAGCGAAGCTGGTCCAGTTTCTTTTCCCGGTCCACCAGTTCCTCCGTCTCACTGATTTTCACCAGCTGCTCCAGATAATCCACCTCAGTACCCAGACCGAAGTCACGGGCATTGGAAGTACGCAGAGCCTCGCACACTTCCGTATCACCCACAATCAGCGGAGCAATGTCCAGCTTGAACTTACGTGCTGTGAGCGCCACCAATATATTATTGAGAGTGAGGTTGAAGCCAAACCAGGAAGACACAAACTGATTCCTGGATTCCATAGCATAGGCGTAATAGAGCGCTGCCAGGCGGTCTTCATACAAGAAACCGTCCTCGGCAGGCAGGCTGAAGTATTCGGAAATGAACGTAGAGAGATAAGATGGGAATACACTGTCAGAGACTTCGTCGCCATCCTTCAGTTGTGAGATATATTCCACCAGTTCCTCCGACGAATAGTTTCCGCGCGGGTCGATGGCAGCATCCTTATCCTTCAATAGTTTCAAGACATTCGCATTATCGAATTTCAGATAAAACAAATCTATCAACTTTTTATCATCTTCCGACAAGGCAGGATATAGTTCCGTCTTGAAATCGGCTACTGTATAGCTCAGTTTACTGTCTTCCAGAGTAAGTTCAGGCAAACCGGCTACCAAGTAATAGTATTTACTCATAATCCTGTGGGAGTTTTTAGAACAGCATTTCCACTAATTGCGGACGCAGGAATTCCTTGAAGTAATTCATAAATTCTTCTTCGCCAAAGTTCACCTTGTACGAACCATCGGCAGGCGATACGGAGAACAAGGTTTTGATGCCATTCACTTGCTCAATCTTCACACCCTTGTCCAGCAGGTCTTTCGCCTTCGCTGCGAAATATTTTGTCAAGCCTTCCGCATCGGCAGTAGAGATAACGATTGGTTCGTTCACACTCCATTTGGACGCCAATGCAACGATGAAGGCATTAAGATAATCCTTGTTTGCAGCAAATGCCTTTACATCGGCATTCACAATGTTGTCCGTCACCAACGTAGCGATTTCGGACTTCAGAGCATTCACAGCCTGACCGGCAAACAACTTTAATTCAGATTTTGTATTCTCTGCCAGTTCATCGGCAGACTTATGAGCGGTAGCCACGATAGAATCCGCTTCCTTGTGAGCATCCTCTATAATTCTCTTGGCTTCTTCCTGAGCTTTTGCGATAAGTTTCTGTGCCTCTTCGTTTCCTTTCTCTACGCCTTCGCGGTAGATCTTATCGGTCAGCTCTTGAATCTTGTTTTCCATATTTGCAGGAGTTATTATATGATTTATATTACAATATTAATTGCGTGATTTTTTCCCTTCCTATTAGATTCACGCCAAATTTACAAAAATCCATTTGATATTGAATAGAAAGAAAGGAAGAAAAGTTCTTGCTCTTCCAAAAAAACTCATTTTACACCAACTTTGTTCTGTAATGATAACAAAAGAATGACAAAAGAAGCAGAAAAATACGTATGCAACAACGCATGACAGGGATTAAGGGGAGCAGTTCCGGAGGTATATAAACGAACAAAGCCTCCGTATCCTTATCAGACACGGAGGCTTCTTCTGAAAACGGCGACTACCTACTCTCCCACTGTTACGCAGTACCATCGGCGTGACCGGGCTTAACTTCTCTGTTCGGAATGGGAAGAGGTGGAACCCCGGTGCTGTAGTCACCTGAATAAGGCAGACATGATGAGAAAAAAGTAAAGTGTCCATATATTGCTGAACGTATATACCTCCATACACGGAAGGCAAAAAGTGGACGGGCAATTAGTAATGCTCGGCTATGACATCGCTGCCTGTACACCTGCATCCTATCAACGTCGTAGTCTACAACGACCCT